>NZ_AP027370.1:1652500-1952500 GCF_030296055.1 Hydrogenimonas cancrithermarum
TGTTTTTCGTAGGCCGCCTTTTCGATCTTGTCGATCGTCGCTTTTCCGATGCCGCGTTTGGGACGGTTGATGACCCGTTTGAAACTGAAGTCGTCGTGGCTGTTGGCGATGATACGCAGATAGCTGATAGCGTCTTTGATCTCCGCCCTTTCGTAGAAGCGCACGCCGCCGACGAGCTGATAGGCGATGCCGGCACGGTTGAGCCCCTCTTCGAGCGAGCGTGAGAGGGCGTTGATGCGATAGAGTACGGCGATCTCGCCCGCCGCGACACCGCTGTCGATCAGCTGTTTGATGGCACGGGCGATCTTGTCGGACTCTTCGTTTTCGTCGCTGCTTTGGAAAATCTCGACCGGTTTTCCCTTCCCTTTGGTGCTGATAAGCGTCTTTCCGAGCCGGCTGCGGTTGTGTTGAATCAGAAGGTTGGCCGCTTTGAGGATCTCTTCAGTGGAGCGGTAGTTGTGCTCGAGTTTGACGACCTTCGTATCGTCGAACATGTTGGGAAACTCGAGAATGTTTTTGATGTTGGCGCCCCGCCATCCGTAGATGCTCTGGTCGTCGTCTCCGACGACGCAGAGGTTGGTGTGGCTGTCGCAGAGCTTTTTGAGCAGCTGCAGCTGCAGTTCGTTGGTATCCTGGTACTCGTCGACCATGATGTAACGGTAGCGGTCGCTGACGCTTTTTCTGAGATCTTCGTCCATCTCCAGCAGTTCGTGGGTCAGCATCAGAAGGTCGTCGAAATCGACCAGATTGTTTTCGACCAGGTACTCCTGGTAGGTCTGGTAGATGGCGGCGATCTTTTTGTACTGGGGCTGTTCGGCCTGTGCGATCGCCTGGGCGGGATGGATGAGCGAATTTTTGTAACGGGAGATTTCACTCGCGACGAGTGCGGTCGGAAGCTCTTTGTCGATCTGTTTGATGATCCGTTTTTTGTCGTCGGTATCGATCACGACGAAATCGTTTTTCCGTCCCAGTTTTTCGATGTGGAACTTCAAAAAGAGGAGCCCGAATTTGTGAAACGTGCATAGAAGCGGCGGATAGACGGGGTTGTCGATCATCGAAAGCGCGCGTTCGCGCATTTCGGACGCCGCTTTGTTGGTGAAGGTGAGTGTCAGTGTATTGGCAGGGTCGATACCGAGCGAGAGGAGATAGGCAAGACGTGTCGTGATGGTTTTGGTCTTCCCGCTTCCGGCACCGGCCAAAATGAGTATCGGCCCGTCGATATGGCAGGCGGCCTCACGCTGTTCGGGGTTGAGTTGGTCGAGTATTTTGTCCATAATCCGTTTCTGTTGCTTATAAATTGTATTTAGTATATCAAAAAAAAGTTGAAGAGACGCTCTATCGTGGCATCTTGGTTTTTCCGGAACCGATTTTTTCGTTAAATGAGAGATGGAACTTAACCGGGAATGTTTGGGCACTTAAAGAAGAATAAAATGATTACAAATAACAAAAAATTATTGCATTTATAAATATAATCTGGTAGAATAACAAATAAAAATCTTAAGGATTTGTTATGCTGAAAGATTTCGCAAAACTGGAAACTTTTTTGACGGTTGTTCGCGAACGCAGCTTTTCGAAAGCGTCTGCAAAGCTCGGAATTTCGCAGCCGGCGGTAACCCAGCAGATCAAGTTTATCGAAAAATATCTCGACTGCAAAATCATCGAACGTAAAAAGAATGGCGTCATTCTGACGAAAGAGGGAGAAGATCTCTACCGTATCGCCCTGCGCCTCGAAAAGTGCATCAACAATGCCGAGCGCGATCTCATCAAAATCATCAACAAAGAGATCACCTTCAGAATCGGTGCATCGTTCACGATCGGAAACTTCATTATCCCCGGAAAATGTCTCAACAACATCAAAAACGTCATCCACAACGACGTGCAGATCAAAGTCGAAGTGTCGGAACAGGTCATCGACGACATCCTCACCAAACAGATCGATCTTGGCCTCATCGAATCGCCGATCTTCAAAGACGACGTCATCTATCGGGAGTGGCTCGAAGACGAACTGGTGATTTTCAGCAATCAGCCGCTGCCCAAAACGCTCAAGCCCGAGGATCTGAACAACTACCGATGGATCTGCCGCGACGAAGCTTCGCATACGAGACGTATGGTGAAAGAGGTGTTCGAAGAGATCGGAACCGAATGCAAAAATCTCGACGTGCTCTATGAAGTGGACAGTTCGGCCACGCTGAAAGCCGCCATCTTGAAAGCGGAAACGAACGAGGGCGAGCCTCCGGTCGTCTCGTTCATCTCCCATGTCGCAATCGCGGACGAAGTGGAGAATGGCCAGCTCTACGAATCGAGGATACGCGGTTACCGCATCAAAAGAAAACTCTACATCGCCTACTCGAAAGACCGCAAACACGATGCTTTCATCGAAAACGTCGTGAACTTTCTCCAGCAAAACAAATGCTAGCGGGAGGCCGAAGAAGCGAAGCCCCTTCGGCTTCGCTTTGCGATGCCTGCGGCATGAAGCTCTTCCGCCATGGCGGGTTCACGCAACGCTAGGCCGTACGCAAACCTTTACCCTTTCACTTCTTTAGAAATTTTCTGTTTTCCGGATTGCTGAGAAAACTTTCGAGCGAACTTTTGACACCGGACGTCTCTTTTGTCGTTTCGAGATCGGCCATCGGCTGTGCCATATTGATCAGGATCGGCGTCTCTTCGACGAGCAGCTGCAAGACGGCAAGAATCGGCATGCTGACGACGCTTCCGAAATTCTGCGGCCCGAAACCGGCTTCGAAGAAAAGTGTCCGCTCCTCCACTTCGAAACTTTCGAAGGTGTAGCCTGCGATCATAAAAAGTGTCACCTCCTGAAGCATACCCGCGAGCTCTTCGGGCAGAGGCGGATCGAAGGTGACGTGTTCGAGATTGCAAAGCAGCCCGAAAGGCTGGTCGCTTTCGAGAAGATAGAGCAGCATATCTTTGATATGCGCTTCCATGATCTCCTGAAATTCTCTCTCTTTGATCATATCGATAAGCATAAAACTTCTTTTTTTAGGTAATTGTACCATGTTTGACGGGTTCGAATCCGATCATCGCGTTCAAAAGCGCGAACGTTTCGAAATTTCCGAGCTCGTCGACGCGGATGTCCCGGGGTATCAGAAAACCGCTTCGCACGAGCCGTTCCCTTGTCGTACCGCGAAGCAAAGGCGATTTGGGAGTGATCCATTTTTTGCCGTCGTAAAAGGCGATATTGGCGACGCTCGTATCGGTGATCAGCCCGTTTCGTACGATCAGAACGTCATCGGCGCCACCCCGTCGGGCGAAGAGGTCGTCGAGCGCTTCCCTGTCACTGTATTTGTGGGCGTAGTCGATGGAGGATTCGATCAGTTTGAGGTGCCTCACTTCTCTGGGGTGGTAGGGTGCGTAGCTGATGTCGATGAGCTCGTCCGCATAGACGATGCGGCATTTGATCTGTCCCGATCCGGAGGGTGGATGGATGAGACTGCCAAGATCGATAGGGGTGTAGTCCTCGAACAGAGCGCTTTGGCTTCTGTCGAGACGTGCCTGGTGGAGCGAAAGGTGTTGGATGGAGCCGTTTACGATCGAGATGGTTTCTAACAGCATGGTGATCCTTTTTGGTTAAGCGGTTTTACCGAATCCTTTTTCGAATTTTCGCAAAAGGGTATAGAGCTTGCATCCGACGCAGTAGCTGAATGCGGCTTCCAAAAACGCACAGAGCGCCATGACGGCGATGAGTGCCTTTGCGCCTTCGACGAGGCCCGCCATATGCAAGAGCAGTGCACCGAGGCTCATCGCTATACCGATCTTCGCGGCGAACTTTTTCGGGGCCGCATCGACGACCTGCGCTTTGCCCAGAAAGCGTGCGAAGATTCCCGAAAGCCTGGCGATCAGGCTGAAACGCCTTGAAAAGGCGCGCGCGAAGAAGTCGAGCAGCAGAAAAAGAAGCCACAGCGGCGACGGGGCCGCCATGTATGAAAGGGCGGCCATACAGGTAATGGCGCCTGCGATGCGTGCCTGTTTCTCGTTGATCCGTTCGGCGGAGATGGGGCAGCTTGGCATCTATTCGCCATCCTCGAAGAGTTCGGTGCTGAGGTAGCGTTCACCCGTATCGCAGAGGATCGTGACGACCGTTTTTCCGCGGTTTTCCGGACGCGATGCCACTTTCATCGCGGCATAGACGTTGGCACCTGAAGAGATGCCGACCAAAAGCCCCTCCTCTTTGGCGATGCGCCGGCTGGTTTTGAACGCATCGTCGTTTCCGACTTCGATCACCGATTCATAGACTTCGGTGTCGAGAATCTTCGGTACGAATCCGGCGCCGATGCCCTGGATCTTGTGCGGCCCGGGTTTTCCCCCGGCAAGGATGGGGGAGTCTTCGGGCTCGACGGCATAGACTTTGATTTCTGGAACCTTCTCCTTCAGTACCTCGCCCGTTCCGGTGATCGTCCCGCCGGTTCCGACGGCCGCGACGAAGATGTCGATTGCCCCATCGGTGTCGCGCAAAATCTCCAATGCCGTCGTTTTGCGATGAATGTCGGGATTGTCGGGGTTTTCGAACTGTTGCAGGATGATGGAGTTGTCGATCTCCTTGCAGAGTCGTTCCGCCATCTTTATCGCCCCTGTCATCCCCTCTTCAGCCGGTGTCAGCTTCAATTCGGCCCCCAACGCTTTGAGAAGCTTTCTTCTCTCCAGACTCATCGATTCCGGCATCGTGAGGATCAGTTTGATCCCCTTTGCCGCACAGATGCTCGCCAGAGCGATGCCGGTGTTGCCGCTCGTCGGTTCGATGATCGTGCTCGTTTCGTCGATGATGCCGCGTTTCAGTGCCTGTTCGACCATATTTTTGCCGATGCGGTCTTTGACCGATCCGCCGGGGTTCATGAATTCACACTTCCCAAGGATCGTGCATCCGGTTTCGCGGCTTGCGAAATGCAGCTTGACAAGCGGGGTGTTTCCGATCAGTTCGGATACGTCGTTGGCGATATTCATTGCTCTGCTCCTGGCTCAATATTCTTCCGATGTTAGCATAAGAGAAATAAATAGAAGATTATGCGTCCGGCCAAGGGTGTCAGTCGGGTTCGACGATACCGGTAATCGGCCCGTTGGTGGCGTGAAAAATCGTCGTGCCGTGGCGGTCGGCCTGTAGTTGGAGAAGCAGCCGCTGGAGTGTCGGTTCGATCGAAGGGATGAACCATGCGTTGTTGCTGATGGCGACCATGTATTTGGGATTTCCCTCGAAAAGCCGGTCGCAGGTCGCCTCGTAGCAGATGGCGTTGCGCCAGGTGTGGCCGAGCATCTCGAAATCACTCGGTTTTTCGGCAGTCGTATAGTCGCTCGCCCCTTCGAAGAATAGGTCGTTGATCCAGTGCCCGAGCCATTTGGGAAGCGGAACCGCTTCGCCAAATGGAACGAGGACCACTTTGTGCATGATGCGTAGATCGCCGTATTGGAAAAGGTAGGTGGAGTTGTAGGATTTCCCCTTCTGGGCGTAGAGGGCACCGGTGACGATCGTAATGTCGTGGCTGAGTTCCATCAGGGTCTGCATCAGTTCGATGTCGTGGTTCAAAAAGAGAGGAAAAGCGCTTTCGGGCAGGATGACGGCCCCCTTTTTTTCAGCGATCGCGTTTCGGATCGCCTGGAGGTTGAGCTCGACGATCGGCCGACGGTAGCGCGGGTCCCACTTTTTGGCCTGGTCGATATTCGTTTGGACCAGTTGGATCCGCTGTTCCAGCTGATGACGATGCGTGGTGGACGATGGATGATGAATGGCGAAGAGAAACAGTGCCGGCACGGCGTAACGGGCTTTGTGTTTCATCGGAATGAAGAGGGCGAGGGTAGCGAGAACGATCCAGAGCTGCCAGAGGTGGTCGCCGAGGATGGAGCCGGTGAACATCAGGGCGGGGCGGAACCAGTCGAAACCGAAAGGGTGCAGATACTCGACGAGGCCGAAGGCGGCAGCACGCGGCACGATGTGCCCAAGCGCCGCGATGAGCCGGAAAATGAAACCGTAGCAAAGGGCGATGCCCAGAACGACGAAGGGAATCATCCAGCTCAGGTCGTAGTAGCGGAAGCTCAGTCCGATCCAGTGGAACCAGAGCGTGGCGGTAAAAAATCCGCTCCAAAACATCGCGCGCGGCGGAAGCGTCAGCCAGAACCAGAGCGCGCCGATGCCGAGAAAGGCCTGAAACCACGGCAGATGCAGGCCGAAATGGTGCAAATAGATGAAGGCGGAGGCACAAAGTGCGGAAAGAAAGCCTAAACTAATCACAGGAGTGCTAAAATAGTGCTTCAAATTTTTCATGGCAAAAGGATAGTGTATGAATGGTGCTGAACAGGGCAATATGCTGGCTTCATTGTTTCCGCTTCTCGTATTGTTCGCGATCTTCTATTTCCTGGTGATCCGTCCGCAGCAAAAGCAGGCGAAAAAGCACAAAGAGATGGTGGCATCGCTCAAAAAAGGTGACAAAGTCGTTACCACAGGCGGCTTGATGGCCGAAGTGGTCAAACCCGAAGAGGATTTTATCAAAGTCAAGCTTAACGACGATACGATCGTCAAACTCGTTCCCGATGCCGTAGCGAGAAAGATCGAGGATGAAGCTTAATTACCGCGTCCTCGTTTTCATCGCCGCGGCGATCTTCGGCCTGGCGCTCTCTGCGCCTTCTCTTCTGAATCTTCAAAAAGGTCCAAAAATCACGCTCGGCCTCGACCTGCAAGGCGGCCTGCATATGCTTCTGGGTGTCGATACCGACGAAGCGATCGAGTCGAAAATCAAATCGCTCGCCTCCTCTGTCAAGTATGCGGCCGAAGACGAAGATCTGATCATCGACGAGTTCAAAGTGCGTGACGGCAAGATCGGCTTCGAACTGCTCGACAAAGACGATATGCCGAAAATGGACGAGATTCTGAAGAAGATCGAAGGGATCGCCGTTCAGAAAGATGGCCTGAAGTATACGGTTTCGTTGACGCCACAGGAGATCGAATCGGTCAAGAAGTATGCGATCACCCAGGCCGTCGACACGATCCGAAACCGTCTCGACCAGTTCGGCCTGGCGGAGCCGACGGTCGCCAAGCAGGGCGAAGACAAGATCCTGGTCGAAGTACCCGGTATCAAGACGCCCGAGCAGGAGCAGCGCATCCGCGAGCTGATCGCCAAAGCGGCGCACCTGCAGCTGATGGCGATCGACGAGGAGCGTGCGGCGAACGTCGACCGCATGACACCGGCCGAGGCGGCGCAGTACGGCGATGTCATTTTAAAAGATGCCCAGAACCCGAACCGCAAATATCTGGTCAAAGAGATCCCGATTCTGGACGGTTCGATGCTGACCGACGCGCGCGTGGCGTTCGACAAGAACAATCAGCCGGTCATCAACTTCTCGCTCAACTCGCAGGGGGCGCAGATTTTCGGAGACTTCACCGGCAAAAACGTCGGCAAGCGGCTGGCGGTCGTGCTGGACAACCGCGTCTACAGCGCGCCGGTCATCCGTGAGCGTATTGGCGGCGGCAGCGGGCAGATAAGCGGCGGCTTCAGCGTCAAAGAGGCGCACGACGTGGCGATCGCGCTGCGATCGGGTGCACTGCTGGCCCCCGTCTTCATGGAAGAGAAGCGCAGTGTCGGGCCGAGTCTCGGAGCCGACAGCATCAAAGCGTCGATGGTCGCTTTGATCACCGGTTTCATCGCCGTCGTCGTCTTTATGATTCTCTACTACGGCATCGCCGGGGCCGTGGCCGATGTGGCGCTTATCGTCAACCTCTTTTTGATTTTGGCGATCATGGCGCTCTTCGGCGCGACGCTCACGTTGCCGGGTATGGCAGGTATCGTCCTGACCGTCGGTATGGCGGTCGATGCCAATGTCATCATCAACGAGCGGATACGCGAGCTTCTATATGAAGGCAAAAGCGTCGCCAAGGCGATCGAGCAGGGGTATGCCAACGCTTTCAGCGCGATTCTGGACGCCAACATCACCACGCTGATCGCGGCGGTGGTGCTCTACGCGTACGGTACCGGCCCGATCAAAGGGTTCGCGATCACGATGAGCATCGGTATTCTGGCATCGATGCTGACGGCGATTCTGGGAACCCACGGTATCTGGCAGATGCTGGAATCAAAAATCGACAAGAACAGGCTGAATCGCTGGTTCGGCATCAAACTCGAAGGGGGTAGGTAGATGAAAAAGGTTAATGAGCGCGGTTTAGCTGCGCGTGGGCCCGCTGCCGAAGCGAACCCAGTGTTAACGCAGCCCGAGGGGCTTGGCCGCTCGGGCGTATTCCCCGGAGGGGAGAGCTGATGGAACTGTTTCGCTATAAAAAACCGATTCCTCTGATGTCCAAATCGAAGATATTTTTTGCCCTCTCTTTGATTGCCGTGTTGGCATCGTATGTGCTGATCTTCACCAAGGGGTTCAATTACGGTATCGACTTCGCCGGCGGTACGCTGGTACAGGTGAAATACGAAGGCAAAGCGCCGATCGACAAGGTACGCGAGGCGATCAAATCCTCCAAAACCTTCGAGGGCGCATCGGTCAACTACTTCGGCAGCGACGACGAAATCGTCATCAAGGTGCGTACGAGTTCCAAAAAACTTGGGACCGATATCGGTGACGAGGCGCGCAAACTGCTGGAAGGAACGGGCAAGTTCGAGATCCGCCGGGTCGACATGGTCGGGCCGAAGGTGGGTAACGAGCTGCGTGAAAAAGGGATCATGGCGCTCGTACTGGCGATCGCCGGTATTTTGCTTTATGTCAGCTTCCGTTTCGAGTGGCGCTTCGCGATCGCTTCGGTGCTGGCGCTCGTGCACGATATCTCGATCGCCATGGGGGCCATCGTCCTTTTCAATGTCGAAGTCAATCTCGACATTCTGGCCGCACTGCTGACGATTCTTGGCTACTCGCTGAACGACACGATCATCGTCTTCGACCGTATCCGCGAGGGCCTGACGACCGTGAAGAGTTCGAAACTGGCCGATGTCATCGACGAGTCGGTCACGCGAACGTTGTCGCGTACGACACTGACGTCGCTGACCACCTTCTTCGTGGTTCTGACGCTCTTTTTGATGGGCGGCGAGATCATCCACGGTTTCAGCTTCACGCTGCTGGTGGGCATCATCGTCGGTACCTACAGCTCCATCTTCATCGCATCGCCGCTGCTGATGATGATGGGCTTCGATGTGGAGAACTACCGCAAAAAGCTGGCGGAGAAGAAGAAACGCGAGCAGGAGAAAGCGAAGATGCGCGCGATGTACGAGCAAGGAACCGTCTGACGCACTGCAGCCCTGGGCTGCATGCGTGACGCAAGAGGATGGATGATGGATGCAGCCGATGGGCTTTATCCATTTTTTATCCCATCACATGAGAGTTTTGAATGAAATACAATCCTTCCGAGATTGAGAAGAAGTGGCAGCGGTTCTGGGACGAAAACGAGAGCTTCGAACCCAGTGAAGAGAAGAGCTTGCCGAAAAAATATGTGTTGAGTATGTTCCCGTATCCGAGCGGGCGTATCCATATGGGGCATGTACGAAATTACGCCATCGGGGATGCGGTGGCGCGCTACTGGCGCAAGAAGGGGCACAACGTGCTCCATCCGATCGGGTGGGACGCCTTCGGTATGCCCGCCGAAAACGCGGCGATCAAGAACAAGGTACACCCGAAAAAGTGGACCTACGAAAACATCGACTACATGCGCAAGGAGCTCGCGGCGCTGGGGCTCTCCTTCTCGAAAGAGCGGGAGTTCGCCACCTGCGATCCGCTCTATACCAAATATGAACAGGCGTTCTTCATCGATATGTGGGAGAAGGGGCTGGTCTACCGCAAGAAGGGGTATCTGAACTGGTGCCCGCACGACCGGACGGTACTCGCCAACGAGCAGGTGATCGACGGTTGCTGCTGGCGCTGCGATACGCCGATCGTCCAGAAAGAGATGTACCAGTACTACATCAAAATCACCGACTACGCCGACGAGCTGCTCGAAGATCTGAAGAAACTGGAAGCCGGCTGGCCGAGCCAGGTGATCGCGATGCAGCGCAACTGGATCGGCAAGAGCACAGGCCTGGAGTTTTCTTTCGAACTCGACGAAGAGAGCAAAGAGAAGACGGGAATCGGGAGCTTCGAAGTCTTCACGACGCGCCCCGATACGATCTGCGGCGTCAGTTACGCCGCCGTGGCACCCGAGCACCCGCTCGCCAAAGCGCTGATGGAAAGAGGGTTGCTGGACGACGAGATCGCAGCGAAAATCGAGGCGATGCGGCGTATGCCGGTGCGGGAGCGCAACATGGCCGAAAAAGAGGGGGTGCCGCTGGGCATCTACGCACGTCACCCGATCACGGGCGAGAAGGTGCCGGTCTGGGTCGCCAACTTCGTTCTGATGGAGTACGGCAGCGGTGCGGTGATGGCGGTGCCGGCACACGATACGCGCGATTACGATTTCGCGAAAAAGTATGGCCTGCCGATCAAGCCGGTCGTCTATCCGAAAGAGGGTGAACTGCCCGAAAACGAAGCCTACACCGAAGATGGGGTGTTGAAAGGATGCGGCGAGTTCGACGGCCTCTACGGCCAGGCGGCACGCGACGCGATCATCGCGTGGTTCGAGGAGAAAGGGATCGGCAAGAAGGTCGTCAATTTCCGCCTCAAGGACTGGGGTGTCAGCCGCCAGCGCTACTGGGGTGCGCCGATTCCGATGATCCACTGCGAAAAGTGTGGCGTCGTGCCGGAAGCCAAAGAGAATCTGCCGGTGACACTGCCCGACGATGTCGAGATAACCGGCGAAGGGAACCCGCTCGATCACCATCCGGCCTGGAAATTCACGAAATGTCCGAAATGCGGAGGCGATGCGACCCGAGAGACCGACACGCTCGACACCTTCGTGCAGTCGAGTTGGTACTTTCTGCGCTACACGACACCGCGCCGCCTCTGGGAAGAGGTCGCGTTCACGAAAGAAGATACCGACTACTGGATGCCGGTCGACCAGTATATCGGCGGTATCGAGCATGCGATTTTGCACCTGCTCTATGCCCGCTTCTTCACCAAAGTGTTGCGCGATCTTGGCTACGTCGACGTCGACGAGCCGTTCAAACGCCTTTTGACCCAGGGCATGGTGCTCAAAGACGGTGCGAAGATGAGCAAGTCCAAAGGCAATGTCGTCGACCCCGATGCGCTGATCGAGAAGTACGGTGCCGATACGGCGAGGCTCTTCATCCTCTTCGCCGCACCGCCGACGCAGGAACTGGAGTGGAACGACAGTGCCGTCGAGGGAGCGCACCGCTTCCTGCGCAAGCTCTACGACCGCGCGCAGAAGACCGAGCCGTGCGAATCACTGCCCGAAATCGACCACAAGTCGCTGGAGAAGAGTGAAAAAGAGGCGCGCAAAAAGGTCTACGAAGCGCTGAAGAAGGGTGAAGAGGTCTACGGTGAACGCTTCACCTTCAATACCCTGATCGCCAGCTGCATGGAGGCGATCAACGCCCTCGACAAACAGCAAAACCCGCAGATTTGGCAGGAGGGTATGTGGATTCTTCTCAACCTTCTGGAACCGATCGTTCCGCATATCGCCTGGGAACTCGGCGAGCGGCTCTTCAAACGCGCTAACTTCGTGCCTCTCGCAGTGAAGGAGGAGGTTTTCGAAGTCGACGCGATACCGATGGCCGTTTCGATCAATGGCAAACCCCGTGCCCAGATCGAAGTGGCACCGGACGCGAGCAAAGAGGAGATCCTCGAAGTCGCCCGGGCGGCCGTACCCAAATGGCTCGAGGGCAAAACGGTCGTCAAAGAGATCGTCGTGCCCAGGAAGCTGGTCAACTTGGTCGTGAAATAGCTTGCGTGAGGAGTGGGAAGTGAGAAGTGAGAAGTTGAGAAAGGGTCGGCGCCGGACATGGACGCTTCTCCTTCTTTCATCCATCATCCATCATCCGTCATCCATCATCGCGCTCTCCGCGACAGCGCTTGCCGGTTGCGGCTACAAACCGATGACGGCCTATACCAAAAAGGTATTCACCGACAAGATCTTCACCGAGGTCGAAGTCTATCTTCGCGACCCCGAAAACGCCGTTCTGGTCAAAGATGCGATGAACGAAGCGATCGTCAGCCGCTTCGGTGCCCGCATCGCGAAGAAAAAAGATGCGACGACCCATCTGAAAATCGCTTTCAAAACGGTCTCTTTCACCCCGATTCAGTACGATGCCAACGGTTACGCCGTCTACTACCGTGCGAATGTCTCCCTTGAAATCCATTACGAATCGCCCAAGAGCAGCGGGGACGAGACCGTCTCGGGATTTTACGACTTTCCGATCGAGCCCAATGCGATCATATCGGATGCGAAGCGCTTCGAGGCGATCCGCTTTGGCGCCCAGAAAGCGCTCGACGCATTTATATCGCGTATCGCGATGCGAGGAGAGAGTCTATGACGATACAAGAGATCATCAAAAAGTCGCTTCAAGAGATCAAGAGCCGCGGCCTTCAGCTCACGCCGGATACCTACAGCGAGATCTTCTGCCGCCATGCCAAACGTGCAAACGTCATTTTCGAAGATTGCCAGAGGCTGGAGAAGTTTCTCAAACGCCTTTCGCCGGAGCTTCAAGAGAGTGTCAAGAACCGTCATGTCTCGACACTGGACCAGCTGGTCCAGTATCTCGCATCGGAAGTGATGCGTTCGGATACGAAAAAGAGCGGTGAGATCATCCAGGCCTATGTGTTGCTCGTCAAGCGGCTTTTACAGGCGGTTTCGATGCTGCACGACAAAAAGGCGGCACAGCTTGCGGAAAAGGATATAAAAAAGATCGTTCCCTACCTCGAAAAAGGGGAAATCGATGCGATTCGCGAGCATTGGAACCGGTTCGTCATGGAGTACGACGACAGCTTCCTGAACCGGTTGAACCCCTACTGCGATGCCGATACGAGCGATCTCGAAGCGATGGTCGACGACCTGGTCGCCTGTTTTAAATCCCGTGAGGGAAGCGGCGGAGATTTGAGTCTGGTGGCGCAGCTGATCGTCGCGTCGCTGGTCCCGTCGATCGCGTCGGGCATGAACGACGAGATCGCCACCGTCAGTGCGCAGATCCGCTCCAATCCCGAACTGTTGACATCCCCGGCGATGATGGAAGATATCCGCCACATGATCAAAAAACGGATCGAACTGGACAAGAAAGCGGTCGTTTCGCGGATGACGGAACTCGATACGATCATCGAACATATCAATCTGACATTGGTACGTGTCGTCGACTGCGGCGAGACGAATCACGACGCGATCAGCAAAATCCAGGGAGAGCTCGGCGAGGTCAACCTTGGAATCGACTCTTTCGAAGTGATCCATGCCAAACTTCTGGCGATCGCCAACTCCCTGGAGACGGAAACGCGGGTACTCAGCGACGAAATGAAGCAGAGCCAGGAAGATGTGACGGAACTCCGCCAGAAGGTGAGGGTGCTCGAAGACGCACTTCGCAAAGAGCGGAAAAAATCGGGGACCGATACGCTGACGAAGCTCCCCAACCGCCGGGCGATCGACGATTTTCTCTCCAAACAGGAGGCGGCTTTCAAGCGTTACGGCGACAACTATGCCGCTGTTCTTTTCGATATCGACCATTTCAAGTCGGTCAACGACACGTATGGACACGATGCCGGCGACGTGATTCTGGCATCGTTTGGAAAAATGCTCAGACGATACAGCCGCGAACTCGATTTCGTCGGACGATGGGGCGGAGAAGAGTTTCTGGTCGTCCTTCCGAAGACGGACAAGGAGGGTGCCTACAAATTCGCCGAGAAGCTGCGCGATGTCGTCTCCAAAAGCAAATTTATGTACAAAGGGACGCGTATCCCGGTGACGGTCAGCGGCGGCGTTGCGGACCGTGCATCGAGCGAGAGCATGGAGGAGGTGCTCAAACGCGCCGACAAGAATCTCTACAGCGCCAAAGCGGGCGGTCGAAACAGAATAGTCGTTTGATGAAACTGGCCGATTTTCTGGAGACGAAACCCCTCTACTACGACAAAATCGATCTGAGCCGCATGCCGCGCGCCTATGCCATGGTGCGTCCACATCTGAATCTCGGGGAGGTCGTGCATCTTGTCGGGACCAACGGGAAGGGAAGTACGGGGCGCATCCTGGCCTCTCTTCTGAAAGAGGCCGGCTACCGTGTGGGGCACTACAGCTCTCCGCACATCCTCCGCTTCAACGAACGTATCTGGATCGACGGTGCCGATGCGGAAGATCGGCGGCTCGAGGCGGCACATCGAACGCTTATGTCGTGGCTGGGCAGCGAGTGTGCCGAGGAGCTGAGCTATTTCGAATACACGACGCTTCTGGCGTTGACCGCGTTCGAAGGGTGTGATTTCGTCGTTTTCGAAGCGGGCCTGGGCGGTGAGTTCGATGCGACGAACGTCGTCGACAAAGTCTTGAGCGTCGTTACGCCCATCGGTATCGACCATCAGGCCTTTCTTGGTGACTCCATCACCCAAATCGCGGAAACGAAGATCCGAAGCATTCAAAAAGAGGCGCTCGTCGCACCCCAGCCCGCACCGGAAGTCTATGAAACGGCAAAGAGGATCGCGAAGGCAAAAGGCGCCCGTCTGCTTACGCCGGAAGGGGTGCTTGGAAAAGCGGTGCGCCGGTCCATTCTCGACACTGCGGTTTCGATAGGATGGCCTCTCTACCTGGGTGAAAACGCGGTGGCCGCTTTCGCAGCCGCGAAACGTCTCACACACCGTGACTACGACCCCGAAATGCTGGCCTCCATACAGCTCAAAGGCCGGTTCGAAAGGATCCTGCCCAACGTGATACTGGATGTCGGCCACAATCCGCTCGGAGCGAGAGCCGTTGCCGAAGCGCTTGACGGCAGGACGCCCGTTTTGGTATACAATGCACTCGAAGACAAAGATGTGGTGCAGATCCTCGAGATCCTCCAACCGGTCATCCGCCGTCTCGAGATCATACCGATCGAGAGCGAACGGGCGATCGCGGAGGAGCGGCTCGCGGAAGCCGCCGCCAAACTCGGAATCGAAGCCGGGCCCTTTCGGGGATTGCGTGAAGAGGAGGAGTACCTGGTGTTCGGCTCCTTCATCGTGGCGGAAGCATTTTTGAAGTCGTTGCATGAAACATAAAATTCTCATCACGATCACCGACACCGGCAGCTTTCGCCAGTATACGCTGAGCCAGATTCTCAAATGGGTGGTACTTGCACTCTTTTTCGCACTGGTTCTGGCAGGGGCCGCAACCTACCTCTATATGAAATGGCTCGAAGAGGCCAATGAAATGGCGAAGCGACGCCAAGAGGTACTCGAACGCAACATCGCGGCACTCAACCTTCAGATCGAAAAGCGGCAGAATGCGCTTGATCGTCTTGGGGACAGGCTCAGCGACCTGGAGATACTGGTCGGCGAGAAACCGGATACCGGCATCTCCACCTCGACACGGCTGGAAAACGTGACCCTTTCGGCGGCACAGCTCGCACTTCTCTTTTCGATCGTCCCCAATGGAGACCCGCTGCCGATGGAGGGGGTGACCAGCGCATTCGGCTGGCGCAGACACCCGATCAGAAAGTGCAAGGAGTTTCATGCCGGCATCGACCTGCGCGCCAAACACGGAAAGCCTGTCTGGACGACGGCCGACGGCGTGGTGGAGTATGCAGGCTACCATAAAAGGAGCGGCTACGGCAATCTCGTCATCGTCGATCATGGATTCGGGTTCAAGACCTATTACGGTCATCTCAAAAAACTGACGGTAAGAACAGGCGATACGGTGATTAAGGGCGATGTAATCGGCCTCAGCGGTAACACGGGGCTCAGCACTGCACCGCATCTACATTACGAGATCCGTTTCCTGTCACGTCCGCTCAACCCCTACTGGTTTTTGAAGTGGAGACGGGATGCATACACCTCGATATTCAAGAAAGTGAAGCAGGTACCATGGGAATCTTTCATCGCACTGGTAAGTCACATGGCCGCACAGGCCATACCACCATCGTCGCCCCCGGAACAAAAGTGACGGGCACCATTCGAAGCGGCGGCGGCATCCATATCGACGGAGAGGTCGAAGGGAACGTCGAAGCCAAAAGTTATGTCATCGTGGCGAAAGGGGCCGTCGTGCATGGAGATATCCATGCCGCGGAAGTCTATCTGAGCGGGACGGTTCACGGTGACATCTGGGCGCTTGAAATAGAGCGCTACGCCACCGGCGTCTGCCACGGACAGATCGAAGCATTCAAAATCAACGAGGATATAACGAAAAGATGATCGAAGCCAATCTCTACGACTATTTCGAAAAAAGCAAAGCCCCGCAGATCCTGCTGGTCGAGAACGACAAAGAGGCGCAGACCGCCGCGACGGTCGCCACGCTGCACGGCATCGAATCCGTCGTACTCCCGGATTTTCGTGCCACCTACGGCGAAGACCTCAGAAGCTGGCGGGAAGAGCTCTTTGCATTGAACGATGCCCTGAAACGCTATTACGAAAAAATCATCCAAAATCCAAAATCCAAAATCCAAAATCCCATCCTGATCGCCCCGTACCACACCCTTCTCTATCCCCTGCCGAAGCCGGAGCTGATGCAAACCTTCTCTCTCGCGTTCGGCGACGATCTCGATCTCGAAGCGCTCAAAGAGAAGCTCTACGCATGGGGTTACAGCTTCGTCGACGTCGTCGAGACGAAAGGGGAGGTATCGATCCGCGGGGATATCGTCGATATCTTTTCCCCCGGAAGCGAAAAGCCGTGGCGCATCAGCCTGTTCGACACCGAAGTGGAGAGTATCCGGACGTTCGAAGTGGAGAGCCAGAAGTCCAACAAAGAAGAAGAGCTCGAAGAGGTTGTCGTGGAGCCGGCACTCTTTTCCCTGACGAAGCCGGCGTTCGAAGCGCTGCAAAAACGGGTGGAGCTGAGCGACAGCGACGTTTTCGTCAAGGATGTGGCCTCTTTGGGGCTCTGGTTTCTGGAGGATCTCGCGCACGATCTGATGGCGGGGAAGATGGCGGTCGCGGTAAAAGATCTCGCCGACGAGGTGGCGTTCGCCTACGAACATGCCAAAAACGCCCTTCCCAAAGCGCGTTTCGACGTCGAAGTCGTTCCCGAAACGGGCCGTGTCAAAGCGATCGAACCGATCAATGTCGACCTGCTGACCGAAAACTACCCCGAGAGGGAACTTGTCATCGTCGCCGCCAGCGAAGCGCTCGTGCGCCGAAGCCCGATCAAGGAGCTGGCACGCGCGACGATCGTCAAAGCCGAGGGGGCCGTCAATCTTCTGACGCCCGAAAAGATCATCGTTTCGCTCAACAAACCGTTCAAGAAACGCGCCGTCAAGCGCCCGACGATTCTGCTCGACGACCTGAAGCCGGGCGACTACGTCGTGCATGAAAACTACGGTGTCGGCATCTTCAAAGGGATCGAACCGCACCAGGTGCTCGGCGCCGTGCGCGACTTCGTCCACATCGCCTACCAGAACGACGACACGCTGCTTCTACCGGTCGAAAACCTCGACATGATCGACCGCTACATCGCCGAAGGCGGTTCGCTGCCGGCCCTCGACCGGCTCGGAAAGGGGGGCTTCGGAAAGCTCAAAGCGAAAGTCAAAGAGCGCCTCTTCGCGATTGCGAGCGAGATCGTCAACATGTCGGCGAAGCGGATGCTGATAAAAGGGGCGGTGATCGATACCGATATCCCGGAACTGTTCGAGTTCCGCGAGGCGTCGGGCTTCGAGTACACACCCGACCAGATCACGGCGGTGGAGGAGATTTTCGCCGATCTCTCCAGCGGCCGCGTCATGGACAGACTGCTCAGCGGCGACGTCGGTTTCGGAAAGACCGAAGTGGCGATGAACGCGATTCTCGCCGTCGCCAAGTCGGGTTACCAGAGTGCGTTCGTCGTGCCGACGACACTGCTGAGCGCACAACACTTCAAGAGTGTCGAGGCCAGGCTCGCACCCTTCGGCGTGCGTATCGACAAGCTCGACCGTTTCACGACGGCGAAACGGAAACGGCAGATCCTCGAAGAGCTGGAGAAGGGGGAACTCGATCTCGTCGTCGGCACCCATGCGCTGCTCGGGGCGAAGTTCAAGAACCTGGGGCTTGTCATCATCGACGAAGAGCACAAGTTCGGCGTGAAGCAGAAAGAGGCGCTCAAACTTCTCAGCGAAAACGTCCATCTTCTCAGTATGAGCGCCACGCCGATTCCGCGAAGCCTCAACATGGCACTCTCCAAAATCAAAGGGTACAGCGAGTTGCGCACGCCGCCCGTGGAGCGCAAAGGGGTGCGTACCTTCGTCAAGAGTTTCGACGAGACGGTCGTCAAAGAGGCGATCATGCGCGAACTCCGGCGCGGCGGACAGCTCTTCTATGTCTACAACTCGATCGCCGGCATCGAGAGCAAGAAGAGCGAGCTTCTGGAGATTCTTCCCGGCCTTCGTATCGCGACGCTCCATTCGAAAATCACGGCGGCGCAGACCGAAAAGGAGATGCTGAAGTTCGAGGCGGGCGAGTACGACCTGCTGCTTTCCACCTCCATCATCGAGTCGGGTATCCATATGCCCAAAGTCAACACGATGATCGTCGACGGCGCCGACCGTTTCGGGATGGCGGACCTGCATCAGCTGCGCGGCCGTGTCGGGCGGGGCAAAGTCGAGGGGTACTGCTACTTTCTCGTCGAAAACAAGGATGCCCTCACCGACCAGGCCAAACGGCGGCTCATCGCACTGGAGAGCAACTCCTTCCTCGGAAGCGGTGCCGTGCTCGCCTACCACGACCTGGAGATCCGCGGCGGCGGCAACCTGATCGGCGAGAGCCAGAGCGGGCACATCAAGCAGATCGGTTATGCGCTCTACCTGAAGATGCTCGAGGACGCGATCCGTATTTTGAGCCAGGAGGCGGCGCCGGAACGCAAGAGTGTCGATATCAAACTCTCCATCACCGCCTATATTTCCGACGAGTTGGTGCCGCACGAGCGGGTCCGCTTGGAGCTCTACCGGCGTCTGAGCGCCTGCAGCGAGCCCCACGACGTCATCGAGATCGAGCAGGAGATCGAAGACCGCTTCGGCAAACCCGATCTTCCGACACGCCAGTTCCTCGATCTCGTCACGATCAAGGTACTCGCCCTCAAAAAGGGTGTCGAGCGGATCGGCAATTACAACGAAAATATCACAATACAGTATAATGATGAGAACAAAACGGTGGTCAAAGCGCGCAGCAGGGACGATGACGACCTGATCGCGAGCGTGCTGGAGGCACTGAGGAGCAAAGCGACATGAGATATCTCGTAACGATGGCAGCGTGTACAGTCATGCTTTTTGCAGGCGATTACTACTATATGGAGGGTGGAAAACGTGTCGAGTTGACCCCCGTCACCTCGGAGTTTCCGGCAGCCAGGAGCCTCCAAAACGTCTTGAAGTTCAAGAACGAAAGAGGCGCCGACGTGGCGATTCCGAACAGGCTGATCGTGAAGTTCAAATCGCCCGAAAATTTCGACCGCTATCTGAAAGAGTTCGGGTTGAAACTTCTGCACAGGTATCGAAACGGCACATGCCTTCTTCAAGCGCCCACGCCGAAAGCGGCCATGGATGCGGCCAACGCACTGAGCCAAAGAGAGGATGTGCTTTTCGCGCAGCCCGATCTCATCAAAAAGTGGAGCTTGCGATGAGGTATCGGGATTTTTGTGCAGCGTTTTCGCTGACGGGCGCGCTTCTTCTTTCCGGTTGCGGCGGCGGTGGATCGGCGGATATGGTTTCCGTCGTCACACCCTCGAACGATTCGACCCTTTCATGCCAGGTAGACGATATCAACAAATCCAACCTTCCGCCGCTCCCCTCCGCCTCTTCCTTTTCCGCCAATCCTCTCTTTTCGCAGCAGTGGGCGATCAACTACGACGAAAATTTTTACTGGCATGCCGCCCGTGCGACGGAGGACGCTTCGATCCATATGGAGCCGGAGCACAGGTTTCTGGGCCGTGGAATCAAAGTGGCCGTCATCGACAATGGGCTCGATCTGACTCACGAGGACCTTCGGGGCGCGGTCGCCGGGGCCTACGATGTCGAGAGTAAAAGCTCCGACGTCCAGCCCACGGAGGACGAGCAGAACCACGGGACGGAAGTGACGGGCGTTATCGCGGCGAGGAACAACGGGTTGGGCCTCGTCGGTGTCGCACCGGAGGTGCAGATCTACTTCATCCGCCTGCCCTTCGACCGGGAAGTCTCCATTTCCGATATCGTGGAAGCTTTCGAGAAAGCCGCCGCGTGGGGCGCGGACGTGATCAACTGCAGCTGGGGAAGCGGCGATGTCAACGACGCCGTCAGAAGCGCCATCGTCGATGTGGCGAAGAACGGCCGCGACGGCAAAGGGACGATCGTCGTTTTCGCCGCGGGTAACGGCGGGATCGATGGCAAAGGCGACCCGATAGGAAACGACGAATCCTCGATTCCGGAAGTGATCGCCGTAGGCGCCACCAACATCTACAACGAGAGAGCGGAGTACAGCAACTACGGCGAAGCGCTCGATCTCATGGCGCCCGGAGGGGAGTATACCGGCCTTGCGACACTCGATCAGATGGGAAGTGCCGGCACGGCGACAAATCAGCCGAACTATCTGGAGTACAACGATGCCAAAGCGTTCGTGGGGACATCCGCCGCTACACCGGTCGTTACCGGTGTCGTCGCGCTTCTTCTGGAAGCCAACCCCAACCTGACACGCGAAGAGGTGCTGAGCCTGTTGGCGTGCAGTGCCGAGAAAATCGGCGATCGTTCATCCTATGCCGATGGGCGAAACGACTATTACGGTTATGGCAAAGTGAATGTCGTCGACGCGTTGAACCTTGCACGATAAGGAGGGGTGGATGAGAGAGCTTTTTATTTTGCGCCATGCGAAGTCGAGCTGGGACGATCCGGCACTTTCCGATTTCGACCGGCCGTTGAACCATCGCGGCAAAGAGGACGCGCCGATGATGGGAAAACATCTGGCGACGATCGGCGTCGATCCCGATCTCATCGTCTCCTCGCCGGCGAAGCGCGCGAAAAAGACGGCGAAGATCGTGGCGGAAAAGCTTGGGTACGATCCGCAGAAGATCGTGTATAGCGAAACGATCTACGAGGCGTCACCGCAGTCGCTTCTCTATCTCGTCTGCCAGTTTCCGGAAAACGCGAAGCGGGTGATGCTTGTCGGGCACAATCCCGGATTGACGCAACTGGCGAATATCCTCGGCGATATCACGATCGACAACATCCCCACCGCGGGGATCGTCGCCATCGCGTTCGACACCTCCAAATGGGAAGAGGCGTGCCGGATGAAAGGCCATACGCTCTTTTTCGAATATCCGAAAAAAATCAAAGAAAAGGGAACGAAGTGACCTTGCAGAAACTCTCCACTCTCCACTCTCCATTCTCCATTTCAAAGGTTCTCCTTTGAAGATCGGCTTTATCGGCGATATCGTGGGGCGTCCTGGGCGCGCGATGGTACGGAAACATCTGCAGGAGCTGCGTGAAACGGAAGGGCTCGATTTCGTCATCGGCAATTACGAAAACGCCAGTCACGGCTTCGGCCTGACCGAGAAGAACGCCCAGGAGCTTTTCAAAGCGGGTATCGACGTCATGACGGGTGGCAACCATACCTGGGACAAAAAAGAGATAAAAGGGATGCTGGAGTCGTTGCCGCTGCTTCGTCCCGTCAACTACCCCGAAGGGGTTCCCGGACGTGGCGTACGCATCTTCGAAGTTGGCGGAGAGCGGCTGGCGGTCGTCAACATCATGGGCCACTTCGCGATGCCGATGGTCGACAACCCTTTCATCGCCGCCAACCGCATCGTCGATGTACTCCGCTCCGAAGGGATCGGGCATATCTTCATCGATATGCATGCCGAAGCGACGAGCGAAAAGCGGGCGCTCCTGATGATGCTGCGCGAAAAGGTGAGCGCGATCGTGGGAACGCACACCCATGTCGGCACCGACGATCTGGTGATCGACAAGGGGTGTGCCTACGTGACCGACGTCGGCCTTACCGGATGTCGCGACAACGTCATCGGGATGGACGCCAGAGTGCCGATCGAGCGTTTTCTGACCGGGCTTCCCGGCCGCTTCGACGTACCGGACAAGTGCAAAGCGATTTTGCAGATGGCCGTCGTACGGCTCGAGAAAGGGCGTGCGGCCGATGCGTACAAAATCCGGGTTTACAGCGAAGGCGACAGGGAGATCGCGCTCAGGGCGCGGATAGAGGACTAATGTGATCGAGGAAGGGGGCAAGGAGAGGCAAAAAAGCCTCTCCTGTGACGGTCAGTGTGCTTTGATCGCAAAGATGCAGATCAGCGCAATGACAAGTAGTAGCCGCCACATGATTGCCCCCTTCGGTGTAATTGGGGGGACGGTAAAAAAAAAGCCCGCCGGGAGCGACCCGACAGGCTAACCGTCCCTTCAATTACACCGAAGGTTACTACTTGTCGTTTCAATTATAGCGAAAAAAGAGTGAAGATGACAAATAGCTACGAGCTTCTTAAAGTGTTATACACACTCCAACTGCCGATCCAGGCGCGCGATCCCTGGTGGTGGCCGAACAGCGGAACCTACGAGGTGGTGATCGGTGCCGTTCTGACGCAAAATACGAAGTGGCAGAAAGTGGAAGAGGCGCTGGAAAATCTTCGAACTCTGGAAGCGTTGACGATCGAAGGGCTGGCGAAGATCGACGAGGAGTCGTTGCGCGAGGCGATCAAACCGGCCGGCTTCTACAACACCAAAGCCAAGCGTCTCAAGCTTCTCAACCAATCCATCGGCGACAAGTTCGGCGATTTCGAAACGTTTCAGGCAGAAGTCGATCGCCGTTGGCTGCTCGGCAAGAAGGGAATCGGCGAAGAGACGGCCGACGCGATTCTGAACTACGCATGTTACGGTGAAGCGATGGTGGTCGACAGTTATACGGCGGCACTGCTGCGCGCTTTCGGATACGACTTCGAGGATTACCGCGGCATTCAGGGGTGGCTGATCGAAGGGCTCAAAGATTACGACATCAAAGTACGCGAACTTTTCCCCCGTGAGCCAAAAGCGCAGATCTACGCCCTTTTTCACGGAATGATCGTGGAGTACTGCAAGCGGTACAAAAAGGGAAAGAGTGTGGATGTGGGATTGTTGGAGGGTTGAATGTGGGCTTCGCCCACCGTCATTGGTCATTGGCCATTTGGTAGCGTTGAGTATTGAGTTTTGAGGGTTGAGAATTGAAACAGTTTTTTACCCAAAAATTGACCGAAACCCTTGACAAGGCTCGGCAGGCTGTGCTCGCCTTCTCAAAACTCAAAACTCAAAACTCAAAACTCAAAACTCAAAACTCAAAACTCAAAACTCAAAACTCAACTACGATATTCATCGACCGTATTCTCTCGATCAACAGTGACGCTTTGTCCGCTTCCGGCAGATTCTCTCCCAGCCAAAGATCGGTAATGACCGCCTTTCCGACGATGTAGCGGCCGCCGTTGCCGGTCCGTATGCCCCATATGTTGTGCATGGCGTAGGCTCTGCCCTCTTGTTTCCCCACATAGAGCATGATGTGCCCCGGCAGGTAGAGGAGTGTACGAAACGGTACGGCCTCTTTCAGAATGATCCTCTCTTTCTCTTTGGCGGAAAGCGTCTGAAGATCGATGGCCTTTCCGGCCTTCGCCTGCGCTTTGGAGTTACGCGGCAGCCAGATGCCGAAGGGGGCGAAAAAGTCGCGTGTCATCGCCGAGCAGTCACGGTCTTCCGCCATACCGCCCCATCCGTAGGGTTCGCCAAGCAGCTGTGAGGCGACACGTCCCACGTTCTCCCTCTTCATCTCCAGGGGCATGGCGGAAGCCCACGCTTTGGGAAGCAGCGATCGGCTCAAAGATAGAGATCCGCCCTCTTTTTGGGGAACGAGAATTTTGTAAAACCCCTCCTCTTCTCCGGCCCATGGAAAGAGTGTGGCCATCTTGGCATAGAAGAGAAAATTCTGGCGGCCGTCGTAGACTGGGATATACTCTTTCAACACGGCAAGCTTCGGAAGCCGCATGATCGTCTCGATCTGTTTCTCGGAGACGAATGCGATGTCCCGGACCGGAAGCCATCCCAGGGCGAAGGGGCTCTGCACGAAAGCCCATCCGCCGTCACGGCTCAGATGGGAGACGATGAGCGGCGTGCAGGCTTTGATCGCACTGTTTTGGTTGTAGTCGAAAGGGTACCCCTCGCCGGGCAGGCTCGGGTCGTAAAAGATGGGCCGACGGGTCGGAAAGAGGCGCAGCGATGTCGGGTGGACGACGATCGCATGGCGTTTCAGCGTATTGAACGCTTCGTAGTCGGCATTCTCCACCCATGCGTCGAAACGCGCTTTGGGCAGAGGACGCCTGTTTTCGGCGAAAAGAGCTTTTCCGGCGTAGTGGCGAACGGCCCAGGAGGCCGTTTCGGCCGTCGTATCGAGCTCGTCGAGTTGCCAGGGACGGTAGTAGCGGGCAAGAAAGTCGGCATAGAGCCGTTTTTCCTGCGTTTTGGGCAGAGGGCCGGATACCTGCTTCAAAAAGGGGGCGATCTGCGTGGAGGTTTCCAGAAGATGGGGCGATTTCGGTGCACATCCTGCGAACCATGCCAGCCAGAGGAGTGCGAGAACGAGCCCGAAGTGCGAGCGGCTCATACTTTCGAGCGGATGACGATCTTTTTGGCGCCGAAGAGCTCCTGCGCTTTTTTGACCATCGGGTCGTTGAGGATCTCTTTGGCGTCGTGCTCTTTGCTTGGCTCCTCTTCGCTGCAGTTGCCGGTGACGCATCCGGCATTGTTGCAGTCGACATCCTCGACCATCGACCCCGTATGGGTCGCCCCGTTGGCGTCACTCTCCGGTGAGGAGAGATCGGCATCGGTGGAGCTGGAAGGGCTTCGCTCGTTCGGCGTACCGTTTTTTACGGCCGTTTCGACCTTCGGAGGCGGCGGGTTGTCCGACTTGACCAGTTGGATTTTTGTGCCGACTCCGAAAACGTCCTGCACGAAGTGGCGGACGATGCCGAAATGGGTCTTCAGGAGTTCGCGGTTTTCCCCTTCCGCATGGCTCGCCCACGAAAGCACGCCATCTTCGTAGCCGACGAACTCGATGCTCTCTTCGAACGCTTTTCCCAGATCGGCATTGCGGTCGTAGAGTTTTTCGATGAGCTTCTTGAAGCGGATTTCGTTGTTGGGTGTCGGGTGCTGGGTATCGGGCGCCGGGGCTCGAGCCTGTTTGGCCTCCGCGGCAGGGGAAGGGGTTGGAGCCGGGATGGGAGCGGCTCGCTCCGTTTTCCATTTTCCATTCTCCATTCTCAATTCCGCTTCGAGCGCCTCGATCATCTCGTCGATCTGCTTGATGTTCATCGCTTCGACCATTTTGAAAAGGGTGAGCGAAAGCACGAAATCGCCGTCGGTATTCAGTGCCAGCAGCGGTTTCGCTTCGGCGAGGATGCGGTAGAAGCGCTCCAGCAGCATCGGAGAGAATTTCGGGTCGTTCTGCAGCAGCTTCTCTTTCAGAAAGAGGCTCATCTCGTCGATCACCATTTCCGCTTCGTAGTTTTCGAGATCTTTGAGGTATTCGCGGATCTTTCTCTCATCCTTTTGCAAGACCGCATCGAAAAGTTTTTCGAGAAACTCCGGGTCGATGATGCCGAGCATCTGTGTCACCGTCGCGACGTCGACATGGCTTTTGGAGTAGACGATGGCCTGGTCGAGAAGGGTCAGCGTATCGCGCAGCGAGCCGCTGCCACTGCGCGCCAGAATCTCCAGCGCTTCGGGTTCGAACGCGATATTCTCGGTGTTGAGAATGTGCTCGAGATGTTTGATGACGAGTGGCTTGGCGATCTTTTTGAAGCGGAAGTGCTGGGTACGGCTAAGAATCGTCGCCGGCAGTTTCAGCGGGTCGGTCGTCGCCAGGATGAACTTCACGAACTCCGGCGGCTCCTCGAGCGTCTTCAAAAGCGCGTTGAACGCCTCTTTGGTGAGCATGTGCACTTCGTCGATAATGAAGACTTTGTAACGCCCGACGGAGGGTTTGTACTTCGTATGCTCGATGAGGTCGCGGATGTCGTCGATCTTGCGGCTTGAGGCTGCATCCATCTCGATGATGTCGATATGGCGCCCTTCGTTGGCCATGCGGCACTGTTCGCAGCTGTCGCACGGTTTGGAAGTTGGGCCGTTTTCACACAGGAGCGCCTTGGAGAAGATGCGCGCCGTCGACGTCTTCCCGCTTCCGCGCAGCCCGGAAAAGAGGTAGGCGTGCCCCAGCCGGTTCTGGTCGAGTGCCATTGCCAGGGTCTGGGAAATGGAGTCCTGGCCGATCAGATCTTCGAAACGTTTCGGACGGTATTTGAGTGCGAGCGCCTGTGACACATGAACCTCTTTTTTTGTTTTAGTGTAGCGAAGAGCAGCTAATAAACTTCTTTTCGATGCCGAACCCGTATGACCTCTGTTTTGTCGGCGAACATCTTACAAGCCAAGCTCTTTTTCTATCTCTTCGAGCGTGATCGATTCACGATGTGGGTCGTTTTTGCGTTTCATCACTTCGTGATAGTCGATCATATCCTCCAGATAATTTTCGAGAGCTTCCTTGACGAGAGAACTTATGGGACGTTTTGTCTCCTTCGCCAGTTTTTCAAGTTTCTCTTCCATCTCTTTGTCGAGTCTCACGGAAATCATTGCGCGTTCCCCTTTCATATGATGAATCAACGTGAAAGCCACTTTTCAGCGATGCGCTTCAACCCATCCGGATTCTCCGAAGCGAAAATTTTCAGATCGGATTTCCCTTGTTCGCGTGGTTTGCATCCGTTGTTTTCCAAATGCTCCGCGATCGCCTCGCCGGAGTGGATGAGCAGGGGCCTGTTTGGAAAATAGTTGCGAATGGCGTCTGCAATGAGCGGAAAATGGGTGCAGCCGAGGATGATCGCGTCGGGTGGCCGAACCTCTTTGAAGTAGTGGTCGAGTACACTTTGGAGCACCGGCCCTTCGAAAAGCCCCTCTTCGACGATCGGTACGAAAAGTGAAGGTGCGATCGCCTCGATGTTTTCGAACCCCAGCTCGCGAATGCCGTTTTGGTAACGGCCGCTGCCGATCGTCGCTTTCGTCCCGAGCACCAGAATACGGCTTGCGCTTGGAAGGTTCGCGTTTTTAAGCGCCAGAATACCCGGTTCGATCACCCCGTAGACATCGAAGTCTGCATTGGCCCGAAGCTCGGGCAGCGCATGCGCACTGACACTGTTGCAAGCCGTGATCATCAGATCGATCTCGAAGTTTTTGAAAAACTCCAACGCCTCGAGCGCATACCGGGTGATCGTGGCAGGATCTTTCGGCCCGTAGGGAACACGCGCCGTGTCGCCATAGTAGATGATCTCGTCGAACAGGTGATGCTCGAGAAGGCTTTTCACCACAGTCAAACCACCAGAGCCGCTGTCGAAAACGCCTGCGCGTTTTCGAATGGAGAATGGAGAATGGAGAATGGAGAATTTTTTTTTCATGGCGGTTTAGAGTGACTCTTTGGATGTGATGGTGATCGATGTCAGAAGCTTGATGAGTTCTTCTGCTTCGGACAAGAGAGTCGATACATGATGATGCGACTTGTCGAGGTATTCCGTTTCGATGAGAAGGCGTAGCCAATATCGTGTCTCTTTGGCCTCTTTCAATGCGATGGAAATCTTTGAAATGAAATCTTTTTTGCTTTGAGCATCCTGTGCTTCTGTGACGTTTGCCCCAATAGAAGTCCCTGAACGTAGAAGTTGGTCAGCCAGGGAATAGGCTTTGTAGCGCTCGTTGAGATATTTGTAAAGTTTTACGATACGAACGGAGAAACGAAACGAACGCTCCAGAACGACATTTTTGTGCATCGAATCATTCTCCATTTTCCATTCTCAATTCTCAATTCGCGAAGCGTAAGCTTCGCGCTAAGCTCCTTCGTTCATGATGCTAAGAAACTCTTCGTTGTTCTTCGTCTTCAACATCTTCGAGTAGAGGAACTTGAGTGCTTCGACCTCGTCCATCTGGTGCATCGCGTTGCGCAGCGCCCAGATTTTCGGCAGCGTGTTGGGGTCGGTCAGAAGCTCCTCTTTTCGCGTGCCCGACTTGATGATGTCGACAGCCGGGTAGATGCGGCGGTCGGCGATGTTGCGGCTGAGGACGATTTCGCTGTTGCCCGTACCTTTGAACTCTTCGAAGATCACTTCGTCCATGCGGCTTCCCGTGTCGACGAGGGCGGTCGCGATGATGGTGAGGCTGCCGCCGTTTTCGATGTTACGCGCTGCACCGAAGAAGCGTTTTGGCTTGTGCAGGGCGTTGGCGTCGACACCGCCGGAGAGGACTTTTCCGCTGCTGGGTGTCACGGTGTTGTAGGCGCGTGCGAGGCGGGTGATGGAGTCGAGGAGAATGACGACATCTTTTCCGAGCTCCACACGGCGTTTTGCCTTTTCGATGACGAGTTCCGCGACACGCACGTGGTTTTGCGCCGGAAGATCGAAGGTGGAGCTGTAGACTTCGCCTCTGACGCTTCGCTCCATGTCGGTCACCTCTTCGGGGCGTTCGTCGACGAGAAGGACGATGAGCTCGACTTCCGGGTGGTTGTGGGTGATGCCGTGGGCGAGCTCTTTCATCAGCTCCGTCTTTCCGCTTCTCGGCGGTGCGACGATGAGCCCGCGCTGTCCTTTTCCGATCGGCGTGAAGAGGTCGAGGACGCGGCCGGTCAGTTTCGTCGGGTGGTACTCGAGTTTCAGCTTCTCCTGCGGGTAGAGCGGCGTGAGGTTGTCGAAGAGCGGCCGGTTCTTGCTCTCGGCCACCGGCATGTAGTTGATCGCCTCGATTTTGAGCAGGGCGTAATAGCGCTCCTGATCTTTGGGCGGACGCACCTGGCCGGTGACGACGTCCCCGTTACGCAGGGCGAATTTGCGGATCTGTGTACTGGAGACGTAGGCGTCGTTGCTGGAGTTGGAGAAGTTGGCGTCCATCGCGCGCAAAAATCCGTACCCTTCGTTGGTGATTTCGAGGATGCCGGTAAAGAGGATGTATCCTCCTTTGCTAACTTGCGACTTGAGGATCTCGAACATCAGATCCTGGCGCTTGAGTTCGTTCGGATGCTCGACGCCGAGCTCTTTGGCGATCGCGATGAGATCTTCGAGGTTCTTTCGGCGAAGATCTTCGATCTTGTACCCTTCGACGGGGATATGGGTTCGGGATTTGCTGTTGTTGCTGTTGCCGGTATTACGGGTAGAGGTTTCGCTCATGGTTCCTTCTTTGTGAACTTGAAATTTTGCAGAATTCTGGCAGGATTGTAGAAGTGCCGAAGCACAGAATGTGTCAGATAAGTTTTGTTAGGGCTATTGTATCAATTTTGGGATTTTTTTGTCAACCTGTAAGCGCCATCGCCAGAAGCGCAGGGTAGATTACGACATTGATCCATGGCATCCATGGCGAAAGCGGAACACTGAGCATGCCTCGAAACTCGGCCGAGAGCGCACCTTCGTCGATCTTCCTTACCATCCAGAGTTTGAAGGCGAGGTCGGCCGCTTTCATGACCAATATAAGGCTCAGAAGCGTCCCTCTTCCACCCTGGTAAAGAAAGATGAAAAGCACCAGCCAAAACGAAGGATGCATCAGCAACAGAACGAAGATGTCGATATGGTAATAATGGCGGACCTTCTCCAATACCCCGCCCAACGTCGGCGCATGCTGCCACCAGCTTTCGAAAATCTCGCAGAGTATCAGAAGTACGATGAAAAAAACCGCGTCATTCATCATTCATCATTCATCATTTAAAATTCAACATTCAACATTCAACATTCAACATTCACCCCGTATCCTTCCGGATTTTTCGTCTGCCAGTTCCAAGTATCTTCACACATCTTTTTCATATCCCGCGTCGCTTCCCACTTCAGAAGCCGTTTCGCTTTCGAGGGGTCGGCGTAGCAAGCGGCGATGTCTCCGGGGCGGCGCTCGACGATGCGGTAGGGGACTTTTCTGCCCGATGCCGCTTCGAAAGCTTCGACCACGTCGAGCACACTGTAGCCGTTGCCGGTGCCGAGGTTGACCGCTTCGCACTGTGCGGACTCGAGCGACTCGAGTGCTTTCAGATGCCCCAGCGCCAGGTCGACGACATGGATGTAGTCGCGTACGCCGGTACCGTCATGGGTGTCGTAGTCACCGCCGAAGACGTTGAGGTATTCGCGGCGCCCCACGGCTACCTGGGCAACGAATGGCATGAGGTTGTTCGGGATCCCCTGCGGGTCTTCGCCGATGAGCCCGCTTTCGTGGGCGCCGACGGGGTTGAAGTAGCGCAGGATGCTGATGCGCCAGCTCTCGTCCGAACGGTAGAGGTCGCGCAAAATCTCTTCGATGACGAGCTTGGTCTGGCCGTAGGGGTTGGTGGTGCGTAGCGGGTGCTCTTCCGTCAGCGGAAGAAAGTCCGGATCGCCATAGACGGTGGCCGAGGAGCTGAAGACAATCGTCTTGATACCGAGCTTCTTCATCGTTTTGAGCAGCGTCACGGTACCGCCCACATTGTTGTCGTAGTACTCCAGCGGTTTTTCGACCGACTCGCCCACCGCTTTGAGCCCGGCGAAATGGATGACGGCGTCGCAGCCGGCCATCGCCTCCTCGAGTCTCTCGGCATCGCGGATATCCCCTTTCACGAAAGCCAGGGACTTCCCGGTAATCCGCTCCACTCTCCGCAGCGCCTCTTCGCTCGCGTTGGAGAGATTGTCGTAAACGACGACGTCGTACCCTGCATTCAAAAGCTCGACGCAGGTATGGGAACCGATGTATCCGGCACCGCCGGTCACGAAAATTCTTTTCACAGATATCCTTTAAAGTAGAACCCATCTCAAAAATCCTCATAGGCGGGAATGAGATGGGTTCTAGTAAACTCTAAGGGTATTTTAGTGTATGGTTGGTTAAAGTTGGTGAAAAATAGAACCCATCTCAAAAATCCCCATAGGCGGTAACGGAAGCGATTTTGCTTCCTGTCGCGGCGGTTCGACGAAGGCGTGGCCAAAGCCACGTCGAGGAGAACCAACAAAAAGAGGGGGCAAAAGCGCTCCGCCCGTAGGGGTGGCTCTCAATCGGCACCTTCACTTCGTTGAAAAGCTTGAACGTAGCTTCGGGGCTATGCCCTGCGCCTTTCGCCTTGTGATCGCACCGATCGAAAGCCATTCCCGCCTATGGGGATTTTTGAGATGGGTTCTATGCACAGGGGAACGGATGAAACGGATAGCGATGATCTTGACGGCGGGTAGCATGCTGTACGCCGGAACGGTGGAGCGTTCGGGAGATTTGCTGGCACTGCTGCTGCCGGCGGCTGCGGCGGGTTCTACGGCCGTGTTGGAGGATCGCACCGGCGGATGGCAGTTCGCCCGGGGGTTCGCCGCGAATGCCGCCGTGACCCTGGGGCTCAAATATACGGTGGCCGAAACCCGTCCGAACGAAGAGGACGATCACAGCTTCCCCTCCGGGCATACATCGCTCGCTTTTCAAAGCGCTGCGTTCATTCATAAACGCTACGGTTTGAATTATGCACTGCCCGCCTACCTCGCCGCCGTTTATGTCGGCTACAGTCGGGTGGAGTCGGACAACCACTACATCCATGACGTCGTTGCCGGAGCTTTGATCGGCACGGTAAGCACCCTCTGCTTTACGACGAAATACAAAGGGTGGAAGATGAGCCCCGTGGCGAGAGGGAAGCGTATCGGAGTGGAGTTGAGTTTCAAGTTTTGAAACTTTTATCCAACCGAATGTTATATCAAAAGATCCATTTGACTTTCACTCCAAGCCATGAAGCATCCTCGCCTACGCTGCCATCGACGCCGTATTCGACACTGTTTTGTGCCCGGTAGCGGACTCCGAAGCGCAGCGTGTCGCTGCTCTTTTCCAGGCCGCTGAAGTGCTCCCATGCGAGGGTATAGTCGCTTTGGATATCTTTCAGATACTTCACGCGCAGGATGTCGCGGCTGCCGTTGCTGCCGTTGTAGTGCCCCATGATCATCCCGTCGTTGGTGTAGCCGTCGCGGTAGATGTGGTGGTGATACCAGAGGTTTTTTACCTTGTACATTTTCAGATGTTCGAAACTCGTCTGCAGGCCTTCGATGTTTCCCGTATCGGAAAACAATATCCCTACAATGTAACTCTCTTTGTAGGGGAGCATTCCTGCCTCGTCTTCACCAGCCCACTCCCCATAGAGTTTCAGCGGCTGAACGGTGTTTGGAATGTACCATTCGAAGTTGAAACCACCCTTCTGGTCGCCCGGTTCGTTCAGTGTGCCGGTGTTTTCACTCTGTCCGAAAGGGAAGAGTACTTTCCAGAAGGTGCTGAAGCTCTCGTCACGCCCGCCGCCGCCGAACAGTGCGGTCCGGTAGATCCCGACACTGAAAAGGTCCCACGGCCGGAAGGTGAACTGCATCCCCATCAGTTTGGGGTATCCACTGTGAATCGTCCCGTCTTCTTTCACGATCGTGTCGTAGCGGTGCAGGCGCCCGACGAAGAAGTCGACGTCCATCGCACCGAAGAGTTTGTTCAAAATATTGTGCCGGTAGGGGTGGAAACGAAACGGACGGCGAGACGAAAACCGGGCTATGTCGAGCGATTTCGCGTTTTGAGAAAAGAGCAGGGTCCCTTCGCGGCCGGCACCCATCCAGAGCGCTTCGCGCCCCAACGTGATGTTCATGTTTTTCCAGGGGATGCGAAGGTAGGTGTCGCCCACGCGCCCGCCGCTGTCGCTTGCGTTGTCGCGATACCCGGGTGTGAAAACGAGGCCGAGTTTTCTGGTTACCATCTGCATGCGCACCGACGCGTCGGCATTTGCCCCATCCCTCAAAACGCGCCCCTGGGCATTGGGCACTGCCGTTTCTTTATCGGCATAGGTAGCGCTGATGCCGGCTTCGACGACGGCCGTACGTTTGTAACGCCGGAGTTCCCGCTCCAAAAACCGTTTGGCCGCCATTGCGGAAGGCTCCTCCATCGAATCGAGAAGTGCTTCCACTTCGTCGGTGTTGAACGGTTTCATCATCGGCAGTGCGGCCTCGATGGCTCCGAGGCTCTTTAGGCGTTCGAGCTGCGCATAGAGGGGAGAGTCGAGCGGAATGTCGACATTGCCGCCCCAAAGAAGGGAGGCGGCCAGCAGCGGAAGGGTGAGTTTTTTCATGTGGCTCGAGGTGCGGTACCCTCATCGTTTTTGGAGTTTTTCAAAAATTCCAAAAAGAAAACCGCGAAAATCCCCAGAATGATCGACGTGATGAACGCCACGACGAGAATGAGACCCCGTTTGGGCTTCGTCTTGTCCATGACGTTCGCCACGCCGGGCATGATGAGCGGCTGGACGTTGTAGTAGCGGTTGCTCTGCGCCAGCACTTTTTTCTGGATGAGCGAAGAGATCATCTGGCTCAGCTGCTCTCTCAGCTGAACGTTGTTTGTACTTTCGAGCGCCTTTTCGTAGTAGGCGATCTTCTTGTCGACATCGAGCATCTCGTTCTCTCTCAGCCGGTTCACCGCTTCGTCGAGGTAGATCAGCACGAGATCGCGGGCGAAGAAGCGGTTGGGGTGGCTGGCACTGAGCGTGATGGCACCGCTCTTTTTGTCGGAGGAGATGCTGACACTCCCTTTGAGCGCTTTGTAAACTTGAAAGAGTGTCTTCTCGTCGTGCGCATACTCCGGTTTGGAGTGAAAGAGTTTGAAAAGGCCGTCGTAACCCAGTGCGAAGACATACCCTTTGGTTAGGTTCTCGTCGTACCATCGGTCGATGAGGTTGTGTTTTTCTATGACATACTTCTGGAAGTCGTAATCTTCCAGAATCGTCTTGAGCGAAGTGAAGGCATCCATCTGGCCGCCGCCAAGGGAGATGCCCGCCATGCCGGCCAGTGCCCCGAGTCCGCCCCCGAGCGAGACCCCTTTTTGCTGCTCCTGCGGTGCCAGGACCGCTTTGGAGCTGTAGCTGTTGGGTGTCGCGAGAAGGTAGGCCAGCACCAGGGAAACCACGACGAAAGTGAAAAGCGCAATCTTTCCTTTATAGCGGCCGATCGTGGCGAAGAGTTCGCGCAGGTCGATCTCGTCCTCTTCCGCACATTCGGGAGGCATCACATAGTAGGGCTGTTGGGGCATCGTTGTGTTCTCTTGCATCAAAGCGCCCCTATGCCGCTGAGAGCCGCGATGCTCACAGCCGTCTGATAGATGATCTGCGTGGCATCTTTGGCGATCTGCAGGTTCGACGTCGTTTTGATGAGAATCGGTGCGACGATGGTATCGCCCGGACGAATTTCCGGGGTATCGATGACGAACATACCGTCGTCGAGTCTCTCCGCCTCTCCGTTGGCGTGGACGATGTAGATGGAATCTTCGTTGGCGTTGTCGCTGAGGCCCCCCGCGCGCTCGATGTAGTCCCACGGGCTCATAGACTTTTTGTAGACCATCGCCGTCGGGTTGAGCACTTCACCGAGGACCGTCACCGTATCGTTTTTGGTTGGGATGTAGAGGGTGTCGCCATTTTTGAGGACGATGTTACTGTCGCTTTTTCTGAGCTTTTCAGGGTCTTTTTCGAGGTCGATGGTGATCCGGCCAATGGGCTGCGCCTCTTTCGCCTGCTCGATGACGGCGTCGATACTCGTCAAAAGGTCCTGTGGCGCCATCTGGCCCGTGCCGAAGTCGGAGGGCTGTGCCGAGACGATCATCGCTTTTTTCTTCAAGCGGTTCAGTGCCTTCATCAACTGTTCACGCTGCATCCTTTTCACGCTCTCGCGCGTGAAGACTGCGCCATCGATGAACGCGTCCTCCGTAAAGCCGCCGGCCCGTTCGATAACGTCGGCGAGTGTTTCACCCTCTTTGACGATGTAGGTTCCCGGGTATTTCACTTCCCCTTTGAGAGTGACGCGCATCTGCTCGCTCCAGTTCGGAATGCGGAAGACCGTCACGATGTCGTGGTTCTCCAGCGGCCTGTCCAGCGCTTCGTCATCGAGTCGGAAAGGGACGATTTTTCGTTTGCGCTCGTCGTTTTCGACGTAGTAGCGGACGATCTCTCCTCTTTTCGAGGCGCGTTCGGTCAGGCCACCCGCGATGCTTATGATCTCCCGCAACGTCGTCTCTTTCCCTATGGCGTATTCACCTGGTTTCACGACTTCTCCGCCAACGGTTACGGCCGCTTTTTGGTGGGTTTTGTAGTAGTCGAACAGGTAGACTTCGTCATAAGCATGAAGCGGATAGCCGGGGTGCTTTTTCATGTTCACGACCACGGTTTTTGGCAGATGGTCCGGCGTAGCATAGGTGGTGATCTGCACATTCTCGTCGGCGAGGCGCCTGATGCCCGCGGCATGGACGAGGTCGCTGAGTTTCATGCCGTCGATATAGCGGTAGAGTCCCGGTTTGAGAACCTGTCCGTCGACGGTAATGTAGGGGCTCTCCATGACGTCGTAGCGGTTGAGGAAGTAGATTTCGTCCTCTTTGTGCAGGGCGATGTCGCTTTCCCCCGCATAGACCTTCATCGGGTCGAACCCTATGATGCGCTCTTTCAGGTTGGGCAGACGCCGTTTGATGTAGGCGTATCTGAAGTAGGTGTCGGGCAGGAAGAGCTGGCCGAACGCTTCGGGTGCTTCACGGCGAAGCAGGGTATGCAGCGTCATTCCCGCTTTTTGCAAGGCGCGGGGGCCCGGTTTGACGACGTTGCCGAAGAGGTAGACATTCTCTTTTTTCGCACTGTCGAGTGGGTAGATGCAGACTTCGTCTCCGTCTTTCAGGCTAAAACGCTTGAAAGCGTCGAGAGTGAGGCGGTAGGTCTTGAGGGCGCGGTGGGTGTCGTAGCGTTTGACGACGATGGCGTCGCGTCCCGCTTTGGGAGTCAGCCCGCCTGCGTAAATCAGCAGTCTGTCGCTCTTCTCACCCTTTTTCAGCTCATAGATGGCCGGCTTTTTGATCTCTCCATAGACGGCCACTTCGCTTCCGGCTTTGGCGACATGGACGATATCACCGGAACGCAGTAGCGTCTCCCGTTCGGGTTTGCCGGTCAGAAGCGCGTAGAGGTCGACCCTGTCGATGCGTTTGCCGTTACGGTAGATCTCGATGTTTCGCAGGCTTCCGGTCGGCAAAACGCCATGTGCCTGCACGAGAAGCGTCTGGACCGTCGAAAGGGAGGGGAGGTTGTAGATGCCGGGGGCTTTCGCCTCTCCCGTCAGGATCACCTGGATCGTCGAGAATTTCTGGATGTTGACGGTCGCCTCGATGCCGGGAAACGACTTTTCGATCGTGACGGCGAGCTCTTTCTTGACCTCGCCGAACTCTCTTCCTCCCACATGTCTCGGCCCGATGACGGGGATCATGATCTCCCCGTTGTTGTCGATGGGAAGCGAGTAGGTTTTGTTGGTCGAGCCGTAGACCTGGACGATCAGCTCGTCACCCGGTGTCAGGACGTAGTAGTCGGGTGTTGGAAGAATCGTGGGGTCGAAGGTATTGGCATTGGCGAAAAAGTTGAAGCCGAAATGGGGCAGCCCTTTGGCTTCGAGCGGTTTTTGTTGAAGCTTCATCACCTTTTTTATCAGCGCATCGCCGCCGATGTAGGCGAGGGGGTTCTTTCGCGTACCTTTCGTTTCCACTTTTATGATGGTGGGTGTTTGGGCGGTTTCCGTCACCGTCGTGTCGATCTCCTGCGTGATCGCGGCGCTTTCGACACGCTGGGCCGCACTCCCGCTTTGTTGCAGCAGCGCTTTCGCATCCTCTTTGCTCAGGCCGTACTTTCTCAGCATCACCTGGCCCTGTGGTGTGTCGAGCAGGGCGGGATTGGCTCGAAGCGTGTCGAGAGCGCTTTTTGGGATCTCGGCCGCGAGAACCGAGAAGATCATAAGTAGTAGCCAGAAAATTCTCATAAAATGAAGTCTCCTTAAAATTGCCGGTTGCTCGGAAGAGGGGTGCAAAAAACCGTTATAAAGATTTTTTTGCAAAACAAAATTGGGAAAGATTATACAGTAAAGAGTTTTAAAAACGTTTTTACCCGATATGGTGGCTTCCGGAAATATCTTGTGAAAAATCGAGTTCCTAGATTCGTCTATGCCGATCTTTCACTCTTCTCTCACTGGTCAGGTACGCTTCCACTCGCAAAAAATCGAGATATTTACTGATATCTTCACCTTTATCGAACTTTTCATCGAATTCACTGAGGGCAATAGCTCTATTTTCATCTCGCTTCATCATAGTGCTTCTCCTCGTTTTTTCTGCATCTACGAAGTCGATTCTATATTTTCTTGATTGGCGAGACTTTTGTTCGGGTTATACAATGGATATGTAATTGAAGGTATATTAATCATACTCCAACTCGAAAACCTGCGGTAAGTCAAGTGAAAATGTCAGTTGCGTTTGAAATCGTCGTCGAGACGGACGATGTCGTCTTCACCCGTATACTCCCCTACCTGCGCCTCGATGAGTACGACGGGTATCTTCCCTTCGTTGGCGAGGCGGTGGACTTCACCCATCTTGATGTAGGTCGACTCGTTGGGGCGTATCAGTTTGGTTTCGTTGCCCACCGTCACCGTAGCCGTACCGCTTACGACGATCCAGTGTTCGTTTCGATGGTAGTGCTTTTGCAGGCTCAGGCGTTTGCCCGGTTTCACGACGATACGCTTGATCTTGTAGCCAGGGGTGTCTTCCAGTACCGTGTAAGTTCCCCATGGACGGTGGGCGGTCAGGTGAATCTTCGGCAGTTCCGAGCCTTTCTCTTTCAAATGCTTGACGACCTCTTTGACTTTCTGAGAGCTTCCTTTTTTCGAAACCAGCAGCGCGTCTCCCGTGTCGACGATCATCAGGCCTTCCACGTCGATCGTGGCGATGGTTCTGTCGTCGGCGATGACGAGGTTGTTTTTCGAATCCAAAGAGATGTGGTTGTCGTTGAGAGTGTTGCCGTTTTCATCTTTCTCCAGCTCATCGTAGAGGGCGTCGAAACTTCCCAGGTCGCTCCAGCCGATGTCGCAGGGGATCACCTTGACCTTATCGCTCTTCTCCATCACCGCGTAGTCGATGCTTTCGTCGGGAATCGCCATCATATCTTCATGTCGTATGCGCAGCTGCCCTTGGGTAATCTCCTGTTCGTTTTCATACGCCTCGAGGCACGCTTCGTAAATCTCGGGCGCGTACTTTTTCAGCTCATCCAGAAAGAGGCCGGCTTTAAAACAGAACATGCCACTGTTCCAGTAGTAGTTTCCCGCATCTAGATATTTTTGCGCCGTTTCGGCATTGGGTTTCTCATGAAATTTTCGAACATCGAGTACAGAAAACTTCCCACTTCCCACTTCTAACTTCTCACTATCTCGAGACTTTGCCTCGATATACCCAAACCCCGTTTCCGGATAGGTCGGTTCGATGCCGAAAGTGACAAGGTTTCCCTCTTCGGCGGCAAGCTTCGCAGTGGATACCGCTTCGAGATAGGCTGTTTCGTTTTTGATGAGGTGGTCCGACGGTGTGACCAGAACGATCTCCTCCGCATCGATGTTCAGGCATGCCAGGGCGATGGCAGGTGCCGTGTTGCGTCCTACCGGTTCGAGTAGGAATGTTGAATGTTGAATGTTGAATGTTGAATGAATACCCGGTTCTTCGAGCTGGTCGAGAGCCAGAAAGTACTGCTCGGCATTCGAGACGATGAACTGGTGGTCACATGCTTTGGCATTGCGCTCCACGGTCAGCTGAAAAAGCGATTTGTCATTGAAAAGTTTGACGAACTGTTTTGGCATCAATGTCCTGCTGATGGGCCAGAGTCTCGTGCCGCTTCCGCCGCATAGAATGATGTTGGTCATCGTATTCCTTTCCCGTCGAGGAAGTAGTTTTTCGTATATCGGTGCACCATGGGGTCTGCCAGCAACGTTTCGACATCGAACCACCGGTACGCCTCGTGCTGCGCTTTCATCCCCTTGGGGACATCTTCGAGCGATATCTCGAAACCCATCACGATGTAGTGAGTCGAAAAGTCGTCGTTGAAGGCATTGTTGTCGTAAAAATGTTCATAGAGACCGAGAAATTTTGATTGACTGATATTATATTCTATGCCAAGTTCGTTTTCGCTTATGCGTTTAAATGCGTTGTCGATGGTTTCATCTTTGAAGATGCGGCCGCCGGGGACGAACCAGAGACCTTTGGCGGGTTCGTTTTTCCGCAGGCCCAGCAAAATCTCCCCTTTCCTATTTTTCACGACAAGGTCGATGGAAACGAGCGGAGCGAACCTGATGACGCATTCAAAATTGGATTTTTCTAAAAACATCGTATTCCTCTTTCATTCCTTTAAAAGATAATTAAATACCGTTCGTATTTTTAGTTTAACGATCATTTACAAATCTGTCTATTTGCCAAATAATAAATTAAATGAAGCTTTATTATAAAAAGATTATAATCACGCAATGCATTGAAAAAGGGAAAAATTAGTGATCATTCTTGGTGAAAAGTATATTCTTACCGAACTGGAAAGAAAGAGACTGGCGAAAAAATTTTCCAAAATCGAGTATATCAAATATCGTAACGGTGATGTAGAAGAGATTATCGGAAAGATTGAAAAAGCGTTAGATGGCAACGGGCCAAAGCTGATCGTTCTAAACACGAAAGCTCCGACCCCAAACAGGCTCATAGCTTACCTGACAAACCTGGAACTGAAAGGGGTTTCATTCGTTTCCATCGAACACTTTTTGGAAAGCTACCTTCATAAGTGTTTCATCTCCGAAGATCGTACCGATCTGACCTATCTCGAAAACATCAAACCCTACACTCCGTGGCAGTACTTCCAAAAAAGAGCCGTCGACTTTTTCGGGATCTTCTGGCTTTTTTTCTTCTCCTGGCCTTTCATGCTCTACTCGGCTTACCGCATAAAAAAAGAGTCGCCCGACGGCCCCATCTTTTTTAAACAGAAGCGCGTTGGGTTCGGTGGTAAAGAGTTCGAATGTATCAAATTTCGCAGCATGGTTCCCGATGCGGAAAAAGGGACGCCAAAGTTCGCCAGCAAAGACGACCCGAGGATTTTCGAGTGGGGAGCCGTCATGCGAAAGACCAGGCTCGATGAACTCCCGCAAATGTGGAATATTTTAAAAGGTGAAATGCACCTTATCGGCCCCAGGCCCGAACGAAAGTACTGGACCGATCAGTTTGAAAAGATCATCCCTTACTACAACGAACGGCACTTGGTAAAACCGGGAGTCACCGGTTGGGCACAGGTCATGTACCCTTATGGCTCCCATCACGAAGATGCCAAGCAGAAACTGATGTACGACCTTTACTACATCAAATATTGGAATATCATACTTGAATTAAAGATAGTTTGGATGACGGCGATGACGGTTATCGGTAAAAAGGGTATTTAAACACTTGTTTATGTTCGAAGTTTTGTATAGATGATTTTGACAAGTCGTTTTGGCAAAATTCTCGAAATAAAACGCAACGATACATTGCGGATAAATTCTCCTTTATCGATAAACCCCATGTTCAAGAGTTTTTTTTGAAACTCTATTTCACTTAAAGCATATTTCATACCACTTCGTCTTTCCAGCTGTCCGTATCCGGCTCTCATGTGAACGAGAGGTTCTTGAATATTGTAAAATTTTGCGCCATGAAGAATCATTTTACTCCAAAGGTAGTAATCTTCGAACCACATCATTTTTTGATATCCGCCGGCCTCGACAACCTTGCTCTTTCTGTACATTACAGCCGGATGGTTTAATGGATTTCTCTTTTTTGCAAAATGTCTTATTTCCTCGTCGCTTTCAGGCACTTTTCTGAAGGAAACGGTAGTACTTTCATCTTTGTCAAATTCAGCTACCCAGCTGCTGCAAATATCGATATCTTTCTTTTCAAAAACCGCCAGTTGTTCTTTGAAACGGTCGGAGGTTGAAATATCATCCGTATCCATTCTGGCGACGAGATCGTATTTGCATTGTTGAAGCCCGATATTCAACGCATCCCCTAGCCCGACATTCTCCTCCAGGGTGATTATGTCCAGCACACCCTTTAGCTTCTCTTTCCAGTAAGAGATCGCATCTTCCAGCTCCTGTGTCAATGGGCCGTCTTTGACCAAAACGATCTGGTTTGGTTTAATGCTTTGTTCATCCCATATGGACTGCATCGCACGATCGAAATATTCTGGTTTTTCTTTATGGTAAATTGATAATAATACGGATAAATTTAAATTCATCGTCAACCTTTTATTTCATTTAATTTGTAATAATATTTGCCCATGTAGTCGATTTTTCCAATCCATATAATGAAATCATAGAATTGATCATTGAAAAGCCAATAATAAAAAATTTTATTTTTTTCGAACCAATTGCATAAAGTTCAGCTAATAAAAAAGGGAAAAAAATAAAGAAAAAATGCATATATCGAGATGAAGCAGCGGGAGCAAAGAACAATAAAAGAGTTGAAATAAATAGTATAGAAACATTAACTATAAATAAGTTACTATAAATAATATTTTTTACAGGTGTGCTTTCAAACTTGAAGAAAGTAAAAACAATAATTATTGAACTCCCTAATGCTATAAATCCATACAAAACTCTTATTGCAGCCATTTTCTGTGTTGTTCGTGCATAAATTTCTAAAATTTCTAAAGTATTGTTTAAAAAATCTTTGAAAAAGAAAAAAAGAAAAAAAGAAAAAAAGAAAAAAAGAAAAAAAAGAATAAAAAATTTACCATTGATAATATTTTTTATTGTTTGATAGCTAACTAACATTAGAGCAGATGAAATTATATGAAATAAGCTGCTTAAATAAATGAATATTCGTGCGTCATAAACCAAGAAAAGTAAAAAAATAAATGTAAAATATCCTTGCCTCCATATATTAAAAAATAATCCCCAAAAAGATGCTGAAGTTACTTCAAGTATTAAAAGAAAAATAAAAAAACTGCTTTTCCGATATTTTAATATTGAAATAACAAAAATAAAATATAAGAATATAACAAATAGAAATGATAAAATATAAAAATCTGAAGAAATTTTATTTAGAAAAAATGATAAAAATATAAAAAATATATCACTAGACCATCTTTCAGATGCGACGAAAGCATCATGTAATGTTTTTGAATTAATAGTCGCTTCAACGTAGTAAATAGGATCAATTAAATGTTGATAATTTACTTCTAAAGTAAATAAAATAAAAAATATACTGAATAATAGACATACTGTAATATTAAATATTATAATAAAATTTTTATTTGCAATCATAATTTTAAATTATTTTTTTTTCTTTCATACTCTATTGTTGCAACAGCAGATAAAAATTCAAATATTGACATATAGCACGCAACAATAAAACCAGCACGACCTTCTAAAATACCACCTCTGAAGACATATAAATAAATAAATCTTAAAAAAGGCCTTAACAGCCCTAATTTTGCAACGATACGTTTTGTTTTTCCCATTGCGCCAACTTTTTCAAAATACTCACTTTGCTCACCATCTAAAAATTTTGCAGTAACTTCTCCAATAAAATCTGCATATCTAGCTTGTTTTTCAACAAATCTTTTCATGCCATTGGAATTAAAATAATGATCTAGAACCGCTCCTTTGCATTTTTTACGATTTTTAGAATTTACATATTCTCCAACTGCAGCAGAAAATCTAACGTTTTTTTTGACAACCCTATCATGCCAATTTGGATACCCCATAGATTTTATTTTTTTGCCGTGGAGGTTATACAATAAGGGTATCATTATGACATCCGCATCAATATTTGAGTGCAAACATTTTAATAATTCTTCTTTAAATCCAGAAATAGGTTCTTCGTCAGCATCAATAAATAGTAACCAATTAGCTTTTGTAACTATATTTTCAATGGTCCAATTTCTTTGAAGTGCTGCGGAGTATTTATTCTCCTGTATAAATGTGTATGTTTGAGCTCCTAGTTTTGTTGCCAGTTCTAACGTTTTATCAGTGCTACCAGAATCTATTACGTGTATTTCCTCAAATCCTTCTTCTTTACAGGCCTTTATACATGAACTTATATTGTTTTCTTCATTTAATGTTAAGATACAGACAGCTATTTCCATTTTTTATTTTCCTCCTTGATAATCATTAAATAATTAATAATCCCTCCTGTCAGAATGGGTACGGTTATAGCCAAAAGCAATTGCTCTGGCCGAAAATTAAGTAAAAATGCTATTAGAATGACTAAAATTAAAAATAAAATTCTAGTTATTTCCTGAACTAGCATATCAATTTTTACATCAAATTTTATTCTAGTAAATACAAATGATGATGTATAAAAGCCTTTTGCTAAAATATATATGAATATATAACCAAATCCTACGTTAAAACCTTTTTTTATGAAAAATTCGGCATATTTCGAATGCAAAAATAACTCAAGAACAATGGATTCAAAAAAACATATAATTGTAACTATAAGCAATATTGCCTTAATATCAGAAATATAATCTTTTGAATAAAAAATTCTGTTAATAGCTAATTGATTTACGGAAGAAGGAAGGCTGACGATATATAACAACAAGGCAAACTCGGCTACATAAGAGGTTGAGAAAAGCATATATAAAATTGGTAACAAGAGCAGTGTATTTGCTTGTGAGAGAAAAAAAGATAATTTAGTTCTTGTTAGATTTTTTATTTTATTTTTATTTAATTGTATTTTAGGAAAAGGAATCAAAAAAAATACTATTGTTGTCATTATTCCATAAGTGAAAAATATTGATAATTTTATATCAAAGTCATATAATGATAGGATCATTAATATTACAAGAACGAAAAGATGTGAGGATTCAGATAATATTAAATTTTTCAATGTTTTATGAATTAAAGATGAATAGGATAAATATTCGTATGTTGTTAAAAAACAAGTAACGATAATTAGTTCAATGAAATAATTTTGATAATATAAAATATATAGAAGAAAACCTAAACTTATTGTGATACTGAATTTATCTAATAAAATAATATTATTATTTTTATAATATTTTGGATAAAGCCTAGGAAATCCACCAAGAAGTTGTGATGCTATCAACATAGCCATACTCCAAACTACTACGATAAAGGCATAATCCGAGTCATCTAAAATCGTAGATAGTTTGAGCCTAATAAAACTGAATGATATAGAAAATAAAAAACTTATAGCAAAAAACTTCATTAGTTTGATTTTAAGAAAATTGAAGGAGATACTCTGTCAAGTTTTTCTGTAAAAGGTAGTTTGTACCAGCTTTTTTCATATATCTCAGCAAGTAAGGCTCCATGGTACCTTTCTGTAACAACAAATTTGGAACATGGGAGAATCGATAATAAATTTTCAATGTCTTCATTACAAGAGTAATTTATTATATCACATTTAATATTGGGTTCGAGTATTTGTCTTATTTGATTTGCCCTCAATATATCTTCGTTACCTTGACAAAATAAAATTCCTTTTTGTGTTTTTTTAAAAATATTATTATTTATAATAAAATCTTTTGTGATTTGTAAAGAATACTTATTTTTTTTTGCGGCTGGTTGGGAAATGAACCAAATAAAAAATTCTTTTTCTGAACATTTTAAATAAGTATTGTATTGTTTTAACAAAGCAGTTTTAGATCTTATAACCCTATCTGGTTGCATAGTAATATTTTTTTCAATTTTCAAATAAAAAAAACAATATCTTAAATATCTGTAAGAAAAATTGTCTCTTAGGCTAATGTGATCTGCTAAAAGAAACGTTTTTATAATAATTTTTCGCAATCTTTTATCTATTTCTAAATCCAATCCAATTGAATCAATAATGTTTGTTTTACCAATCTTTTTTCTAAAAAGAAATAACATGTATATAAAAATTATTTTAAAAATAGATTTTTTTCGTTCATATGAAAAAATATTTCCCCCAGTTGTAACTAAATCATCAGCTAGAAACATATATATTAGTTTTCTTAATCCATTTAAAGATTTTACTCCTTGAAAAGGATACAAAAGTTTACCTGTATATATTTTGTTATAAAAAGACTTCTTCTCAATAAGAAAACTTTTTGCCATTAAGTCATCACCTATGTTTCCTAGTCCATGATAACCTAATAAAAAGCAATCTTTCATATAAATTCCTTAATAGATGTAATGCGTATTTTTTTATTTTTGGATATATTTATGTATTTACTAATATTTTTGATATTTGAGTATTTTCTATACGAATTTCTTTTATAGCTTATAACATGGTTATTAGTATGCAGTACTTTTCGACCGTATGTTTATTAATGTACTTAATGGTACTTTTATGAGATTCTGGCTTTTGTTTTATTAAGAAACAAATTTAGTAGTATTCCGTTGGAAAGGCCGACGTAACCGGTTCTTGCAATAGCGATTTTCATTATTTTCTTTTCCTTGGATTTTTGAAGCGTAACTTTAGATGGAATATTTTTCTTTTAAAGATTAAACGAATTTTATCCAATATGTCATAAAGAGGAGTTAAAAAAAGATAATATGAATATGCTTGAATATCAAAATCTCCTCTTGATTTCAAGTTCTTAAATTTCTTTTCCCTTATACCAATTATATATTTTTTTAATACCTTTATCAAGTTCGATTTTATGCTTCCATCCAAGACTATGCAGCTTCGACGGGTCAGTCAGCTTTTTCATCGTACCGTCAGGTTTTTCTGTGTTGAAAACGAACTCTCCTTGGAAGCCTACAATCTCTTTGATGAGATGAGCGAGATCTTTGATGGAGATATCTTTGCCTGTACCGATGTTTATATGAGTGTTTCGAACTTCGTTCGAAAACTCATTAATTTTGAATTTTGAATGTTGAATGTTGAATTGCTCTTTTACTATATCTTCGAAATCGATCTTTTCCATGAGAAAGACGCAGGCGTCGGCCATGTCTTCGCTCCAGAGGAATTCTCGCATCGGTTTGCCGGAGCCCCAAATTTCGATCCTGACGGAGTCAGGATCAATTTTGAACGTTGAATTTTGAATGTTGAATGAAATGCCGTATTTATTGAGAATCGATTTTATTTCATCTTCGCTTGCTTCGCCGGTGACGCCTTCGATGGGGAGGTTGTTCAGGTCTTTTCGTATGGTTTCCCAGTCGTTTTCTTCGAGGGCTTTGCCGAGGTGGATCTTTCGGATGAGTGCCGGCAAGACGTGGCTCTTTTCCAGGTCGAAGTTGTCGTTGGGGCCGTAGAGGTTGGTGGGCATGACGGAGATGTAGTTGGTGCCGTACTGGAGGTTGTAACTTTCGCACATCTTGATGCCGGCGATCTTGGCGATGGCGTAGGGTTCGTTCGTATACTCTAGCTCACCGGTGAGCAGGTACTCCTCTTTCATCGGCTGCGGGCAGTTTTTGGGGTAGATGCAGGTGGAGCCGAGAAACATCAACTTTTTGACGCCGTTCAGGTAGCTTTGATGGATGACGTTGTTCTGAATTTGGAGATTTTGGTAGATGAAGTCGGCGCGGTAGGTGTTGTTCGCCACGATGCCGCCCACTTTGGCTGCCGCCAGAAATACGAACTCCGGTCGCTCTTTTTCGAAAAACTCTTTGACGGCGATGGGGTCCATGAGGTCGAGCTTTGTCCAGTTTATGATGGGTTTATTGGCATATTGGTTATTGGTTATTGGGGGGCGGTTGTGGTAGTTGGCGACGATGTTGGTGTAGCCTTTTTCCAGTAGGTTTTTGACGATGGCGCTGCCAACCAGCCCTGTGCCGCCGGCGACGAAGATTTTGCTCTCTTTGGTCATTGGTGTATTGATGTATTGGTTATTGGCCATTTTGTACCTTTTTTTTAATGCTTTCAATGAAGTTATTGAGTTTTTTACCCAATAGGTTGATATCATCCATCATTTTTTCATATCGGGCTTTTTCCATCAGGTTTCTGTTTGCAAGCAGATAAAGCCAATGTTTCGATTCCCAAAGAGAACCTCTGGCATAGTAGTAAAACTTCATGCTGTCTTTGTAATGAAACCTTCCGTAGCCTTCGGCGATGTTCGCACCGATCGAATCGATAGAGCGCACCGACTGATCTCCAATGCCAAACTGTAACTGTTTTGGAAGTTTTTCGTAAACGAGCCAAATCTCACCGCTGAGTTTCAAAGCCAGTCGATACACTTCAAGTTTTCCAAGTTCCATCGTTCATCTCCCAATACACCAATAACCGATAACCATCAATCACTCAAAGTAGTTCATAATCGTATGGCCGCCGGCGGTGAAAAATTTTCACCAGTTCAGCTTTCTGCTTGCTGTTGAATGTTAAGTGCTGAATTTTTTTCCATTTTACTTTTCCTGGCGATGGGCATTTTGGCTATGAAATCGTTATCCATTCAAAATTCAAAATTTATCATTATGTCGAAACGATGCAAGTACTTTTCGACTAAAAGGTCCTGTACTCTTCGCCGAAGAGACCGTTCGTTTCGATATGTCGGTTGTACGCTTCTATGGCAGATTGGTCGCTTTTGAGCCACTCCTTTCGGCGCTTCTCTTTTTGGGTATCCGATAGATGGGAGATGGATGCAGTTTCACAATGCGTGTTTGTCGACGACGCTTCGAGCGTAATCGTCGTGATGCGCATCATACCGCTCTCCTTGTTCGGTGTAATACCATATTTTATCATATTTTCATTCGAACGAAACGCTTTTTCGTTTGGCCATGCCATCATAAATGTTTCTCGGATTCAGTAGATCTCTTTTCTATGTCCGATGCGGACGATGAGGATAAGTACTTTCGCTTCTATGATTTGGAAGACGATCCGGTACTCCCGCACGCGAAGTCTGAATTTTCCGGCAAATTTTCCTTTCAGCGGTTTGATATTGTTTTTTAACCGTTCAGGGTTTTCCGCCAGTAAAATCATTTTCGCTTTCAACTGTTTTTGGACGGTGAAATCCAACTGTTTCAGCTCTTTTTGGGCTGCGGGGAGAAACTCGATGGTGTACATCTACAGACCGAGTTCTTTCCAAACCTCTTCGGCAGGCGTGGTGCGTACTTTTCCCTCCTCCAGCTCTTTGAGACGTTTGTCGGCCACTTTTTCGTCGAGAAGATCGAAATAGTGGGTCAACGCTTTTTCGATGAGATGACTTTTTTTCTCTCCAAGCTCCAGAGCCAGGGTGTTCAACTCTTCCGCAACGTTTGTATCGAGGGTAATGCTCATTTTTTTTACGTTAATGTATCGGTTCATTTGTCCATCCTTTTATATGGACAATTGTACCATATAATTGTCACTCATCGAGCTGTTCCATTCAAAATTCAAAATTTAACATTTAACATTCGATCATGAATCACTCGAAGTAATTCATGATCGTATAGCCGCCGTTTTTGAGGTACTCGTCCTTTTTCATCAGCTTCAGGTCGCTTTCCATCATCTCGTCGACCAGATCGTTAAGGGTGTGTTCTGGTACCCAGCCCAGTTTCTCTTTCGCTTTGGTCGGGTCGCCGATGAGCAGGTCGACTTCGGTCGGGCGGAAGTAGCGCGGGTCGACGGCGACGATTTCTCGCCCGAGTAAATTTTGAATGTTGAATGTTGAATTTTGAATCACTTCGTTGGCGCGTTTCATGTCGATGTTTTCGACGAAACCGACTTCTTCGACACCGGTGCCTTTGAATGCGAGTTCAATGCCAAGATAGCCGAATGCCATTTTGACGAAGTCGCGGACGGAGGTGGTCGTTCCGGTAGCGATGACCCAGTCTTCCGGTTCGTTGGCCTGTAAAATCATCCACATCATGCGGACATAGTCTTTGGCGTGGCCCCAGTCGCGTTTGGCGTCGAGGTTTCCGAGGTAGAGTTTCTCTTGAAGGCCCAGTGCGATCTTGGCGGCGGCGCGGGTGATCTTGCGTGTGACGAAGGTTTCGCCGCGTACCGGGGATTCGTGATTGAAGAGGATGCCGTTGCAGGCGAACATATTGTAGGCTTCGCGGTAGTTGACGGTGATCCAGTAGGCGTACATCTTGGCGACGGCATAGGGTGAACGCGGGTAGAATGGCGTCTTTTCGGTTTGGGGAATCTCCTGTACTTTGCCGTAGAGCTCGGAAGTGGAAGCCTGGTAGACACGTGTCTTTTCGGTCAGTCCCAGAAGGCGGACCGCTTCGAGGATGCGGAGTGTTCCTGTGCCGTCGGCGTTGGCCACATACTCTGGCATTTCGAAACTGACGGCGACATGGCTCATGGCAGCGAGGTTGTAGATCTCGTCGGGTTGCACTTCCTGGATGATGCGCGTGAGGTTCATGCTGTCGGTCATGTCTCCGTAATGAAGAATGAAGTTTCTGTTTTCGACATGCGGGTCCTGGTAGAGATGGTCGATGCGGTCGGTATTGAAGAGTGAGGCGCGGCGTTTGATGCCGTGGACCACATACCCTTTTTTAAGCAGAAATTCTGCGAGATAGGAGCCGTCCTGTCCTGTGATACCGGTGATCAGTGCTACTTTCTGTTCCATGTGTCATAAAGCCTTTGTGTAACGTCAGTGAAGAATAAAGCGAATTTTATCCAAAAGATAATAAGGAAGAGTTAAAAAAGTAATATAGGTTAAAAAATGACTTATGCCGTTGTTTTTTCATGACAGCTTTTAAACTGCACGATGGGGAGTGGGTCGTCTGATAACAATAACTTGATCGCTTTAAAAGCGGGTTGCTGGCTGATAGTAGGTGACCGACTGCTCTTTTTATCCATAGATCACTTCTTTTTCAATATTTTCTTTTAAAGAAGGCCTCATGTTTTTATGCAGATAAAAAAGATCGACTTTTTTTCCGAAAGCCTCTTCCAAATAGTTCCATGCACCGGCAATATTTCTAAATTTTTTATTTTCAAATTCTGCATAAAGATCGATATCGCTTTCCTCGGTAGCGCACCCTTTTGCGTAAGAACCAAAAAGACCGATTTTGACAAGGCTGTATTTTTCTTTGAGTTCATCCTGATGTGTTTTTAAGAAGTTTGAAAATCTGCCTTTGTCATCTCATTCCTTTGGCAATGTTTGTCTATTTTTTATATCTAAAAACCTTGATATCCCCACTGAAGGAAGATAAAGAGAGGTTGGCCTCTATTTTACAAATCCATGAAAATTATCTTTTTCGCTTCGGTAGCCGGATGCGTACGGCTTGAATGCTCGTGAGAGATAAACTGGCATGAAAATTTTCGGTTTGGCTATAATTGTGTCAAAAATTTGGAAGGTTCGTTTTGGCCAAAGTACCGTGCACACACTGCCATCTGGAGTTTGACGAATCGGTGATGATTACCGAGGAAGAGGAGAATGGCGAGATTCGCTATTTCTGCTGCAAAGGGTGTCAGGGCGTTTACCACCTTTTACGCTCCGAAGGCCTCGACACCTTTTACGACAAGCTCGGAAAAAACCGGCTCGAGCCGCCCAAAGAGCTCTCCGACGATCTGCATAAGTTCGATCTCGAAGGGTTCAGGAAGAAGTACATCGTCGAACGGAGCGACGGGCTTTACGAGATCTTCCTGATTATCGAGGGGATCCACTGTGCGGCGTGTGTCTGGCTGAACGAGAAGGTGTTGCACCAGACGCCGGGAGTCGTCGAAGCGACCATCAATTACACGACGAACAAGGCGCATGTGGTGTGGGACCCGGAAGCCATCAAGCTTTCGCAGATCATCGAGAAGATCCGCGCCATCGGCTACAACGCCTACCCGTACGATCCGAAGTTGCAGGAGGAGCGGGCCAACAAGGCGCGGCGAGACTACTACAGCCGGCTTTTGGTGGCGATTTTCGCCACGATGAACATCATGTGGATCGCGGTGGCGCAGTACACGGGGATGTTTACCGGGATGCGTTCGGATGTGAAGGCGGTGCTCAACGTGGCCGAGTGGGTGTTGGCGACGCCGACGCTCTTTTACAGCGGATGGGTCTTTTTCCGCGGGGCGTGGTTCGGCCTGAAGAACCGCTTTGTCAACATGGATCTGCTGGTGGCCTCGGGCGCGTCGCTGGCATACATCTATTCGCTCTGGGCGATGATCACGGGCAAGGGTGAAGTCTACTTCGACTCGGTGACGATGATCATCACCTTCGTGCTGGCGGGCAAGTACCTGGAAGTTTTGAGCAAGAAGCGGGCAGCCGACACGATGGATGCGCTCTCCAACGCATTGCCGACCGAGATTATGGTCATCGAGAACGATGAGAAGGTGATGGTGCCGGTCGAGGAGGTGAAACCGGGCGACATCATCGAGGTGCGTCCGGGCGAGAAAGTGGCGATCGACGGCGTGGTCGTGGCCGGTGAGGGGAGTTTCGACGAGAGTTCACTGACGGGCGAGAGCGAACCCATCTACAAGCGTCCGGGCGACGAGATCGTCAGCGGAAGCGTGGCGATCGACGGGGTGGTGCGCTATGAAGCGACCAAAGATTACGGCTCCTCGATGCTGACGACGCTGGTGGGGCTGCTGGAGGAGTCGCTGACCAAAAAGCCGAAAATCGAGCGGCTGGCGAACGAGATTTCGGGCTACTTTTCGCTGACGATTCTCTCTATCGCTTTGTTGACCTTCGTAGGTTGGTTCTGGATGACGGGTGAGTTCGAGCGTGCGCTTGTCGTGGCCATTTCGGTCATCGTTATCGCCTGTCCGTGTGCACTAGGGCTGGCGACGCCGGTGGCGACACTCATCGGCATCAACCTCGCGGCGCGGCGCGGCGTCCTTTTCAAAGAAGCGGCCTACATCGAAACGATGGCGAAAGCGGATGTGCTGGTACTCGACAAAACGGGGACGATCACCGAAGGAAAGCCGCATGTGGTGAGTTACGAAGCATACGGCGAGTACGATCCGAACTGGCTCTATGCGCTGGCCAAAAGCTCCATCCACCCGGTGAGCCAGGGGATCGTACGCTATCTGAACGAACACCACGAGAGGCTCGAAGAGGTGCCGCTGCAAAAGGTGAAACAGGTGCAGGCACGCGGTATAACGGCGGAGTTCGAAGGGCATACGTTGCTGGGCGGCAACGCGAAAATGATGCAGGAGTTCGGCATCGACGTCGACGAGGAGAGCGAGTACACGCTCTTCTACTTCGCTGTGGATGGAAAAGCCGTGGCGCGGTTCGAACTGCGTGACCTGCCCAAACAGGGGGCGAAAGAGGCGATCGAGCAGATCCGGAAACTCGGTATCGACATCGTTATGCTGACCGGTGACAACGAAAAGGCGGCGGCGAGGGTCGCTGAAGAGGTGGGGGTACCGCACTTCAAAGCGGGGCTTTTCCCGGAGGAGAAAGCCAAAGAGATCGATATTCTGCACGCCGAGGGGCATGTCGTCGTCATGGCGGGGGATGGCATCAACGATGCGCTGGCACTCTCCAAGAGCGATATCGCCATCGCGATGGGAAGCGGCTCGGATGTGGCGCTCGAGGTGAGCGACGTGGTGCTTTTGGACGACCGCATCACTTCGCTGCGCGACGCCTTTCTGATTAGCCGTCGAACCTACAAGTTCGTCAAGCAGAACCTCGCCCTTTCGGTCATCTACAACTCCATTACGATCCCCCTGGCGGTGGCAGGGTATGTCATTCCGCTCGTGGCGGCGCTTTCGATGAGTCTGAGCTCTTTGATGGTCGTGGGTAACTCGATGCGCATCAAGTCGGCTTTCAAAACGAAGTAGCGTGGTATAATAAAGAGAAAAAAGGATGGCAAATGGCAGCGTTGAAGTGGGAAGATTTGCCGCACTATACCTACGAGGACTACAAACAGTGGGAAGGCGACTGGGAGCTGATCGGTGGTGTGGCGTATGCGATGGCGCCGGCACCGGTGAAGATCCATCAGAAGCTGATGGGAGATATCTACAGTCAAATCCGTGAAAAACTGCTGGCTTGCGAAAATTGTGAAGTTCTCTTCGAAGAGGATTGGAAAGTTTCGGAAGATACGGTTTTCAGGCCTGATGTCGCCGTCGTCTGTAACGACGACAACGAAAATTTCATCACCAAAACGCCGGAAGTGATTTTCGAGATTCTTTCTCCTTCGACGGCACGGCGCGACGAAGGGTTGAAGTTCGAAATGTATGCCGCCGAGGGCGTCAAATACTATGTGCTCGTCTATCCGAACGAGTTGGTCGCCAAGGTCTATCGCAACGGCGGCGAGGGTTTTAGAAAAGTGGGAGATTTCCGCAGGGAAACGGTTTCGTTCGAGCGTTTGGTGTGTGATTTCGCGTTCGATTTCGACGCGCTCTTTTCACGTTTTAGATAATCTCGCGCTTTAAGCCCCGCTGCAGAGGCGGCATGATAGCATTAACGAAACAAAAGTAGAAGGATGGTCAATGCAGTATGTCGATATGAGTTCGGACGAGTTTCTGGCGGAGTTGGAGAAAACGAAAAAATTTACGGACAAAGTATGCAAACAGTTCGGATGGGTCTACAACCCCAATGAAGATGTTAACGAAGGTGTGACGATGGGGCTGGCCCGTAACAAACTTCTGTATGGGAAGCGATGGTGCCCCTGTTTTATGGTCATCGAAGATGAAAACGGCAAACACAAAAGTGCGGATGGCCGCATCTGCCCCTGCAAACCGGCGATCGAAAAAGAGATCCCAGAAGAGGGAAAATGCCACTGTGGGATCTTCTGTACACCGGAGTATGCGGCGACGCATGATCATTGATTTTTTTGAGTGAGAAGGTTGGACGGTTAGAGGGTGAGATCGTCATCTTCGATGACTGGTGGGGTCGCTTCGCTGGTGGGAAGGTGATAGGGTGAGAAAGGATTGAAATGGTTGTGCATATCGTAATGTTTCGGTTCGAGGATGAGAACAAATCTGAAAATATCGAAAAAGTGAAAGAGATGCTCGAGGCGCTGCCGGAGAAGATTCCTTCGCTTCGGTCGATGGAGGCCGGGGTCGATTTTCTCCATTCCGAGCGGTCGATGGATCTGGTGCTGACTTCGACGTTCGACGACCGAGATGGGCTGGAAGCGTACCGCGTGCACCCGGCACATCAGGAGGTGGTCGCTTTCATTAAAGAGGTTACCGTCGAAAGCCGTGTGGTCGACTATGAAAGATAGATGTCGTTTGTCGTTCGGACGGGGCTTCGCCCCTCTTTGTCGTAAGAGAAGAGTGTTATGAGTTCCGGAATTCTCGCGATGATGCTGGGCGTCTCCACGCTGCTCGGGGCGCTCGGCCTTTTTGCGCTGCTTTGGGGACACAAGACCGGACAGTTCGAAGACAAGCACAAGTTTCTGGACGGGGCGCTTTACGATGGCGAAGAGGAGCTCAAAGACGCGGTGATGATGGAAGAGAAACGCAAAGAGGTCGCGAGCCGCAAAGCGCAAGCTTTGGAGGAGAAGAGGAAAGACAAACGGGTGATGCCGGATTGAGTGAGGAGTGAGAAGTGAGCAGTGAGAAGGCAGTAGAAAAGATTCGTGAGATTCTCGCGAAAGATGAAAATGTACGATTCGGTTATCTTTTCGGCTCCTATGCGGATGGAACGTTCGATGAACGCAGTGATGTGGATATCGCGGTCTTTTGTGAGCGGGACGATCTGGATATGCGGCTCGGACTCCATCATCGGCTGCAAAAGTTCTTGAAAAAAGAGGTGGATTTGGTCTGTCTGAACCGTGTCAAAAACCTTTTTCTGCTCGAATCTATCCTGGATGGTATTCTCCTCAAAGATCATGAGGAGCGGCCTTATTACGAAGTGATGAAACGGCATGAGATTATCGATTACAAACTCTTCAAAAGTATGATCGATGCGGCATAAAATCGAAAAGAAGATCGAGAGGATCGATTATTGTGTCGATTTGCTGGAAAATTACAAACCTGAGTGCAGAGATAAATTCAAAACGGACCCTATGTTCGAAGGTGCGTTGCTACACTATCTCTATTTGGCGAGCGACGGGTGTGTGTCGTTGGCCGAAATGGTCTTGAAGTACAAGAAAAAGGGCAATGCCCAAAGTTATTACGAAGCGATCGATGCTTTGGGCGAGTATGGCATCATTCCCAGAGCGTTTGCCTACGATTTCGCCAAAATCGCCTCTTTCAGAAATTTTTTGGCCCACGATTATGAAAAGATTGATCCATTGTTGATTTGTGAGCAGGCTCTGGAAAAGTTGGAAGAGATTCGAGAGTATCTGCGTTTTATAGAAAAAGCTATCGATTGAAGGATTGAAGAGATGATACCAGCGGGTATGCCGACGGGAGGGTATGTGATCAATACGGCGGCGCTGCCGGGATTTTTGGTGTGGGCCGGGGTGATCGTTCTGACGATGGCGTTGGCATGGTTGCTCGAGCGATGAAAAGAGCGCTGTTTCTCGACCGCGACGGGGTGATCAACATCGATCACGGGTATGTGAGCCGTATCGAAGATTTCGAATTTGTCGATGGGATTTTGGATTTTATAAAAGATGCCCAGGAAAAGGGGTATCTGCCCATCATCGTGACCAACCAGTCGGGGATTGGGCGCGGGTATTACTCGTCGGAGGATTTCGAGAGACTGACGGACTACATGCTCGAAAAGATGCGGGAGGCGGGCATAGCGATCGACCGTTCGCAGATTTTCCACTGCCCGCACGATCCGGAAGAGGGGTGCGACTGCCGCAAGCCGATGCCGGGGATGCTCCTGGCGGCCAAAGAGCGTTTCGCGATCGATATGGAACACTCCTGGATGCTCGGTGACAAACCCGGCGATATCGAAGCGGCCAAGAGAGCCGGGGTGGGGCATACGCGCTTTGTCGAAAGAAACAGCTCCATCGATTGGCGGTTGGACGAGTGGGAAAGTGATACAATTGTAGAAAAGATTCGTGAAGCTCTCGTGTCGGATCGCATCATGTGGCAAAAGCACGCCTTGCAGCGTATGTTGGAGCGGGGCATCTCCCGAAAAAGGGTGCGAAAGGCTCTCCTGTGTGGAATGGTCATCGAGCGGTACGATAACGACCGGCCGTTTCCCAGTCTACTTCTGCTCGATAAGAGCGAGGAGCCTCTGCACGTCGTCGCGGCATATGACGAGGTTGGAGAGATGTGTTACATCGTGACGGCCTACCGCCCCGATACGAGATATTTCGAACCGGATTTGAGAACGAGGAGAAGATGATGCGAAAAAGCCGATGTGCTCTATGTGGGGGCGAGATGAAGCCCGGCAAGACGACTTTTACGGTGGATCTGGGATTTGGCGTCGTCGTGGTGCGCGGCGTGCCCGCCATGGTTTGCGAACAGTGTGGGGAAGAGTGGATGAAGGAGGAGACGGCGGAGACACTCGAACGGATCGTCGACGAGGCCCGCGGCAGGCATGCGATGATCGAAGTGGCCCAGTATGAAGATATCAAAAAAGCGAGTTGAACTATGATCGATTTTAACAAAAAGACCATTCTCATCACCGGTGGAGCCGGCTTCATAGGCTCCAATCTGGCGTTTTGGTTTCAGGAGAACCATCCTGATGCAAAGGTCGTGGTATTTGACCTTTTTCGCACGGGTGAGACCTTTTCCAACGGCAATCTGAAAAGCTTCGGGCACTACAAAAACCTCAAAGGTTTCACCGGAGAGATCATCGCCGGAGATATCACGAAAAAAGAGGATCTGGAGCGGCTACGGGATTTCAAGTTCGACTACATCTTCCACGAAGCGGCGATCAGCGATACGACGGTGTATGATCAGAAGATCATGATCGACACCAATCTCAATGCTTTCAAAGATCTGCTGAAGATGGCCAAAGAGATGGGTTCGGCGATGATCTACGCCAGTTCGGGCGCGACTTACGGCAACGCACCGGCCCCGCAGACGGTCGGACGCGAAGACCCGGCCAACATCTACGGCTTCAGCAAATTGGCGATGGACCATCTGGCCTATGACTGGATGAAGAGAACCGGCCTGCCCATCGTCGGCCTGCGCTACTTCAACGTCTACGGCCCGCGCGAGTTTTTCAAGAACAAAACGGCATCGATGGTATTGCAGTTCGGCCATCAGATCCTGGTGGGCAAAAATCCGCGCCTTTTTGAAGGGTCCGACAAGATTCTGCGCGACTTTATCTATATCGACGATGTCATTCAAGCCAATATCAAAGCATGCAACCCGAAAAAGAGCGGTGTCTACAATGTCGGAACCGGCAAAGCGAGAAGCTTTCAGGATATCGTCGACATTCTGCAAAAAGAGCTTGGAACGCACCTGCCGTGCGAGTATATTCCCAACCCCTATATCGGACAGTATCAATTCTTCACGCAAGCGGATATCGAACCCACAAGAGAGTTTCTGGGATACGAGCCGGAAGTGACACTGGAGGAGGGGATCAGGCGGTATATTCCGGAGATTCGGAGACTCTTTGAAGAAGAGGTGAGAGGGTGAGAGGGTTAGAAGGTAAGGTATGAAGTGTGAAACGTTGGATGTCTGGAAAATTTCGTGTGCATTGAGCAGCGAAATTTATATGGGCTTGAGGGAGTGTCGAGATTATGGGTTCAAAGATCAGATCACTCGATCGGCTCTTTCGATCCCCAGCAATATAGCTGAAGGTGTAGAAAGGGAATCCGACAAGGAGAGCTGGCGATTTTTGGATATCGCACAAGCTTCCGCAGCCGAATTGAAAACGCAGGTTTATATCGGCATGAAGATCGAATATATCGAAAAGATACAGGGTAAAAAGTGGCTGCAGGAGACCGATAGGGTGCATAGAATGATCAAAAGCCTTAAAAGGAGCTTTCGTGTACAGTGAGAGACAAAAGTTGAATGGAAAAAACCTTCTCACCCTCCCACCTTCTCACCTTCCCACCTCCTCATCGAGGAGTGCGTATGCGTAAATACGCCGCCGTTCGTCCTTCGATTCTCGTCGTTGGCGATTTGATGCTCGACCATTATCTTTGGGGAAAGACCGACCGTATCTCTCCCGAAGCGCCGGTACCGGTCATCGATGTGCAGGAAGAGAGCGAAGTGTTGGGCGGTGCGGGGAATGTGGTGAACAATCTGATCGCCCTGGGTGCGGACGTAAGTGTCGCTTCGGCGATCGGGAAGGATGAAAACGGCAAGCGGCTGGCGAAGATGCTGAAGTCTCTCGGTGTGCGAACCGACGCGCTGGTTGCCGAGCCGGAGCGAAAAACGACACGCAAGAGCCGGGTGATCGCTTCGCATCAGCAGGTGATCCGCTTCGACAGCGAGACGCGACAGGATATAACGAAAGAGACGGAGGAGAAGATTCTGGCTTCCGTCCAGCGGCAGCTTTTTGTCACGGATATCATATTGCTCTCCGATTACGGCAAAGGGGTGTTGAGCGAACGTTTGACGCAGCAGATTATCCAAATGGCGCGAGCGACCGGTGTGAAGGTGCTTGTCGATCCCAAGGGAAAAGATTACGCCAAGTACAGTGGTGCGACGCTGGTGACACCGAACAAAAAGGAAGCCAGCGAAGCGACGGGGATCGATATCGTCGATACCGAGTCGCTTGGCAAAGCGGGGTTTTGGCTCAAAAACGAGTTGAACCTCGATATGGCGATGATCACGCTTTCGGAAGAGGGAATGGCGATCTTCGACGAGACGATGCGGACGATCCCGACGGTGGCCAGAGAGGTCTACGACGTCACGGGTGCGGGCGATACGGTGCTCGGGACGCTCGGGTTCGTTCTGGCGGCGGGCGGCGATATCGACGAGGCGGCGCGTATCGCCAACGCGGCGGCTGCGGTGGTCGTCGGCAAACTCGGGAGTGCCACGGCGTCGTGGGACGAGATCATCGAGTATGAGACGACGTTGCACGAATCGACGACGGAGCATCGCATCAAGAGCCGCGAAGCGCTGGCTCAGAGTGTCGAACGATTGAAAAACGAAGGCAAACGGATCGTCTTTACCAACGGCTGTTTCGATATACTTCACCTGGGGCATGTGAAGTATCTGGAAAAGGCGAAAAGCTTCGGGGATGCACTGATCGTGGGGGTCAATTCCGATGCATCGGTCCGGCGTCTAAAAGGCGAGAGCCGGCCGGTCAATCCGGAGTATGACCGTGCCTATCTGCTGGCGGCGCTCGATGCTGTCGATTTCGTGACGATCTTCGACGAAGATACGCCTTACGATCTCATCAAAATTGTGGAACCGGATGTGCTTGTCAAAGGGGGAGACTACGAAGGCAAAGAGGTGGTCGGCAGCGATATCGCCAAAGAGGTGAGGCTTGTCGACTTCGTCGATGGAAAGAGTACGACGAAAATTATCGAAAAAATCAATGACGACAAAAGGGAGTGAGATGCTGAAGAAAACGATTGGAGCGGCTTTGTTGGCGGCACTGCCGCTGATGGCGCAAAACAGTGCGGAGATCGACCTCAATTCGGACGATATCGAAATCGCCGGAAAGTATGAGCTGGGGCAGAGTTTCGATTATGACGGCCGAAGCAGCAGGAACTATCTGCATGCGGCCTATCTCTACAGCGGCGAGAGCCATACCCGCGGAAAGAACCTTGTGGAGTTCGGTTACCTTGCGACGGGTACGCTGGGCGATTTTACGCGCCTGCGTTTCGGCATCGGTATCAAAGCCGCTTTGGCGGAGGATTATGTGGCGGTCCCTCTGGGATTGACGGTGCATTACCGGGTCCCTGTGGAGTGGCCGGTGAGCCTGAGCGGGGAGGTGTATGCGGCACCCGATCCGCTGGTCTTCTCCGACGGAAAGGGTTATGGCGGCTACAGATTCGGAGTCGAAAGCAAGCTGATTCCCAATGCGACGATCTATGCGGGGTATAGAAATATCGACCTCAAATATAAAGACGACAGCAAGAATTTCAATGACGGATGGTATGCGGGTGTCCGTTTCTACTTTTAAGGAACCGAGATGTTGACAGTGATCGAAAAAGAGCTCGAAGCGCATCGAAAGACACTTGAATCGGTGGTTGAAGGGCTTCAGCACTTCATCTACACCGCCGGTGTGATCGCGACCGAAACACTCGAAGCGGGGCACAAAATCCTGCTGTGTGGTAACGGCGGCAGTGCGGCCGATGCCCAGCATATCGCGGCCGAACTGACGGGGCGCTACAAGGTGGAGAGAAGAGGCCTTCCCGCGATCGCACTGACGACCGACACTTCCGCGCTGACCGCGATCGGAAACGATTACGGGTACGAGCACGTTTTTTCGCGTCAGGCCGAAGCACTGGCACAGCCGGGTGATCTGATGATCGGGATTTCGACCAGCGGCAACAGTGTGAATGTCGTTTATGCGCTGGAAAAGGCCAAAGAGATCGGATGCCGTACCGTGGGGCTGAGCGGTAAAGGGGGCGGAAAGATGAACGATGTCTGCGATCTCAACATCATCGTCCCTTCAGACGATACGGCACGCATCCAGGAGATGCACATCCTCATCGGCCATATCCTATGTCAGCTGATCGACAACGAGTACCGGTAGCCGATAGGTAAAACGGGATGGGGGCTACTCCTCCCAGATTCTCGAGAAATCGAAATCGATCGTGCACTTCTTCAGATCGAAGGTGAAGGTTTCGTCCGTCGCGTCGAGCGCTTTGACGTAGCGGCCTTCGTGGAGCTTGAAGACTTTGGCCATCTTTTCGTTCGGGTAGACGATGACGTAGTAGAGTACGCCTTCGCGCTCGTAGAGGTCGAATTTGAGGTGCTCGTCTTTGGCGGCCGTTGAAGAGGAGACGACTTCGAAGATGAGCGAAGGCGCTTTGGTGATATAGCTTCCGGCCGGTTTGTAGCAGAGCACCAGGTTGTCCGGTTGGACGATCGTGTCTTCGGTAATGTGCCAGTCGATGGGTAGATAGGCATGGCACGCTTCACACTTTTCAAGGGATACAACGAGTTGAGCCGAAATTTTGGCACTAATTGACTGATGTGAAGGCATGGGCGCCGGGCTCATGGCGAATGCTTCACCGTCGATAATCTCCCATCGCCCCTCCCAATGTTTGTAGTCTTTGTAGGTGTAGTGCGGTTTGTAATCTCGTGCGGCTCGCATTTTACGCTCCGTTTTTTTCCCCTATTATACCATGGGCGGCGTCGATGACCTCCTGTGCCGAAATCCCTTTCATGCATTCATGCGTTTTGATGGGACACGTCCGTTTCATGCAGGGTGCGCATTCGAGATCGTGACGGACGATGACGCTTTCGGGATTCATCCACTGGCAGGTCTCTTTGTGCTTTGTTGGGCCGAAGATCGCGACGGTAGGGATTTGGTAGGCGGCGGCGACGTGCATCGGCCCGCTGTCGCCGGTGATGAAGAGGTCGAGTCCGGCGATCGTGCTGCAGAGTTCAGGGATCGTCGTTTTTCCGGCGAGGTTGGTGACGTTTTTTATGCCTTTTTCACGAACCATCTTCTCGATATCACCCGCGATGTCTGTTTCCGCCGGGCCTCCGAAGATGACGATGTCGAACCGGCCGGCGAGCGCTGCGGCCACCTCGGCGAACTTTTCGGGGTACCACCGTTTGGCACTGCCGTAGGTGGCACCGGGGTTGATGCCCATGGCCGGCCGTTCGAACCGTTTGATGGGCCAGTCGAGCCGTAAAGGGCCGGGGGTGTCGTTTCGGCCGGTGACGATGTCGATGAATGCCTGGTATTTTTCGACCTGGTGAGTGGTGGTGAGAGGGTGAGAAGGTGAGAGGGTGAGAAGGTTTTTGTCGTAAACGTATCTTTTTGGGGTGCCGGTGAGATAGAGCAGGGCTTTGGAATAGAGGTGGCTGCGGAAGCTTACGGCGATATCGTGCGGGCCGATGGTTTTGGCAAGTCTGTAGACGTTCAGGGGGCGGAAACCGTCCGCTTTGGTCTTGTCGACGATAACGCTGTCCACACGTGGATGCGCTTTCAACGCTTCGGTGCTGACGTAGGAGCCCAGAAGCGTCACCTCGGCATCCGGGTAGGCGGCGAAAAGGTTTTCGAGCGCGGGTGTCGTCATGACGGCGTCGCCGAGCCATGTGGGAAGTTCGATGAGCAGTTTCATTTGACGAACCTTCGGTTCTGGTTGAGCACTTCGAGGATGTAGCGGTTGGCGTTGGGGTCTTTAGGATAGGGGATCGGTTTGTAGGTAATGGTGTCGTAGACCCGGGTTTTGAGAATCTCGTTCGGAAGATTCGAGAAGACGAGGGTGTATTTCGGTGTGATGATGGCGTTTTTGTACCAGTTGCCGCAGGTGGTGAAATCTCTGCGGTAGTCGTCCGCGAGAAGGTCTTTGCCGTTGGAGAAGTCGGCGAAGTCGTTCGTGACGCCGATCTTTCGCATCAGGGTCGGCATCAGGTCGATGCTCGAAGCGAGTGTGTCGATCTTTCGGGATGCGAGGCCGGGGACTTTCATGATGAGCGGGGAGTTCGTCTGCTCGATGTCGAAGGCGCTGTTGTGGCCGAGCAGGCCGAACTCGTAATACTCCTGTCCGTGGTCCGAGGTGAAGATGACGATGGCGTTTTCGTAGAGTCCTTTGGCTTTCAGTTTTTCGATCATCATTCCGATGAGGTGGTCGGAATAGTGGACGGCGTTTTTGTACTGGTTGAAGAGTTCGGTGCGGTCCTCTTCGCTCGCCGTCGCGTAGTTGACCTCACCGGCACCGTCGGGCTGGAATTTCGCGAAATCTTCGGGATAGGAGTTGCCGTGCGGGCCGTCGAGGAAGACGAAGGAGAAGATCGGCTGCGAGCCGTTTTTGTCGTCGATCCACTTCAGCCAGCTTTGGGTGAGAGCTCTGTCTTTTTCCCAGGGAAGGCCGGGGAACTGGTCGTGAATACGCTCTTTCACATCGTAGTAGACGGTCTGTTTGAACTCCGGCCAGCTGGTGTCGGTACTCGAGAAGATGCCGATGTCGTAGTCCAGTCGTTCGAGCGCTTTGAAAAAGACCGGGCCCGTTTTGGCGTTGAGAAAGGTGAACCAGTAGGCGGAGTTGAGTCCGTAGAAGAGCGAGAAGATGCCAAAGCGTGTCGTATTGCCGCCGCTTCGGTTGTTGGTGAACCAGAGTGCGTCCTGGCTGAAGCGAAGGATGTTGGGGGTGACGGCGGCATCGAGGATGTCGTTGCGTACGGCGTCGGAGGCGAAGATGAAGATATGCACGGGTTTGGGGTGCGGAATCTCGATGGGTTTGAGCGGGTAGACGACTTTGGCATCGCTTTTGACACCGACGTCGGCACTTTTGCGTTCGGCCGCATGGAGTCCAAAGCGCTTCTCCATGAACCGTGTGAAGGTGAGCGGCTGGTAGAGTGGGATCGGCTTGGTGCTCTCCAGGATCTTGTCGTTGGCGTACATGTTGGCGAAACCGTAGTAGACCTTCTCCGTCAGTGCGACGAGCAGGACGATGGGTGCGACGACACGGTTGAATGTTCGGTTCCAGCCTTCAAGAAGGGGTGCCTCTTTTCTCTTCAGAAAACGCAGAAGCCAGAGTTCGAAGGTGACAAAGGCGACAAAGTAGCCAATGGTGATGAGAACGGGGCCCGAGCCGGTCTGGATGCTGTCGAACGCGGCCGGCGACATCAGGATGTTGAGCACCATTCCGTTGATGTGAAACTTCCAGATACGAAAGATGAAAAAGTCGAGTAGCAAGGCGAAGTTCGTCAGTGTAAAGAGAGCGACAAGCAGCGGCAGCATCACCTTCTCGAAACGGAACAATGGACGCAGCAGGAGAAAATAGGCCAGATAGAGCATCGCCGAGGTGGAGAGGGCGGCCGGAACCGTGAAAAGCAGCGTATCGTTGTCGTGGTTGAAGATCAGGAAAAGGAGAAAAAAGAGTGTCGTGACAAAAAAGTTGGCTTTGAAAAAGAGTGTCAGGGTCGTAATGTTTTTTTTGTTTTGCATGGTCTACTTTGTTTTAATCGCTTTTCGATGAAGTTCGATGAGTTTTGCGTATTTGAGATAGGAAGCCGTCGATTTCGCTATGCAGATGGTCATGCCATCCAGGCCTTCGAGGAATCCAAGTTTGAAAACGTAGAATTTGACAAACGAGAAAAGGCCGTGGAAAAAGGGTGAAAAGGGAGAGGCGCTTTTACCGTGTTTGTAGAGTTCCTGTGCCGACCAGCTGGAGTAGCTGTTGAGTTTTGACATCATCTCCTCGATCGAGTCGTAGGTATAGTGAACGATGTGTGCGTCGAGTCGATCGTAGTTTTCCGATTCGATTTTCGAGTGGACTTTGACCGGTTTGAAGTCTGTTTTGGTTTTGTCGAAAAGGCGGCGGACATAGTCCGGGTACCATCCGGCATAGCGGATCCATCTGCCGTTGAGAAAGTTTTTCCGCTTGAATTCGAATGCTTCGTAGGGGGTGTTTTCGAAGTCGATCTGCCGGATGGCGTTCACCATATCTTTATCGAGGCGCTCGTCGGCATCGAGATTCAGCACCCATTTGTGTTTGCAGTGGGGAAGGCCGATACTGCGTTGAGGCCCGTCCCCCAAAAAAGCCTGCCGGATGACGAGAGCCCCCATTTTTTCGGCGAGTTCGATGGTTCCGTCTTCGCTGTAGGAGTCGACGACGACGATATCGTCGCATACCTGGAACATCGAGGCGAGGCACGCTTCGATGTTTTTTTCCTCGTTGTACGTGATAACCAGTCCGCTGATTTTTTTCACGATCGATCCATTATGAAGTTTTCGATGCGTTTTTTGCTCAGATTCGTGGTGACGTACTCATGGTATCTCTGTTTGAAAAACCAGGCGATCTGTCCGGCGACTCCGGTGCGTCTGTTTCCACTCAGGAAAGAGTCGAACATTCCGTTCTTGCTGCCTTGGAGGGCGAGGGGAGGTTGAAGCCAGTAGATATCGATGAAACCATGCTGTGACATTTTGGTGTGCATATGGTCGATAGGGTAGTCATATTTGTTGAGCTCGAGAAATTCGAGCATCTTTTTCGCCGCCTCCAGATTGACGATATAGGCTCCCGTTCTTTTGGTTTTCTTCGCTTTATAGAGATATTTGTCTCTTTTTCTGAAATAGAGGGGGACATATTCGAAAGCCTCTTCGATATTGATGAGAAAAGGGGCCGTCTCCGTGAAATCTTTCAGGTAGCGGGTCAATTTTTTCCTGAAATTCTTTTTCAGAATGACATCGTCTTCGAATACGAGCGCGTAGGGGATCTCTTTTTGAACCATTTCTCTGTAGACAAGAATGTGTTTGTAGGTGCATGACATCGCCGCCTTGCCCTCTTTGAAGATATCTCCTTTTGCAAAATGCTTTTCGATGATATCGTCGGTCAAATCGGAAATATCGCCGTCCAATATGTAGTTGAAATGCGGTATATCCCTTTGGGGAAGATGTTTGTCGATATGTTTTTTTCTCTCTTCATACCCTTTTCTGACATGAATGACATAGACATGTTCGAAAATTTCATCGATCTGCATAGCGCTCCGTTTAATTGTCTGGTGTGAGATAGTTTCTAAATAAAGCGATATTTTAGCATATTTGCAGATAGGTGGTTCAGAGGGTATAATAATGAAATTTTTCATAAAATTTATTTGAAACATACGACAAAGGCAGGGCGGATTAGTAAATGGGCAAAACGATTATCACATATGGAACGTTCGATCTGTTTCATATAGGGCATCTGAAACTGTTGAAACGACTGAAGGAGATGGGTGACCGGCTGATCGTAGGTGTTTCGACAGATGAATTCAATGCATTGAAGGGGAAGAGAACCTTGATTCCGTATGAACAGCGAGCGGAAATAGTCGGTGCCATCAAATATGTCGATGAGGTGATTCCGGAAAAAAGCTGGGATCAGAAGATCGACGATATCAGGCGTTTGAATGTCGATGTTTTCGCGATTGGAAACGATTGGGCGGGTAAGTTCGATTTTCTGAAAGAGTATTGCGAGGTTGTCTATCTGGAACGGACCAAAGGCATCTCTTCGTCGCAATTGAAAAACGTTCTGACCTCCGTATCGGTCTCCAAAGAAGAGCTTTTGAAGGCGTTTGAAGTGCTCGAACAGCTGAAAAACGATTTGGCATAGAATCGATAGGAAAATCACGTGAATGAAACTGTACAACAAAATGAAAACGATTTCGTCATTTCGGACGAACTGTTGAAGGATGCGCAAGCTGTCATGTTCGATCTTCTCAAAGAGATCGACAGAATATGCAAAAAACACGATATAAAGTATTGGCTCGACGGTGGCACGCTGCTCGGAGCCGTACGTCACCAGGGATTCATCCCGTGGGATGATGATATCGATATCGCGATGATGCGGGAGGATTATACCCGTTTTATGGAAGTGGCTCCGAAAGAGCTGCCGGAGAATATGTTTCTGCAGACGAAAGAGACGGACCCGGGCTATTTCAACCTGGTCGCACGTATGAAAGTGAGAGACAAAAACAGTCTGATCCTGGAGGATTTCGAAAGCGGAGACGAACCCTACCATTTGGGGCTTTTTGTCGATATTTTTCCCTACGATCACCTCCCTTCGGAAAAATCGAAAAGAAAATTCTACAAGTATTTGAGTAAAAAGATCATCAAGTTTCAAAAATTCAAACTGGAAAAAAAGGGGTTGTTCAAGGATGGAAATGTGATCTATTTTCTGCTCGGCCCATTTTTTTCTTACACCTTTTTGGAAAATACGCTGCAGAGGATGATCGAAAAAACAAACAGGGAAAATAGTGAAGTGATCGGCTTTGGGCTCGATTGTGTCTTGACGAGAGTTTACGACAAAAAAGAGTTTTTCCCTCTCGACGATCTTCCTTTTGTCGAAGGCGATTTCCCCGTTCCGAAAAACTGGGACTATTATCTTCGTACGACATATGGTGACTATATGCAGTTGCCGCCGGAAGAGGAGCAGCGTCCGCGGCATATCAAGAAGTGTATCCCCCGATTGAATCAATCCTGACGTTTTTTCAATAGAGATTTGGCGATATAGTCAGTCACGGCGATGGCCGCTCTTCTGTAACGATCGCACGCACTTTGTGCGTCGTTTTGTGGTTTTCCCGCGAAGAAGGCGCCTGCTTTGGAGATGACGATGCCCGATTCGTTGAGCCCGCAGTGGAGCCGGGTGTCGTCGAGCAGGCTGCTTCCGACCGAGAGGTAGTCGGTGTCGGAGAGGGTCAGGCCGTAGAGTGTGGCCATCAGGTCCTTGTGGGAGCCGGGGACGCTCGTGTCGATCTTTTCGGGGCGGATGGCGGGTGGCAGATAGAGATAGAAGGGGATCTTTTTCGACTCTTCGGCGAAGTTGTCGTAGCTCATGACCCCTTCGATCGTGTTGTTGTCGGCGGTGATGACGACGACGGTGTTTTGGGCCAGTTCGCCGTTTTTTATGGCATCGAGGAATTTTCCCGCCATGTCGAGCGCGTACTGGTAGTCGTAGAGGCGTTTTCGTATCAGCTCGATATCTCCGCGCAGATGTTTTTTCAGTTCGGGGCTTATTTTCAGCGGTTTGGGTTTGTACCCTTTGTAGAGTTCGTATGGCGGGTGGTTGTTGGTGGTCATGGCGTAGATGAACTGCGGCTGTGTCGCCCGTTTCAGTTTCAGGAGGATGTACTCGTAGAGGAACTGGTCGTAGACGCCCCAGTCGTGGAAATCCTCTCTTTTGAGATGAAGGGTGCTCGCGATTTTGGCTTTGCCTTCGATGCTGTCGAAGCCCTGTTTGGAGAAGAAGCTGCCGACGTTGCGCCACGAGAGGTCGCCGCCGTACATGAAGGTCGTTTCATACCCGCTTTTTCGGTAGACCTTCGCCGCGGCGGTCGGGAACGAGCTGTTTTGGTAGATACTCTGGCCGTAGGGGATCGTTCCGGGGCGGGCGGTAAGGTTGAGAAGCATCGGTTCCATCGAGACGATCGTGCCGTTGGCGGCGGAGATGAAATGGGTGAAGAGAGTGTCTTCGTCGAAATGTTTTTTGAGACTGCGCAGGATGTCGAAGCTCTCGCTCTGGTACTTCGTGATCGGCAGGCCGAAACTCTCGACCATGATGACGACGACATGGGGTTTGAGCTTCTCCAAAAGCGGGTTTTTGGGCGTCGTCTCTTTCAGCGAGGCGAGAAGGTCGGAGGGGTCGACCTCCTTTTTGCCCGTGACGATTTTGAAAGCATCTTCGATATGGCCGGCGAATCCCATCGCTTCGATGAAATCCTGGTCGGCGTTTTGGCTCTTTTTATACTGCTCGATCGCTTTGGCCATGGCGAAGACGCCGTTTCTGGAGATCAGGTTGACGAAATGGTTGCCGGAGATATCTTTGGTCCAGTGGAAGATGGGAAAAATCCCCAGGGAACCGCGGATGGCCAGGAAGGTCGCCACCAAAAGTATGAAGAGCAGGGTGCTCTGTCCGACGATGCCGTGGGATTTTTTCGCCGGCAGCAGGGGGCGGCAGATGATTTGGCGTACCGTGAGGTAGAGCGAAGCGGTGTATCCCAGTGCCATCGCGAAGATAAGCGGGAGATTGTAGTTCTTTTGGGCGATTTTGAGCAGGGCGGCGGTGTCGTCGTCGAAAATGCCGAAGATCCAGAGGGTGATGTGTTCTCCGAAGTAGGAGAAGTAGGCGTAGTCGGCCGCGAGAATGAGCGAAACAAGAAGATAGACAACGAAAAAATAACCGAACAGGGCACGTTGCAGCCAGATCGGGGCGATGCGGTTTTTAAGGAAGGCGGCGGCGATGAAGAGCAGGACCGGCAATACATAGGCGAACCCGAGAATGGAGAGGTCCAGACGCATTCCGAACCAAAAAGCTGCGACGATCTCGTTCATCGGAACATCCGACAGGGATGTGGGGGTGAACGAGATGAAAAGGGCCGCCCTGAATATGGTCATGACCAAAAGAAAAAGAAGCTGCAGCAGCAGGGTACGTTTGACGAGGGTGACGATCTGCTCGAAGGTCAGATGTTTCAAAGTCGAAGATGGGTGTTTCACGTGTTGTAGAGTTCTCCGTATTGGTCTTTCCAGCGGCGATGGAGCCAGAACCACTCCTCCGGTTTGTTGCGGATCGCGCGTTCGATCGCATCCGACTGTGCTTGGATGTTACGGCGCATATCTTCGTCTTTGTCCTCCGTCTTTTCGACTTCCAGCGGCGGATAGAAGGTGATGGTGAAGGTTTTGTGGTCTTCGCTGGTGATGAAGGTGGGGATGATGATGGCGTCGAGGCGCCGTGCCAGCAGTGCGACCGCCATGGTGTGGCGCGCTTTTTTGCCGAAAAAGTCGACGAGGATCCCTTCGTTTCTCGTCGTGTTCTGGTCGACGAGGAGCCCCACGGCACGCCCCTCTTTCAACGCTTTGATGAGCGGTTTCATCGCACCCTGTTTTGGGATGAGCTCCACATCGAACTGTTGGCGGTTTCTTTCCAGGATCGTGTTCATCGTTTTCGAGTCGAGGGGGCGCCCTACGACGGAGATGGGAAGGTCGAACTTCACGGCGGTGGCGAGGGGAAGAATCTCCCAGTTTCCGTAGTGGGCCGTCATGAAGATGATGGGTCTGCCGCTCTTTTTGGCTTTTTCGAGGATCTTACCGTTTTCGAACCGGACTTTCGAGAGCAGCGCCTCTTTCGAGATCCCCTGGTTCTGCACGAAGTCGGCCAGGTTGAAGAGCATGTTTTCATAGCACTTTTCGACGATGCGCTCTTTCTCTTCGTCGCTCATCGTTTCGCCGAATGCCAGGTCGAGGTTGACCCTCGCAATGCGGCGATGTTTCGCATCGAGCCAATAGGCGAGTTTCGCCAACCCTTTGAGGACCGGGAACTTGACGGCGTCGGGGGTGCGGCGGACGATCCACTGAAAGAGGTTGAAGGCGGCGAGGTAGAGGGCATCCATCACGACAGTACCTCGCGCACCGCCTCGGCGATCCTCTTCGGTAGAATCGTTGCGATCGAGCGGTCGTTTTTGTCGAAACGGCATGGGTGGACCTTCGCCCCCGAGGTGATGGCGATGTTGACGGGGGTTTCCATCATCATCGATTTCGGGGTCGAGCCGAAAAGGAGGATGGAGGGCCTGTTCATCGCCCACGCCATGTGGCTGGGGCCGGTGTCGCCGCCGATGAGCAGGTCGCTTTTGGCGACGGCGTATTTGAGGGTGTTCAGGCTCATCGGCGGCAGAAGCGTGGCCGGGGAGTTTTCGGCGATGGCCCGGGCGGATTCGCGTTCGGCTTCGCTGCCGGCGACGAGCAGGAGGTTGTACTCCTTCAGCAGCTCGGCGAGTTCGGTGAACTTTTCGGGCGGGTAGGTTTTGCTCGCATTGCTCGCTCCCGTGACCACGAGGACGTTTTTTTTGTCGTGAGTGAAAAAGGGGTCGAGGGTGCGGCACGCTTCGTCGGTTTCGAAATAGAGGTAGGGGGCCTTGTTCGACAGCATCTCTTTCGTGATCTCGATGCCGAGCGACTGGGCCAGAAGCGACGCGAAACGCATAGGTGCGATCTCGGCACAGTCGACCGGGTAGGTGTAGCGGTAAAGAAGCGTCGCGATCCCCTCTTTGGCCGATGCCGCATCGAGGCCGGCCACGTCGCTTCCTGCGATACGCGCGAGTACGGCCGATTTGATGAGGCCCTGGACATCGATGACACGATCGAACGGCCCGGCCGCTTTGACAGTGTGAACGATCGCTCTAAGTGCAGAAAGAGAGGGCGCTTTTTTGAGTCCGTGCATATCTACCGGCACGATGGTGTCGATGTGGGGGTTGTGCCGAAGAATCTCGGCGAATTTCTCTTCCACGAACCATGTGATGTGTATACCGGGGATCCGGGCTTTGATGAACTGCATCGAAGCGAGGGTGTGGATGACATCACCCATCGCCGTCAGACGGACGATCGCGACTCTCATTGTGGCCTTAGTTTTTACGCGTATTATACCATTTCACTCGCAGGTTACGGGGGAGAGCGAAAGGTGTGTGATCTTTTTCTTTTTCACGCCCATCCAGAACCCCATGGAACCGCTGCACTCCTGGGTGGAAGAGAAAGTGATCCGTACATCGAGTGTGTCGGTTTCGAGTGTGGGTGTGATGCCGAAGTGGACGGTAAGAAGAGAGGCTTTGTACTCTTCATCGATCGGGAGATCTTCCGCTTTGGCGTAACGCTCGTCGTGTGCGGCGAGTCTGGCGATGACAGCCGGAGGAAAATCGGGGTAGAGAAGCCTCAGTTGTTCGCTGGTGGCGTAGTTGAGGTCGAGGGCCGCTCCTTCGTATCCGAAGGTCTCTTCCCAGCTTTCGAGGGTCAGGTTCGCGTCGCCGCTGAGGGTCGTGTAGGTCTGTAAAATCGTCTCCATCGCGCGGCTGTTCGCGATCTGTCCGTTTTGAAACCACGGTCGGTTGTTGCGTATTTCGCTGCCGCGTTCGCGTTCGTAGCTGTCGGTATCGTAGCTGTCTAGAAGAATTGCCAGCAGCAGCGAGGGCGCTTTGACATGCCGGTTCTCCATCCAAAGCAGCAGGCCATCGAGTGCCTGTTGCTCCTTTTGTACCGAGCCGAGCAGTGCGTTGATATCTATTTTGTCGCGCGCCGAGGAGAGCGTGATGGTACCGGAAACCGGCCCCAGGTCGAGCGAGACGGGGATTCCGCTTCCATAGAAAATATCGTCCTGGGTGAAGTTTTGAGACTTCAAAAAATCGCTCATGTCGCTGAGAAGCAGATTGGTCTGAATGATATCGATGTTTTTTCTGACACTCTTCTTGAGTGCACCGCTTTGCTGAAGAAAGAGAAATACGATGGAACTCAGAAGCAGCAGAATACCGAGGGTGATGAAGAGTACGATGCCGCGTCTCATCGGTCGCCTTTGTAGAGTGTCATGACGATGGGCGCGATCTTCTGGCACTTGAGCAGAAGATCGGCATGGGATTTGTTGTCGCTGATGCGCAAAGAGGTGCACTCCACCGCGAGTTTGTCGGCGAAGAAATAGGTACCGTTCAAGTCGCCGATGTAGTTGCTTCCGAAAAAGTCGATGGGCTTCGTCGCTTCGATGCGGATCAGTGCGTTTTCCCTGCGGCTGACGTAGTAGTGGACCCAGGGCCTCGCGATACCGTAGGTGGAGTGGTCCGTCGTGAACGAGAAGCGGTCGTAACCCGCTTCGTGTACGATCGTCATGGGGCTTCGCATCTGCGTGATGTCTTCTGTCAGCAGCGAAAAGATGGTCTGGCTCGCCGTGACGCTTTTGGCCGACTTTTCGTAGCGCGCATGGCTGCTTCTCAGATCGTTCAGTGTGGCGAAGAGATAGGTGAATACGATCGCCGTGAGCAAAACGGCGATGAGCATTTCGACGAGGGTGAACGCTTTTTTCACGGTTCGAGCCTCAGAAAATTGACCGAACTTCCATCCTGTTCGATCCGGACCGGAAAGAGTTTGTAGGTCAGGTCGAGGTCGCCGCTTTGAAAGAGTGTCTTTTTCTCCTCTTTTCCGAGTGTCGCTTTCGCCTCGAGGCTTTTGAGCCAAAAAATTTCGTCATCGCGGAGTTTCGTGAAACGGGTCGTATCGTAGAGCGTGATATCTCTTTTTCCGATCCGGTGAAGATTTGCATAAAGAAGCGGTGTCGATTGGTAGAGAAGGATCGCTTTGCCGCGATAGCGCTCCATCTCCCCTTTGATCCAGCCATCGAATTTCAACAGCGCAAGTCCCATCGTGAAGAGAAGCATGATGCTGATCAGCACTTCCAGCAGCGTGAAGGCGGGGGTTTCACTGCGCATAACCGGCTCTGTCTGGGAGGTAGTCGCTCTGGCGTATAGCGCTGACCAGTGCGACCGGGTCGTCGAAAAAACGGGGCTTTTCATAGGGGTGGATGTAGAGCCACCGTTCGCCGACGCGGATGATCTGCGGATCGAAAAAGCCATCTTTGCGGCAGCGAACCGCAAAGGAGGGGCGGAATTCGTCGGTGCCTATCTTGATGTGGGGGTAGTCGATACTTTGAAGGGTCTCGTCGGGATTGAGACGGTAGGCGATCCCGGTTTCACGAAGAGAAAAGACCGAGAGCAGCTCACCTTCGGCTGTCAGACGGCATTTTTTCGATTCGCTGCAGTAGAGGGTCATTGCACGCTTCTTGTAGTTCGGAGAGGTTTTGAAAAGGGTGTCGATGGTCCGCAGCGAAAGCTCTTCACGGGCCGCTTCCGCGGGGGATTTCGGCATGACGGTGTTGAAAGCGATGCCGTAGACGATGCCCATCAGTAGAAGTACGATGAGCAGTTCGATCAGGGTGAAGGCGCCACGAAGTGGCGCGAGTGTTGAGTGTTGAGTGTTGAGTGTTGAGTGTTCGGATGCGTGAAGCTTACTCATAAAATCTTCTCAATGCTCAGTCCTCAATGCTCAGTGTCTCTCGCACTCCTGCAGTGTGATGTCCTTGGCATCCCCTTCGCCTCCCTCTTTGCCGTCGGCTCCGAGGCTTATGATATTGATCTCGTTGCCTTCGTTGATGTAGATGTAGGGGTGCTTCCACGGGTCTCGTGGGAGTGTTTTGCTCTCGAGATAACCGGTCGGTGCGTAGTTCGTGTACTTCTGGGGATCGGGGTTTTTGATGAGCGCTTCGAGCCCCTCCTCCGTTGTCGGGTACATGCCGTTGTCGAACTTGAACGATTTGAGTGCCTCCTCGATCTGCTTCATCTGGATGCAGACCAGCTTGCGTTTGGCACTTTCGGCCTTGCCGATCAGGTTCGGCAGCACGAGGGCACTCAGAAGTCCCAGAATGATGATGACGATCATCAGTTCAAGGAGCGAAAACGCAGAACGTTTTCGGGAGTGTTGAGTGTTGAGTGTTGAGTGTTGAGATCTTTTTTCTTTCATGCCAGTTTCTCCTTGTATGTGTTCTTCAAACCGCCTAGCATATTGGCGATCTCTTCAATGACTGTTATCCATTGCAAGCCGATCTTCTTTTCGATATATCCGATTTCGATGCCGATATAGGTTTGCGTGATCAGTTCGGCGGTCGAACCACGTGCGATTTCTATGAATCTAATCGTCTCTTTGTTCGAATCTTTCTCCACTCCCTCGGCGATATTGCTCGCAATCGAGAGTGCGCTTCTTGTGATTTGGTCTTTGAATCCAAAATTTTTACACGTTTCAAAATATCTATAAATCTCGACCGAAAGCCGACAACTCTTTTTCCAAACGTTCAGGTTTTTACACCGCACATTCACTCCACTCAACACTCAACGCTCAGCCCTCAATACTTATTGAGAAAATCGGCAACAGCATCGAGATGACCAGAAATCCGATAATCCCGCCGATCGTGAGCATCAAGACAGGTTCCAGCAGGGCGAGCATCACTTCGATGCGGTCGCGGTTCTGTTGGGCGTAGAGTTCGGCGAGGCTTTTGAGCGAAAATGCCAGGTGTGAGCTCTTCTCTCCCAGCGCCACGGCGTTGATGAAGTCGTTGGGAATCTCTTTGTTTTTGACATTCTCGCGAACCGCTTGTGTGAAACTTTTTCCCTCGACGATTTGTGAAGCTATTTTACCAAAAAGTTTTTGAAGATAGCGGTTTCCGATGGTCTGTGCGGCATAATTGAGCGCCTGGGCGAAGGGAACGCCGCTTTGCATCAGCAGTGCCATCACCCGCCCGAAACGCCCCAGCTCCATGAAGACCACCATGTCGCCGAAAAGAGGGATTTTCAGCACGAGACGGTCCATGATGTAGCCGAACTTCTCGTTCTGTTTCCAGCTTAAAACCAGTCCGGCGGCCAGTGCGACGGCCACGACGATCATCACGCCCGAGTAGGCCTGGAAAAAGTGGGACAGCGCCAGTGTGATTTTCGTCGAGGTGGGCAGTTCGCTCTTGGTCGATTCGAACATGTCGACGATCTTGGGGATGATCGTCGTGAGCATGAAGTTGATCATCGCAATGGCGATCAGCAGGATAAAGGTGGGGTAGATGAAAGCTTTGACGACATCGCGTTTGATCTTCTCCTGCTCCTGGACGTAGTCGGAGAGTTCCAGCAGAACCATCTCCAGGTTGCCGCTCTTTTGCGCCACCTTGATCGTGTGGAGGAAGTAGGGCGGAACGGTATAGATGCTCTGGGCGGCCAAGGCGTCGTAGAAGGAGCCGCCGCTTTCGATATGACGGGCAACTTCTTCGAGAAAGGCGTGCTGTTTGCTTTTTTTCGGAAAGTTTTCGGCGACGAGATGCAGCCCCTGGTTGAGTGAAATACCGGCTTTGAGATAGAGGCTGAGGTTCCGCCCGAGTGCCGCGATGAGTGCGGGCGGGACCGGACGGGCGAAGAGTTGTCTTTTGGGCTTGATACTCTCGACGAGAACGTTCCGGTATCGAAGCTGCTCTTTTGCCGACGTGACATCGGGTGCGGTGATGGTGCCTTTGATGCGTTTGCCGCTTTTGTCGTACCCTTTGTAGGTGAAAGTCATAGCCCTTTGACCCCGATGCGCACCGCTTCGGAAATACTCGTTTCCCCCGCGATCACCATGCGCCTGAGCTCTTCGAACATCGGCCTGAAATCACTCTTTTCTATTAGGTATCGCCGCAGCTCCTGTTCGTCGGCGCCACGTTTGATCTGCGCGGCGAAGGCTTCGTCTACGATGATGATCTCGCCGATGGCGCGCCGCCCCACATAACCCGTTCCGCCACACTTGTCGCACCCTTTGGGGCCGTAGAGGGTGGCATTGTGCGGCAGGTCGAAGTAACGGATATCTTCGTCGGTCGGCTCGTAGGGAATTTTGCAGTGTGGGCAGAGCAGCCGGACGAGGCGCTGTGCAAGGATGCCGATGAGGGTGGAACTGACCAGAAAGGGGTCGATGCCCATGTCGATCAGGCGCGGAATGGCCGATGCGGCACTGTTGGTGTGAAGCGTCGAGAGCAGCAGGTGGCCCGTCATCGCCGCCTGTGTGGCGATTTTCGCCGTCTCCTTGTCACGCATCTCGCCGACCATGATGACGTCGGGGTCCTGGCGCAGGATGGAACGGAGCGCTTCGGAGAAGGTGAGGTTCACCTTCTCGTTCACCTGGATCTGGTTGATCCCTTCGGCGTTGTATTCGACCGGGTCTTCGACGGTGACGATGTTGTAGTGTTCGTGGTCGATCTCTTTCAAAAAGGAGTGCAATGTCGTCGACTTGCCGCTTCCGGTCGGGCCGGTGATGAGGATCATTCCGTAACTGTGTTTCAGGAGCGAACGCAGTTTGGTGTAGACCTCTTCGGAGAAGCCGAGTTCCTGTAGGGAGGGAATCGACTCGCCTTTCATCAGAAGGCGAAGTACCGCTTTTTCGCCGTAATAGGTCGGAAGGATCGAGACGCGCACGTCGACGCTCGCTCCGGCGATCGTGATCTTCGTACGGCCGTCCTGGGGGATGCGTGTTTCGGAAATGTCGAGGTTGGAGATGACCTTGATACGGTTGATGATGGAGCCGATCGCCCCTTTTTTCAGGGTGGCTATCTTGTTCAATACGCCGTCGATACGGAATCGGACGTCTCCATCTTTTTCGAAGGTTTCGATGTGGATATCGGTGGCGCGCCGTTTGATCGCCTGTACGAAAAGGGAGTTGACGTAACGGATGATCGGCGCCGAGTCTTCGCTTGTCAGAAGATCTTCGTTCTGAAGGAAGTTTTCGATCTCTTCCGGGCTTTCGAACCCCTCGATGCCTCCGATACTCTCTTCGCTTTTGGCTTCGAGGAAACGGTTTTTCAGATCGTCGTAACTCTCCGTTTCAAGCAGCAGGAGGGGAAATTTTCCGCCAAGATGCGAGAGGGCGTTGAGCATGTTGGCATCGGGGTTTTCACGAATACAGGCGTGGGGTTTCTCCTCGTAGATACAGAAAAGCAGGCCGTTTTTGATGTAAAAGTCGAGGTTTTGGACTTCCGTATAGATGGGAAGTGTCGCCTGAAGCGGCGCGGAAAACATTATTCGTTCCCCTTTTCGGCTTCGAGCTCGCGCTGAAGGATTTTTGTGAGTTTCGTTTTGAGATCTTCCGTCTTCGCAATCTGCTCCTGGATCTTCGCGAGCGACTGGCTGTTTTTGATGATGTAGGGTGTCAGGACGACGATGACGTTGATCTGGTCCCGGTTCTCGTTGGTGGAGGTGAAGAGCGCGCCGAGGAAAGGAAGGTCGCCGAGCAGTGGTACCTTGCTGACGCCTTTGGAGTAGTAGTCTTTGAGCAGGCCGCCGATGATGACGCTCTCGCCGTTCTGGACGATCGAGACCGTGTTGACTTCCCGTTTCAGTGTCGTCGGACGGTCGGCGGCGACCGTGCTCGAACGGTCGATATCTTCGATCTTCGTCTTGACTTCGAGAAGGACTTTGTCGTCGCTGGCGATCTGGGGTTTGACTTCGAGTGTCAACCCGATATCTTCACGGCTGTAGGTGTTGCGCGTGATGGAGGTGGTGTCGTTTCCCGTTGCCTGGCTGGTGAGGATCGAGATCGTCTTGCCGATGTAGACCGTCGATTTTTTGTTGTTGATGCACAGAACGTTGGGTTCGGAGACGACGTTGACGGCACCGTTTTGTTTCAACAGGTCGATGATGGCACCGACTGCGACAGCCTTCGAGGTCGTTCCGAAGTCGATGGTGTCGGTCAGGGAGGAGGGCAGTACGAACGAGGAGCCGCCCATGTTGAAGATCGATGTCAAAAGGGTGTTCCCGGCGACGGCACCCCCGGCCAACCCCCATTTGATGCCGAGGTTTTGCAGTTTGTTCTGGCTGATCTCGTAGATGTGGGCTTTGATGTAGACCTGCTGCTGTTCGATATCGAGCTTCTTGATCACCTTCGTGATCAGCTTGACCGCCTGCGGGGTTCCGGTGATGGCGATGGCGTTGATATCCTCTTTCGCCTGAATCGAAACGTGTGCCTGCGTCTGCTTGTCGAAACTTTTCATCAATCCCGTCAGGATTTTGACGGTTGCGGCCGCTTCGGCATTGTTGAGGAAAATGACGTCGCTCATCACCTCTTTGGCACTGTTTTGGCTGTCGTATTTTTTGACGATGCCGACGGCTCTTTCGATGTCGTGGGTATCGGCGATCACGACGATTTTGTTGCTTTTTGCATCGGCATTGAGCGTGACCGGGAAGCGGAAGGTGGAGCTGAGCGCTTTGAAAATCGCGTTCAATTCTTTCATGGCGGCGATGGCGTCCGCATTGTCGAGTGCGATGAAACGGATCTCTTTTTTCATCGGCCGGTCGATCTTCCTAAGTGTCGCCTCGAAGTTCTCGATATGGTTGGGGTAGTCGCTCATGATGATGACATTTTTGTTGTTGTCGAAGGTGACCGAGGCGAACTGGCTGCTGAGATAGCGCAGTTTCTGTACCGCATCGCTCGCTTTGAGGTAGTGGACCGGAATGATTTTGGTCAGCATACCCGCTTCCGATTTGCCGGGAGTCGCCATCTTCTTGGCGTTGGCGGCGCGCGTGACCATCATGTAGCCGTTGTTTCCGTCGATGATCGTGTAGCCGCGGTTTTGCAGGATCTGCGACAGAAGTGGAAGCAGCTCTTTCTCGTCGATCGGTTCTTCGGAGATGAAGTTGACGTTGCCGCTGATTCTGTCGGTGATGAGGATGTTTTTGTGGGCCTGTTTCGCGACGAAACGGATCACGTCCTTGATCGGCGTGTTGTTGAAGTTGACGGTGATCTTTTTTGCCTGAAGGCCGAATGGCAGGATCAGAGCTGTCAGTAAAAACAGGTTAATAAATCTCATAATGTAGCTCCTTTCGCTGGCTGCCGCGTTTGATCGTCAACGAAAGCGTACTCAATTCGTTGATTTTGTTGAAATATTTGAAGGCATCGCCTTCGTTCGTTATGGGCTTGCCGTCGATTTTTTCGATGATATCACGTTTGCGTAACCCCATTTTATCAAAAACCGACCCTTTTTTAACGTTGGTGATACCGAAACCGACGAGCTTGTTCGCTTTGTAGACGGGGTTGATCGCGATGTATTTGAAGATCTTTTTGACATCGCGCATCTCGTCGAGCAGTTCTCTCGGGACGTAGTAGGTATCGCCCTCCTGCCGGATCTGTTCGGTCAGTGCGGCCGTTTCGTTTCCGCTCTTTTTTTTGCTTCTGGAAGTGGAGAGTGACCCACTTTTCGTCTTCTTCATCGTCAGCCAGTATTCGCGGCCGTTTTTGAGAAGCTTGATGCGGTCCGTGAAGACTTCCGCCAACTCGAAGCCGTCGATCGTCTCGCCGACGGTGAGAAGTTTGCTTTTTCCGTTGTGCAGGACGATGGCCATGCTGGGGCTGCCGACGGCTGTCATGGTCAGTGTGTATCCTTTGAGGGTGGCCGGCGGTTTGTTGTGCGGCTTGACACGCCTGGTGGCATCTTTCTTTCGAAGTGCGAACGCATGGGCGAAAGGGTAGCGGCCGGTTGGCTGTTCGACGGTTGCCCTACACTCGAGCGATGCCGTCGGCGGCAAAAAAACGTCGACTGTCAGGGCGGCGAGTTTGGCGGCCAGCACGATAACGAGGCTCCATACCACGATGGGAAAGAGTGCTTCAAAACGACGTGGCATAGGTGTATTTCCCATTTTTCAAACTGAAGTACCGCAGTGTCGAGACAAAGTTCCTGCGCATGACCGACGAGGGGGTGAGCCGGAGGGTGACGGTCCGCGTTCGCCATGAAATATCGCCCTCCAGGGTTCCGAAGTCCCCCTCCGCCCTGATCGTTCCGGGCAGGAGACGAACCGTGACGCTGCGGATATTCGGCGGCACAAGCGATGCCGCCATCCCCTCGAGACGAATCGACGAAAGGGCCAGCTCCAGTGGCGTGATCCGGAGGGCCCCGACCTTCGCTACGGGAGAGTGGGCATAGAGTAGTGTCATCCGCTCGATACTGCAGCCTATAGGCGAGGTTGTGCGTGTATCGTAACAGACGTTCACCTGTGCTTCGGATGCCGCCTCGATCGCCGCGTTGCAGAGCCGCTCCTTGGAGACGAAGAGCAGGGTCAACGCGATCCAGAGCGTCATAGCTGCCAAAGTGAACAGGATGCGTTTGAGCCAGATCACAGTGAAACTCCTACTTCGACGGAGAGCGTATGGCCGTCTTTGCGTCGTACCTCGAATGTTTCGATCGCCAGTGTGCTGTTGAGCAGTTTGTTCAATACCGTATCGACGCGCTTCGCATCCAGTTCGAAGCGGTAAATCTTCTTGTTCGTTTTTTTGGCCACCTTTGGCTGGATTCCGTAGAGTCTCAGCATCGTTTCGAAGCGCTTCAGAGCCTCCCTCTGCGCCTTTTCGGACCAAACCTCTTTCAAGGCGTGGTAGCGCCCGACCAGTGTGCTTCGCTTATGATACTCCTTTTCGAGCGTGTTCTTTTGGCTATCCATGTAGAGTGCCGCCGTGATCCAGAGCAGCGACAGCGAAAAGAGAGCGATCAGATAGGGCCTCAAAAGACGTATCCTATGCGAAGTGAGACGATCTGGTTTTTCGTCGTGCTTCGGGGCTCGATATACCCCTGGCCGCTCGAACCGTAAGCGGCCTCGGATTCATCGATATCCCAGTAGTCGTAGGCGTAGTTGCCCTGCAGATAGAACTGCCGGGTAACGTTCCATGTCAGAGGGATGTCCAGATGAAAACCGTTCGTCGTGCCGAGATCGAGTGTGACGCCGCCATCGAGAGAGGCGTCGAGTTTCGGGGCGATGGCGTGCTGGTAGTGGACCGAAGCGCCGATGGACCATGCCGGCACGGGCGACCATCTCGTACCCAGGCCGATGAGAAGGTAGGGCCACTTGTAGGCTTCATCGTACCCGTATCCGTCGTGGTTATCGAGATTGCGCTGCCAGTGGCGGTAACCCGCCCCCATGAAAGCGCGCATCGCATAGTCGCTTCGGGCCTCTTCCGCGGCGAGCCTGATCTCTCCGGTGTAGATCTCCACATCCGTCGTTCCCCGGTAGGGCGTAGCGCCGCTTCCGTCCGATACGAAGCCGTCGTAGTCGCTCGAGCCTCGCGCGTAGGAAAAAAGAAGTTTCAGATAGGGGCGGGCCGTTTCGTGGCGGATCGGCTCGAAATCGAGGCGAAGGGCCGTTTCGAAGCCGGTGATGTCGGAGAAGCCGGAGGTTTCACCGTCGAGATAATCGCCGTTTGCGTCCCGCTCTTCATAATCGAAATTCACCATCTGCCCGCCGATATAGATATCGTGTGCGAAGAGCGAAGTGTGTAAAAGTGCGATCAGTGCCATAATCTTCATTCTATTCATGAACACATCCTTTTTGCGCGCTACAGGTGAGTTTGCCGATTTTTCCCTGAAGAGAGCGTTTGATGGCATCGCGAAGTTTTCGTTGCCGGGCCATCGTGCTTTCGTAACGCTTGACCAGCGACTCGATCTCGTAAAGCGAACGCTCGGTACGTGTATCGTCGACCATTTTCCGAACGGCATGCAGGCTCTGGTAGCGAAGAGAGAGGTCGAAAAGCGCCGCGATGGCGAGCAAAGCCACGAGCGCCGTCAGCGACTTTCTTCCCACGCCTCCACGCTCGGCCCGGTTACACGGCTGGGCGATGGCTGGAAAATCGAGAGAATCCAGCGAGGGGAGACTCGTGTTCTCGTTCTCCATCTCGATACAGATCCCGTTGAGCTTCTCCGCGACCAGGCCGTCGTCGATTCGAAGCGGCATCTGCTCCGAAAACTGTTGCAGGAAATAGCAGGGGGCGTTTTTGGCACCCGTTTCGTCGATCCGTCGGGCGAGCAGGTCGGCGTCGTACGCGTAGCAGTCGAAGCTCTCTCCTCTTTTTTCCACGAAAATCGCGCGATAGGTTTCAGGGCGTGATGCGAGAAAGGCATCGGCCAGTTTTCTGGCTTTTGCCAAGGAGCGTGTCGGAAATTTGGCATTGGCATACCAATAGAGTGAAGGGGATACGACGACGATCTCCTCTTCTCTCTCTTTGCGAACGGTACTGTCCTCTCTGATGTAGTGTAGTGCCAAACCCTGCCTTTATTAGATAAAAACTCCGATAGCCGGAAAAAAAACGCGTTAAGTTTAAACCATTATAGTCAACAGTCGATAAATATTTATTGAATGGATGTTATTGGGATATCCTGTTTCGCCTGGATCGTGACAATCCAAGGCAACGGCTAAATCTTGCCCAAAAAGAGTCGATAGATATTAGGATAATTTTCTATAAATATGAAGGAGTTAGAATGCGACAATGGTTTCGAAGCGGTTTCGGTTTGTGTGTCGCCGCGGCTGCGGCGCAGGCGATGAGTTTTCAGCCTCTCGGATTTCAGAGTATGGGGATGGGCGGTGCCGGCGTGGCGAGTGCCAGCGGTTCGATGGCGGCCTACTACAACCCGGCACTGCTGGCGGCGCACGACTATACGACCGAAGTGACGCTCTCGGCGGGTGTCGGGGTCGCCGAGTACAATCTGGCGGAAAATATCGATACACTCAGCGACAACGATCTGACGGGAACGATCGAACGGATCGCAAACAATGCCCCGGTCGACGGAAGCAACACGGCCAATGGCGATGCGGCGAGAATGGCAGAGTCTCTCGAAATCCTGCAGAAGATGTCCGGTGAGACGAGTGGGCTGATCCTGACTCCTGGCGGTGCGTTTGGGGTTCAGATGAAAAACTTCGCGGTGGGTGTCTATGTCACATCCGAAGGGACGGCGGAACCGGTGATCGATCCGGACCATTTGCAGCTGATCGTCAAGAAAAACGTAAGCGGGACGGATTACTATGCGGAGTACGACCCCGCGACGGACTCCTATAAAGCTTCCGACGAAACTGCCTACGTCAACGGTTCGCTCGACTATGCATTGCAAAACGACCTGACCTACCTCTCTTTGAAAGGGCTCAGTGTTGGAGAGGTCCCTTTCAGTTACGGCCACGCTTTCGACACTTCCATCGGGACGATCGGTGTGGGCGGGTCGCTGAAATATATGTATGGCATGACCTACGATACTCATGTCAGCATCGATACGAGTTCGGGCGATCTTGGCGATTCGTTCAAGGACAGAGACAAATCGACCTCCTCTTTCGGTGTCGACCTGGGTGCTTTCTACACGCCCAGTGCGCTGCCAGAGCTTCGTGTCGGCGTTGTCGGCAAGAACCTCAATACCCCCGAGTTCGATACCGTGACGGGCGATACCTACAAGATCGACCCGATGGCGAGAGCTGGTATCTACTATGCGGGGCTCGACCATTGGCTCGACATCGCCCTCGATGTCGACCTGACATCCAACAAGACCTTCCTCGACGACATCGACAGCCAGTATATCGGCGGGGGCGTCAACGTCCATCCTGTCGACTGGTTTTCGTTCCGCCTGGGGGCGATGCAGAATATGGCGGACAGTACGCTCGGCACAATCGTCACGGCGGGCCTCGGTTTGGGTGTCAAACAGTTCCAACTCGACATTTCGGCGATGATGAGCACCAAAACCGGTTACTACGACGGCGATGAAATTCCGCGTTACGCCAGAGTCAATCTGGCGCTCGTTTCGCGCTGGTAGAGAAACTTTTCCAACCCCTTCGCCAAGGCGCGGTATCGCTTCACCGCGCCATGGTCGCCTCTTCAAATCCGCTCCCCATCCTTTTTCGTCTACGTTTTAAATATAAGGATGGCATGAACTCCCACGGTGATCGTTTTCTTAAAGTAAGTTTTACAAAATTTATAAATTTTTAATCTTTTGGGTTCTATAATGAGTATATACCAACAAAAAGGATGAATTATGAGTTGGAAACGAACAATAGCCGTTTCGGCGGTGACAGCGGCTCTCGTTGTCATGACCGGATGTGGAGGCGGAGGTTCAAGCAGTAACGCGTGCGGTACGCTACCGGCGTGGACAGCAGTGAAAGCTCCGATGCAAAATTCCGAGAATGTCCAAAACGCGATGAGTACGTTGTACCACGTCGGGCTAGTCGGATCCGAACTAGTGTATGAAGGAAAAGAGGTGTCGTCGGAAGATACCACCACCGACAAGAGCGCTCTGCAGAAGCTGGCGGATCGTTTCAATGTCCTTCGAAGCGATGGCTTGGCTGCGGTGGAGAGTATGTCGCCAAGTGGGATGGACCTGAATGGTGAATCGCATGAAGTAAACTGTAGTGTCAGTGGTACACGTACCGTGACATACGACGAAAACGAGAGTGAACAGTATGAGCTAGCGACCTATCAGTTCAATAATTGTAAGGAGTACGAGGGATTTTTAGAGGATCTGGTAGAGCAGATCGTTGCTTTTTATGGTTTGGATAGTGTGGAGAATGGTGATGGGTACGAACCCACGACCGATACCTATACGTTCAATGGGGAGATTTTGTTGAAGAAGTATTGGGGAGAGGACGCCAACAGCACATGGGATGGATACCGCATCGATGCCGACGAGTTGACCGTGAAGATGGAAAACAATGAAACACTGGACAAAGGGACATTGGATGCAACCATCTATGCGCAATTCGAAGAGAGAAAAATGGAGCGGACGGCATCCGAGCCTATCCTCCAGCTCGAGGATGCCACGGAAAGCACGACCCTCTCTCTTCTAAGCGACGGATGCCTGAGCCTGGTGGCGTATGCAGACGATGGGAATAACTCGACAATCAAAGTCGCCGACGCCAATCTGCAGGCGGTCGATTTCAATGCGACGGCAGTGAAATACACAGTAGCGGACACAGTAGGTACAACGGTTTCGCTCGACGGCTACATCGGAACGAGTGGGTATGTGGCGTTGGCTGCAGGTATTGCAGTAGACCCTGCGCAGCAGATCGATCTGGGGGGATTCGCGCTTTACGGCGAAAACTTCGAATTCAATATCGAGAAGACGGGACTTGAAGAGAACGTGACCGTGAGCGGAACGCTCGCGACACCCTGCATGGGAGGCGCGGTCACCTACAGCGGTCAGATGAATGTCTATGCCAAGTATGATAGCCAGGATGGCAACGATAGTGCATTACCATACACAGGCAGCGTCCTTCTTCAGGGGGCGACCAATGCGGCCGTCGATTTCAATCTCGACGAGAACAACCAGACCTACGCCACGACATCCGTAGATACGAACAAAACCTACGGAAGTTGGGAAGCGTTGATCGAAGGCAACTGTACGGCGCTCTTCGAAGGGGTTTCCGGTTCTTCTCTTCCAGTTGGCCCTTAATGCCTGACCGAAGGCCGTCCATTCAGGACGGCTTTCTCTCCTCGAATTTTCCCCATACCCAACCTATCGAGACGAACCCCGCCAAACTCAGGAGTAAAAAGAGTGTATCGATGAGCGGTGCGCCGCCATGCGTTGAAGAGAAATGCAGCGGTTCGGTCAGGTTGACGTCACCGTTTCCCATCGGGGCGGGGATGGCGAGAGACTCCGTTTTTTTCGTAGGAGCGTTTTCTCCCGTGAGGCCGGCGACGAGATAGAAACCTTCGCTCGGAACGTAGAGCGCGGAGGCTGCGCAACGCTTTTGCGAAAGCACATAGAGGGAATCGGAGCGGTTCGACCAGCCATCTTTTTCGGGATCGAAGAGCAAGAGACTGTCGGAACATTTTCCATCGGCCGTCTTTCCGCCTGCGACGAGAATGGTGGGCGTTCCCCGTGTGTCGTACCCTTGCGCGGCGCCCATGAAGGCGAGTGGTATCGGCATCGGCGACATTTTCTCCCATCGGCCCGTTTCGGGGTCGTAGCGCTCGACGCTTCGAAGGAGGGCACCGTCGGAAAAGCCGCCGAAAACATAGAGTTCGCCACGGTAGGAGACCATGGCGTGTGCGGCACGCCGCTCCTGCATGGAGGCGAGTGTTTCCCATCTGTCCGTATCGGTGTCGTAACGGTAGAGCGTGTCCACTTCGCTGCCGGATTCCGAAGAGAGCATCCCCCCACTCAGATAGATATCTTCGCCGATGCGTGCCGCCTTGGCATGGCGAAGCGGCACGGGAAGAGGTGCGCCTTCCCGCCATTGGGACGTTGCCGTGTCGTAGATGTGAAGTTTCGCGCTGGTGGCACCCCCGTTGTCGTATCCGCCGAAGAGATAGATCGAACCGTTCCATAAAATGGCTGCGGCGCCCGATCGTGTTTCCGGCAGCATGGAGATCTGGTCCCACAGGCCTCTCTCGATGTCGTACCGTTCGAGCGTGTCCGAGTCGGGTCCGCCACCGAGATAGATCTCCCGGCCGTTGGCGACGGCGAAGCCGTGGGGGTGTACGAAGCGCGGTTCGCTTACGGGCCGCCATGCGGTTGCGGTAATCGTTTCGGAAAGGAGCCCGTAGGCATCTTCGACGAAAAGGTTTTTTCCGCTTTCGATCGAAGGGGCCGATGCCTCGATGCGTGTATCGGACCATGATCGTATGGAGGCGTCGGTTGCGTTGCCGTCGCCATCGACAAACTCGACGCGGCCACGTTGATGCCCGAACCCTTCGCCCGTGAGCGTGAAGGTCGAGCCTTCACACACCCCTTGCAGCGGAGCGGCGGTGGATAGCTCCACCTTCGCGGCATCAGCCAGAAGAGAGGCGGCGGCGTTCAGGCGGCCGGAGGTGGCGGTACGGTTTTCGAGATTCGCAAGGGTTTCCGCTTTTTTCAGGATGCGGGCTTTGCGGATCGTGGCGTTTTCATCGGGGTAGAGCGATGCGACAAGGCCGACCGTGCCGGTGACGAACGGTGTCGCTTCCGAAGTTCCCGAAATGAAACCGTAGGATTCATCGGGCAGCGTGCTCAATATATCGACCCCGGGGGCCGCGATATCCACACTCTCCTTTCCGTAGTTCGAAAACGAAGCCAGTGAATCGTTTCGATCGGTCGCGGCGACCGAGACGATGTTTTTTGCATTGTAGGAAGCGGGGAACTCGGCGAAAAAGCCGTCGTTGTTTCGGCCGCTGTTGCCGGCGGCGGCACAGAAGAGGATTCCCGCGTCGCCAAGCGCCTCGATGGCGAGGTGAAGCGGGTCGTCCTGGTTTCCGCTGCGGCTTCCGAAGGATGCATTGACCGCGACGAGATTGACCATCTTCTCTTTCATGACGAGGAGGTATTCGATCCCTTCGAGAACGTCGCTGTCGTAGATGTATCCATCGGGCCTCAACACTTTCACCGCCATCATTTTGATGTGCCAGTCAACGCCGCTGATGCCGATGCCGTTGTCGCCGACGGCTCCTACGATTCCTGCGACATTGGTTCCATGGCCGTGTGTGTCCATCGGGTCCGGATCGTTCTCTCCGTCTGGCTGGGCGGCGAAATCGTAGCCGTAAATATCGTCGACATAACCGTTTCCGTCGTCGTCGACCCCTTCGATCCCCGCCATCTCTTCGCCGTTGACCCAGATATTTTCCCTCAAGTCGCTATGCCGGTAGTCGATGCCGGTATCGAGTATCGCGACGACGACATCGGAGGAGCCGACCGTGAGGTCCCATGCATTTTCGACATGAATGTCGGCTCCCGGCGAGCCGCTCTCTCCTTCGACTTCCTGTCCCGTATTGCGCAATCCCCACTGTTTTTGGAAATCGGGATCGTTGGGAATGGTGCTGAGGCGGCGTCTGTAGTTTGGAGATACCGCAATGACACGCGGGTCCTGCCTGAGCTTCTCGCAGAGCGTTTCGGTGGAGAGGGAGGAGCGTACCCGGGCGAAGATTTTGCCGCTTCTGCCTGAGAGCCGTTTCAACAGGCCGATGGCCAGATCCTGCATCGGAAGAAGTGCATGGATCGATTGGAGAGCCGATTGGTCTTTGTAGACGACGAGTGCCTCGTTCGGGGCGTAATCGTCCCCGCTTTGGGCGGCGAAAGCGGAATAACCCATAATAGAAAGAAGGCATACGATGCCGAACCTTCGCAAACGGCCTCTCATTCGAAATCCTTTCTGCCGATCGTAACGGCTTTTATAAAGATATAGTAGAGAACGAAAACGGAAAAGAGCATTCCGTAACGCCCTATGAAGTCATGGGAGAGATGAAAGAGACGGGGATCGATCGAAACCATATAGGCGATGAGCGACAGACGCAGCAGGTTGGCCAACACGACGAAGAGATATCCGAGCGCGAGCCATAGCGTTTTTTCCGCCAACGATGCGTTGTATGCCAGAATGGCGGAGGCAAGAAGCAGATAGAAGCCAAATCCGTTGCATGCGTCGTCGATTACGAGCCTGAACCCGTGTATCGAAAAGGAGGCTATGTGATCCGGCACGGAAGGTATGCGAAGCAGCTCGAACAGCGTTTCCAGCGATTCGACAGTCAACCATGTCTGTAGATGGACGAATACGAAAAGGGGAGAGAAATATTGGAAATAGAAGAGTGAAAAGAGAAGAAATATCCATAAAACATATCTTTTCGCATAATGATACATATACAGATGTTAACATAATATCGTATATAAATTCAATGGTGTGCCGAAAGGGTAACCTGGGCGAGCGTTTTGTATCCACAGAGCGATGGCGATGTCGAGGTTTCACGACGGAGAAGTCAATCCGTTGCTTTTCGTTTCATTGAAAATTTATCATACCTTGGATAGGATACTCCGAAAGGTGCTTCGTGTTCGGAAGCTTCGAATGGGTGAATCGCTTGCCCATTCATGGAAATTTATTGAAAGAAGGATGGGAAAAATGGTGCGAAACAGATGGAGGCAGATGTATGGCGTCGCGTTGATGACGTCCATACTCGTTCTCGGCGGTTGTGGTGGCGGAGGCGGCGGTGGAACCGTCGCTACAGGCATCAATGGGAAAGTGGTCGACGGGTATGTGAGAGATGCCCATGTCTTCGTCGATAAAAACAAAGACAAGCTGGAGAATGTGGGCGAACCTACGACGACGACCGACGCCAACGGCGACTTTTCGTTCGGAGTCGGCGTGGTGGCGTCGGGCGATTTCATCTATGCGTCGGGCGGTACGGACCTGGCGACGGGCCTTCCTTTCAAAGGGCGCCTCAGCGCCGTCTACGACGGAACCACTTTCATCCTTTCCCCGTTGACATCGATGGTGGCGGCGCTGGTCGAAAAGGGTGAGAGTGTCGATGGTGCGAAAAAGAGGGTCGCGCAGGCACTGGGTATCGACGAAAACAAAGTCGGTGCCGACCCGATGCAGGATGCCGACGCTTTCTTCGTTTCGCAGCAGATCGTGGCGGCAGCGCAGATCATGGGTACCGCTGCAGGCGATGTGAACGAAACGGTCTTCGAAAAGGCGGTCGAAGCGCTCGCCGAAAACGATTTCAATCTCTCGGCGGCGGCGGAAACCTTCGCGAACGAGGTCAATGTCACGGCCGATCCTGACAAAGTGGCCGAAGCGACGGAGAGGGTGAACGCGTTCATCGGCCAGTTGAAAGAGGAGGCGAACGGAACGGTTCCCGATCTGCCGAGTTACCAGGTGGTCGCTTCGAGTGTCGCGGAACAGGTCGCCGAACAGGTTAAAAACGATGAAAATGTTACCGTCCCCGACGTCAACGATACGAAGAGCGTTCTGGAAGCGGTCACGTGTCTTACCTTCGAAAAGATCAAGGGTGCGAACGGTTCGGAAAACAATGTGACGAAAGATCTGAACCTTTCCGCGAAGAATCAATGTGAGATCGACGGAACCACCATTACATGGGATGTGGAGCCGGCGGGCGTCATCGACACGTCGACCGGTGCGCTCGATACCGTCTACAGCGATACGAACGTCGTGCTGAAAGCGGAAATCGAGAAAGGGAACGCCAATGCCGTCAAACGGTTCAACCTCTTCGTTCCCCGCAACGGCAACCATCCTCCGGTCGCAGCCGACGACAACGTGACGACACTGGAAGATACGCCTGTGACGTTCGATCCCGTCGCCAACGACACCGATCCGGACGGGGATGCATTGACGCTGGCCGAAGTGTCCGATCCGGCGCACGGTACGGTGGCGAAAAACGGAAACATCGTCGTCTATACACCGGATATGAACTACAACGGGACCGATACGTTCTCCTACAAAATCCGAGACGGTTGGGGTGGTGAGAGCAACGGCACGATCCATGTGACCGTGACGCCGGTCAACGATGCGCCGGTGCTGCAGCAGCCGGCGAACGTCACTATGGACGAAGACAGTGCGGCCGTTCCAGTCGATCTGAACGCGACCGATCCGGATACGGATCCGGCGAATCTGACCTACAGCGTCGCTGTCGATCCGGCGAATATCGTGGATGTGAATCTGAGCGGCAATGTCGTGACGATCACACCATTGCCGAATATGAATGGAACGGTGACGGTCACCGCGACGGTGAGCGATGGTGAAAACAACGATACGAAAACCTTTACCGTCACCGTCGTGAACGTTCCGGATCCGGCGGTTATTTCCGGGGATTTTACGGGAACGGTGACGGAAGACGCAACCGCTCCGGCGACCGGAAAACTGAACGTGGCCGATCCCGATCCGGGTGAGGATCGCTTCATCGCCGAAACCAACACGACTGGTTACGGCACCTTCTCGATCGACGAGAACGGAAGCTGGAGTTTTACGCTCGACAACGCCAGCACCGCGGTCCAGTCCCTGGCGGATGGTGAGACGCACCAGCTCTCTTTCACCGTTCAGTCATTGGATAAAACCACGAGGCAGGTGACGGTGACGATCGTGGGAGCCAACGATGCGCCGACCGCGGAAGATCTCAACGTGACGGCGGAAGCCGGCAAGTCCGTGACGATCGATTTGAGCCAATATATCGACGATATCGACGGTGACACCCTGACCGTAAACATCGTCGGCACCCCCACGAGCGGCCAGGCGAGTCTCGCTGGCACGACGATCACCTACACCGCACCGGCCAATGCGGGAACGGTCACGATCGTCTACCAGGTGAGCGACGGCCAGGCGACGGCGCGGGGTACGGTCACGATACAGGTTACCAATGGCAATCCGGTTTCGATGTCGACTCTCGAAGGGCAGACGATGTCCGATATCGACGACGAATATACCCGTTTCCTCTTCCAAAACGGTGTGGCGAAGATCCGTGCACAGCACTTCCTGAACGATGGCGGAATATGGGTACGCTTCGACGTGCTCGAAGAGGAGGGTAGCTACCAGATCCATCCGGACAACAATACGACGACACTGGCGATCGAAGAGGGCAATTTCACGCTTTCCGATCTCAGGCGCGTAGAGCTCGACGGCACCACCCTGACCGTGCCGGTCGACGAAGAACACAACGTGACGGCCATTTTCGGTGCGAACGACCATCTCTACCGCATGAATTTCCATGTCGACCATGGAGTCCCCCGTCTGGAAGGGCCTTTCGACGAGTACCGCCCGTGGGTCCAGAACGCGCCGGCCCTGAACTACGATTCGCTCGAAGCCTTTATGCAGGCTTTCAGTGTCGGTGTCCAGGAACACTGGTTCGAAGCGTGGGACGAAACGACGCAGCATGGCACACCCTACGCTTTCGACAGCAACGGCAGTGGCGCCACCACAGGTTTGCTGATAAGCACGGACGACAACACGACGAGAGTGGGCACATGGACGATAGAACAAGGCGTCGTCTGGGTGAAACTCGACGCAGGCGAGGATGACTGCTGGCGCGACGCTTACGGCATCGTCGACGGGGTTCTCTACTCCGGGTATATACCGGAAACGGGATGCGACGAAGTGCTCGCCCTCTACGGAAGCAATGCAACGCAGACGATTGAAGGAGCACTCCCCGTATCTGTCGGTAATGCCATTCATGCTCCCGAAGACATCGTGCCGGTAAGTGTCTCGGATGTCAGCGGCAAGGAGATCGATATCCATATTATCGAAAAAGATCTCAATGCCACGATCAAGATGTATGATGATGGGAACTATACGCAGAGACTCAGCAACGGGGTAAGCTTCAGCGGAACCTGGAGTATCGACAGCAACGGAACGATCCACTACACGAGAGGGAGCGAAGAGTATCTGAAAACCTTTTTCGGCCAGGTGGCTGCCGGTACGTACGGTGTGCACTATCCTGCCAATACGGACGACGTTACCGTGTTCAAAGTGCTCAATGTCAAAGATATCAACAGCGGCGGCGGTACCGGTGGTGCCGTCACGCTGATTTTGCAAGGTGCCGACTGGGCCGCTTATTCCTATTCGGACGATACATGGGAAGCGGTCGATTTCAACCAGCTTGGAACCGGCCGGACCCTTACGTTCAACGCCGATGCCGATGACAAGTACGGTGTCGCCGTCCACTGTAGCGACGCTGGCAACGAAGTGGCTATCGTTCAGGCGACCGTCGGAGAATACGCCACGATCGACATATGCGAGGAAGCGACGCGTCAGAAACATACCGTCTCCGGCACGATCAGCGGCGTCACCGGAGGAATGGTGACCGTCGGCATGGACGGTTCGTCGGATGGCAACCTAACCCTGGTTGACACGTACAACTACACGCTAGAAAACGTGACGAAAGGGGTTTTTGACCTGGTGGTGGAAGACCTGGATATGACGACCTATACGGTCAAAAAGTTCGGCATAAAAAGAGATATCGACGTCAACGCCGATTTGGTGGGTGAAGACCTGAATCTTTCGACGGAGGGCATCGACCCCGTCGAACACAACTTCACCGTGGCCAATGGAGTCGGTGTCGCCTCTTTCATTACCGCAAACGGTTCGGCGCTCGGTATCGTCGGAATGTCCGACGACGACAGCGGTGTCCATAAATGGTATGCGGTTCCGACGACAACGACGGTGTCGGGAGATATCTACAGCTTCGTCGCCATGACGGAAAACAACACGACGAACCAGTCCAGAATCTTGTTGGAGACAAAAGACGCCACGACATTCGCGGCGGATGTGACGACATACGATCCTACCGTTATCGAGGACTTCAATGCGACGTTCGATTGGGGAGCCAAAGCGTTCGGCGGGCTCGACTACATCCCTTCGGCGTCGAGTCCGGAGTTGAGAATGTATGCCGCGTGGATCGAGCAGAAGAACAGTGGTGTCGAGCGGGAGATCTGGATTTCGAAAGCGTGGCTCGGTACGGCAACTGCATATGCACTGCCCGATTTGGGCACGCTTGCCGGCTGGAACGCCGCATGGAGTTTCAATAGCGGCGATTCGGTCGAATGGTCGATTCTCGCCTTCATGGCGAACAAAGCGATCGCCGATACGGTCGAGAAGATGAGTGACACCGAAAACGAAGAGACAAACATGCCCTACTTTATGGAGAAGGACTTCACGATTCATATTGCCGAAAAACACGGGGATGTGACACCCTGACACGATGGAGGGCACTCGCCTTCCATACTCCCGGGGGAAATCGGACTCCCCCGGACACCATTCAATATCCTCACACATTCGAAAACTCTTTGCAAACGCATGCAATAGACTCCTCGGTAAAAAATTGGGTAAAATAGAGCTTTCAACCGCCAAGGAGAAAGCATGGTCATCAAAGAGATTCAGCAGTTTTCCGAAATTCGGACGAAAGCACGGGCCTATCTGTGTTATCTACTTTCGAGAAACATTCCGAATCGAACGCCGGAAGTGAATCTCGATACGATCGTACAGGCTTTGAAAAAGATCAAAAAAGAGGTCAAAGAGATCGATACGCTCTACGTGCTCGACGCGATGGGGCGGCAGATCATCGCGAATATCAGCAAGACGCCGAAGTACCGCACGGGTGAAGGGGAGAATCGTGCCGACCGTGCCTATTACTACAGGGCAGTGCGGGAGAAGCGCTGTATTTTGACCGACCCTTACCCTTCGAAGATCGGGGGGATTCTGGTCGTGACGGCGGCCTATCCCGTCTATAACGACAAAGGGCAGCTCAAGTACGTCGTCGCGATCGACATTCCGCTGGAGAAATTACTTCACATGGTTCATCCGGCCTCGGGGGAGACGCTGTTCGGACGCTTCTCCCGTTTCAGCTATAGCGCATTTTCCCTCGCGCTCTTTGCCGTCGCTGTGATCCTCTTCATCAATGGGGTCAAGAGCTTTTTCACGGCCAATTTCAACATATGGAACATCGACATCAAAGAGATGTTCGAAGCGACGATTCTTTTGACGCTTTCACTGGCGATCTTCGATCTGGTCAAGGCGATTTTCGAAGAGGAGGTACTCGGACAGCACAGAAAGGCCGAGCACAACGAAATCCACAAGACGATGGTACGCTTTCTCGGCTCCATCATCATCGCCCTGGCGATCGAGGCGTTGATGCTGGTCTTTAAATTCGCTATAATCGACCCCGAAAAACTGGTCTACGCGGTCTACCTGATCGGCGGTGTCACGATGCTTCTGGTCGGCCTTGCCTATTATCTGCGTAGCATAGGGAAAGAAGTGGATTGATGGTTGCGATTATAGACTACAACATGGGCAATCTCGCCAGTGTGCGCAATGCGCTGGCGAAGATCGGGGCGGAGTCGGAGGTGGTTTCGGACCCCGATCGTGTCAAGCGGTACGACAAAGTGCTGCTTCCCGGCGTCGGAGCGTTCGGCGACGCGATGGAGCATCTGCGAAAAAACGGGATGGACGATGCGGTGAAACGGTTCGCCGAAAGCGGCAGGCCGATGCTCGGAATCTGTTTGGGAATGCAGCTTCTCTTTTCCAAAAGCCTGGAGTTCGGCGAACACGAAGGGCTCGGCCTGATCCCCGGCGAAGTCGTACCGTTCGACCCCAACCTTTTCCAGACGCCCCACAAGATTCCGCATATGGGGTGGAACGAGCTTTTCGTACAGAAGGAGACTCCGCTTTTCAAAGACCTTCCAAAAGCGTTCTATCTCTATTTCGTCCACTCCTACCACGCCGTCACGGCCGATGAGTATGCCATCGGCAGGACATGGTACGGGTACGAATTCGTGAGTGCCGTGCAAAACGGCAACGTTTTCGGCATTCAGCCGCATCCCGAGAAGTCGCACGACAACGGATTGAAAATTTTAAAAAACTTCGTGGAGCTATGATGGAAATATTACCGGCGATCGATCTCAAAGACGGGAAGGCCGTGCGCCTTACCAAAGGGTTGATGGAGAGCGCGAAAATCTACAGCGACGAGCCGTGGCAGTTGGCGAAAACATTCGAGGAGATGGGGTCGAAGTGGTTGCATCTGGTCGATCTCAACGGAGCTTTCGCGGGAGAGCCGAAAAATCTCGAACAGATCGAGAAGATTCGGAAAAACTGCAACCTGAAGATGGAACTCGGTGGGGGTATCCGTGACGAAGAGACGATCAGGCGTTATATCGACCTCGGTATCGACCGACTGATTCTGGGTTCTATCGCTGTCAAAGACCCCGCTTTCGTCAAAGCGATGGCGGCGAAATACCCGATCGCCGTCGGTATCGATGCGATCGACGGCTATGTCGCCGTAGAAGGATGGGCGGAAGTGAGCCGGATGAAAGCGACCGACCTGGCAAGAGCCTTCGCCGACTGCGGTGTGGAGGCGATTATCTGTACCGATGTGGGGCGCGACGGTACACTTTCGGGTGTAAATGTCGATTTTACCGTAAGCATCGCCGAGGCCAGCGGGATCGATACGATCGCGAGCGGCGGCGTGAAAGATCTGGGCGATATCGAAGCGCTGCACGCGACCGGAAAAGTGGCGGGTGTCATCGTGGGGAAAGCGTTCTACGAAGGGACGCTGGATCTGCGCAAAGCGTTCGAGAGAGTCCGGGAAGCTGCCGGCCGCTAGCGGGGCAGGTCATTGCCGTTGCTCTTAAACTACGTTAAATAGTGCAAACGATAAAATAGGCACAATCAAACCCTATAAAGGACCGATATTGAAAATTATGGTGGTTGACGACAGTTCGACAATGCGGCGGATCATTAAAAACACGCTGAATCGACTGGGATACAAAGATCTTCTCGAGGCTGCCGACGGCGTTGAAGCATGGGAAGTCATGCAGCGGCACAAGGATGAGATCGGCGTGCTCATCACCGACTGGAACATGCCGAACATGAATGGCCTGGAGCTTGTCAAAAAAGTGCGCTCCGACAGTGCATTCGAAGATATTCCGATCATCATGGTTACCACGGAAGGCGGCAAGGCGGAAGTCATCACGGCGCTCAAAGCGGGTGTGAACAACTACATCGTCAAACCCTTTACACCGCAGGTACTCAAAGAAAAACTCGAAGCGGTACTCGGCATTAGCGACTGATGAAAGATACCTACAGCGAACTGACGGTAAGGCCGTCGAACCATCTCGAGCTCTTCCTCGATTTTCTTCAAACACTCTTCCCCGAAACGATCGAGATCACGGAGGATGCACTCATCCTTCGTTCGGAAGAGCCACTCGAGGAGATCGCATGGGGAGCGAAAGCCTTCGCCGAGGCGCTGAGCGAAAATCTCGGCGAACCGGTGCATGTCGATACATCGATCGAAACGAAAGAGAACGTCGACTGGATCGCCAGATACCGTGAAGCGATAAAACCGGTCGAAGTGGGCGATTTTTACGTCTATCCGAGCTGGGAGGCACCGAAAGAGGGCAAGCGAAACATCATGATCGATCCGGCACTGGCATTCGGGTCGGGCCACCATGAGACGACTTCGAGCTGCCTCAAGGCGATCGGTGAACGCGTCAAAGAGAACGATACGCTGCTGGATGTTGGATGCGGCAGCGGAATACTCGGGATCGCGGCGGCAATGCTGGGCGCAAAGGTGGATGCGTGCGATACCGATCCACTGGCGGTGGAGAATGCGCAAAAAAATTTCGGGCTCAACAACCAGTGTGTCAACGAGATATGGGAAGGCTCCGCACCCGGGACCGACAAAAGCTACGATGTGGTGGTCGCCAATATCGTGGCGGATGTACTTCGGATGATTGCCAAAGACTTAAAAAAGCGCACTAAACCGGGCGGGTTATTGATCCTTTCGGGGATACTGGATACAAAGGAGGCGCTGATCGACGAAGCATTCAGCGATCTTGAGCTTCAAGAGACGATCGCCAACAACGAGTGGCTTACAAAAATTTACAGAAAAGAAGGATAGCAATGGCGGATAACAATCCAAAAAAAGATCCGAACGATCAAAATTTTTTCAACAGAAACCCTCTTTTGACTTTCGCGATCTTTTCGCTGCTGATCATCGTGCTCTTCAAGAGTTTCATCGGCACGCAGGAGGGGCAGTTCGGTGCACAGAATCCCAATGCGATGGGAACCGCTCCCGTGACACAGACCAAGACGATCCCCTACAGCGATCTGAAAAAGATGATCAAAGAGGGAAAGATCAAATTCGTTTCGATTGGACAGACGACGATCAAGGCGATGGCCAGCGAGGGGGGCTACAAAACACTCTACATCGCCAAAAAAGTGGGCGAAGACAGTACGCTCATTCCTCTGCTGGATCAGATGGGTGTGGAGTACAGCGGTTATAGCGAAAACAACTGGCTGGGCGAGGTACTTTTCGGCTGGGTACTTCCGATCCTGATCTTCTTCGGGATCTGGATGTTCCTGGCGAGCCGGATGCAGAAGAACATGGGCGGCGGCATTCTGGGAATGGGAAGCGCGAAAAAGCTCGTCAATTCCGAGAAACCGAATGTCAAGTTCGACGATGTCGCCGGTGTCGAGGAGGCGAAAGAGGAGGTCAAGGAGATCGTCGAGTTCCTCAAATACCCGGAACGCTACATCCGCCTCGGTGCGAAGATCCCCAAAGGGGTTCTTCTCGTAGGCCCTCCGGGAACGGGTAAGACGCTGCTGGCCAAAGCGGTGGCGGGCGAAGCGAACGTCCCCTTCTTCTCCGTCAGCGGTTCGAGTTTCATCGAAATGTTCGTCGGTGTCGGCGCGGCGCGCGTGCGCGACCTTTTCGAACAGGCAAAAAAAGAGGCACCGGCCATTATCTTCATCGACGAGATCGACGCGATCGGAAAGAGCCGTGCGGCGGCTGGCCAGATCGGCGGAAACGATGAACGTGAACAGACGCTCAACCAGCTGCTCGCCGAAATGGACGGCTTCAGTTCCGACACGCCGATCATCGTCCTTGCGGCGACCAACCGTCCGGAAGTTCTCGACCCGGCGCTTCTTCGCCCGGGCCGTTTCGACCGGCAGGTTCTGGTCGACAAGCCCGATTTCGAAGGGCGGGTCAAGATTTTGAAGGTGCATGTCAAACATATCAAAATGGCGCCGAATGTCGATCTCGAAGAGATAGCGCGTCTGACCGCGGGCCTGGCAGGTGCGGATCTCGCCAACATCGTCAACGAAGCGGCGCTGCTCGCGGGGCGAAAGAACAAAGATCAGGTCGAGCAGGAGGATTTCCTCGAAGCGGTCGAGCGTGCCATCGCGGGCCTCGAGAAGAAGTCTCGCCGCATCGCTCCGAAAGAGAAGCGTATCGTCGCCTATCACGAAAGCGGCCATGCGCTGATCGCCGAGACGACACCGGGTGCCAAGAAGGTTTCGAAAGTCTCTATCATTCCACGGGGGCTCGCGGCACTGGGCTATACGCTCAACACGCCGGAAGAGAACAAATACCTGATGCAGAAGCACGAGTTGGTCGCGGAGATCGACACGTTGCTCGGAGGCCGCGCGGCCGAAGAGGTTTTCATCAAGGAGATTTCGACGGGTGCGAGCAACGATCTCGAGCGGGCCACCGACATCGTCAAGGCGATGGTCGGGCTCTACGGTATGAGTGACGTCGCCGGACTGATGGTCCTCGAGAAGCAGACCAACATGTTCCTCGGCGGCGGCATGAGCCAGAAAGACTACAGTGAAAAGACGGCGGAAGAGATGGATGCGTTCATCCGTAACTTCCTGGGCGAACGCTACAAGCATGTCGTCACACGGCTCAAAGAGTACAGCGAAGCGATCGAGGAGATCGTCGAAGAGCTCTTCAAAGCCGAGACGATCGAAGGGAAAAAGGTTCGCGAAATCATCCGCAATTTCGAGAAAAAGCATGGTATCAAGACGAAGCTCGTCGAAGAGGAAGAGGGTGACCTGAAAAGCGAAGAGAAAAAGAGCGAAGAGGCGGAAAATTCCGGCTCCGAGACAGAGAAGGAGTGACGATGGGGGCCAACGGCACCTTCCTTGCAAATGGATGGCGTACCATCCTTCCGGTATGGGGGGCGACACTGGTCGTTCTCGTCTTCAGCGATGAAGTGCTGTTCAATCTTCTGTTGATCGGAATCAGTGCCTATGTCGCGTTTCTTTTCTATCTTCCCGAGCGGAACCCTTTCGACATCTCTTCGAAAGCGCTCATCTCTCCCGTGGACGGCACGATCGAAACCGTCGAGACGAAAAAGAGTGAAACGGTCGTTACCATCCGAAAGTCGCTGTGGGATGTCAGTGTGGTTCGAGCCCCGGTTTCGGGCGAAGTGACGGAATGCGAAACCGTGCATGGTATGTTTCTCGGTGTCGACGAAGAGAAAGCGAAAGTATTGAATGAGCATGGCGTCATCCGTTACGACTGGGAGGGGCGGCGTGTCGAAATATCCATGCGGTGCGGCTTTTTTTCATACGCCCTGCCTCTTTACGCCAAGAAGGGAGCGGCCAAGGTCGCGGAGGTGCAGGCACTCCTGACGGAGGGGTTGGTCGAAGTGAAAGTTCCGGCATCCGTCAAAATCGAGGCTTTGCCGGGCGACAGAGTTCTCGGTGGCTATTCGGTCCTTGGACGCGATAATAGATAATGGGAAACCGGAATTTCCAGTTCATCTACATTCTGCCGAACCTTTTTACCGCCGCCTCTATCTTTACCGCCGTCATCTCGATGGTCTCCGCTGCGCACGGCCAGTTCGAAAAAGCGGTATGGCTCATCTTTCTCTCTCTTCTCTTCGACGGTCTGGACGGGCGGGTCGCCCGCCTGACCCACACCACCAGCAAATTCGGTGTCGAGTTCGATTCGCTTGCCGATATCGTCGCATTTGGCGTGGCCCCCGCGCTGCTGGTCTATTTTTATGCCGGAGAGGATTACGGACGTTTCGGCGTACTGGTGATGGCGCTTTACATCATCTTCGGAGCCGTGCGTCTCGCCCGCTTCAATGTCATGAGCCTCGATACCGATCCGACGGTTTTCATCGGCGTTCCCATCCCCACCGCCGCGACTTTCGTTTCCGTATGGGTGCTGATGTTCGAACGCTACGAGACACTTCATGGATTTGGTTGGCTCTTGCTTTCGGGCATGCTGCTCGTATCGCTTCTGATGGTGAGCAATATCCGCTATCCCAGTTTCAAAAAACTCAATCTGAAAAAGCCGATGGTCACCAAAACACTGATTTTGATGATATCACTGGCGTCGTTGATGTACCTCTATCCTGTAGAAGGGTTCACGATCATCATATCGCTCTACATTCTTTGGGGTGTTGGACGCACAATCCATACGATGATGACGAAGAAGAGAATATCCCCGAAAACTTGAAAAGAAAAATTATCGATTAATAATTTATTTTCAATTCCGACGTTCCGATATATGGTATACTTTTATCAACAAAAAGAAGGAGATGTTATGCCCGGAACCGATACAGGCCGTATCAAGGCGATCAAACATTTGCCGAAAATCGAGATCAAAAACAGACTCCTATTCCTGTTCTTCTAAACCACTCAACAATTATTCAGACAGAGTTTCCGCTTTTTTTTACAACAACGACGAAGGATTACAGAAATGAAAAACGACAAACGCGTTTATATATTCGATACGACATTGCGTGACGGAGAACAGAGCCCCGGCGCTTCGATGAATACGGAAGAGAAGATCAAGATCGCGACGCAGCTTCAGCGTCTCGGCGTCGATGTGATCGAAGCCGGTTTCGCCGCGGCGAGTCCCGGGGATTTCGATGCGATACGACGTATCTGCGAAGTGGTGGACAAAAGCACCGTCTGCTCGCTCGCCCGTGCCGTGGACCGTGACATCATCCAGGCGGGTGAATCGCTCGCCGATGCGAAACACAAACGGATCCATACATTTATCGCGACCAGTCCCATACATATGGAGCACAAGCTCAAGATGAGTCCGGAAGAGGTGATCCGCCGTGCCGTCGCGGCTGTCAAACTCGCAAAGACCTTTACCGATGACGTCGAGTTCAGCTGTGAAGACGCCGGGCGAAGCGAGATGCCCTTTTTGAAAGAGATCCTCGATGCCGTCATCGAGGCGGGTGCAACGACGCTCAACATTCCCGATACGGTCGGTTACCGTCTGCCTCAGGAGATGGGAGCGATCATTGAAGAGCTTCACGGCCATGTGGGTGAACGGGCGATCATATCGGTCCACTGCCACAACGATCTCGGCCTCGCCGTCGCCAACTCACTCTTTTCAGTGATGAACGGTGCGAGGCAGGTGGAGTGTACGATCAACGGCCTTGGCGAGCGTGCGGGCAACGCGGCGCTCGAAGAGGTCGTGATGGCGATGAAAACCCGTGCCGATGTCTTCGAGGGAATCGAGACCGGCATCAACACGAAAGAGATCTACCCGACCAGCCGTCTGGTTGCGGCGATTACCGGCATCGAACCACAGCCGAACAAGGCGATCGTGGGCAAAAACGCTTTTGCGCATGAAAGCGGTATCCATCAAGACGGTGTGCTCAAATGCCAGGAGACCTATGAGATTATGCATGCCGAAGATATCGGGCTCGAGACCAACCGTATCGTACTGGGCAAGCACTCCGGCCGCCACGCTTTCAAAGAGCGTCTCGAAGCACTTGGATTCGACCTTTCTCCCGAAGACTTGAACAAAGCGTTCGAGCGTTTCAAGCTCCTCGCCGACAAGAAAAAGGAGATATTCGATGACGACATCCGTATGCTGATCGCCAACGAGATTACGAACATTCCGCAGGCGTACGAACTCGTAGGGCTTCAGATCGCCGACTGCTCCGCCGGTGTGCCGAGTGCGGCAGTGACGATCCGCCATGACGGAGAAGAGATTACCGATGCAGGCATAGGCGATGGAACGATCGACGCGATCTTCAAGACGATCGACCGTATCAGCGGCCACTCAGGCCGGCTTTTGGATTATCGGGTAGAGGCCGTAAGCCAGGGAAAAGATGCCCTGGCGAAAGTGGTCGTCAATGTCCAGTTCGATGAAAACAACAGCGCCGTTATCGGCCACGGCCTCAGTATCGATACGATGCTCGCAAGTGCCAAAGCCTACATCGGCGCATTGAACAGCTATCTTTCGATGATTCCTTCCAACTGCCAGATCGACAGCTGCGAAGGTGTTTAGAAGGTTAGAAGGTTAGAAGGTTAGAAGGTTAGAAGGTTAGAAGGTTAGAAGGTTAGAAGGTTAGAAGGTTAGAAGGTTAGAACCGAGTTTTCAATACTAAATAGCTTCTCTCCCTTCTCGCCCTCTCACCAGCCGCGATAGCGGCGATCCCACCCTTTCACCTTCCTATCTCCCGGAAACTATATCAAAATCGAAATATTCCGATTGGAATGTCCCGTTCGGGATCTTCCCGAACTGAATGATCGCCGCTTCGTAGTTTTTCTGTTCCAGATAGAGCAGCCCGAGGGCGTAGCGGCTTTCGAGGTTGTTGGGATCGGTCAGTTTGGCCAGTTCGAGCAGTGCCGAGGCGCTGGCCGTATGGCCTGCACCGACCGATGCGACGGCAGCCAGAAAGAGGGTCCTGCTGTCTTCGTGGTTGTACTTGTCTACAAGCTGGTTGAAAAGGACATAGGCCTCTTCGTAAGATTTGAGATAGATGTCGCAGAGTGCGAGTGATTCGACAATGCCGGCAGGGTCTTTCATCTCCTCCAGAAGTTTTCGCTCCAGCCTCTTTTTGAAAGGGTAGAGTGTCCCGGTGATAAAACGCAGCGCGATGTAGTTCTCCCGTGTAAAAGCACTGCCGTAATAGACGGCATCGAGATCGAGCGGATGCTCTTTCAGGTAGCGCTGTGCATTGACGCTGAAGCGCTTGACGTCGAGTTCCCTGTCCCGGATATGCAGATAGAGAAGATTGGCCAAAACGTCTCTACGCATCCGGTCACGCAGTTTTCCGGCACCTTTTTGGGCCTCTTCCCACCTTCCCTGGTTGGCATTGACGAGAATGTCCAGAAGAAGGTAGATAGGACGGTTGTCGTGTTTTACCCCTTCCCACTTCGATGCGGCGGAGAGGTTCCCGCGATAGAAATAGAAGAGGGCCCGATAGAAACGCTGAAGCGTATCGGGCTGGGTGAACTGCGCCAGATCGTCACTGACGAACTGCTCGACCTGGGGAATCGGTCTGCCGGTGAGCTTTTCGCACATCAGAGCGAAGATGGCGGAAAGATAGTTGCCGGAGTCGAGATGGTAGCTTCGCAGGAAATGTTCATGGGCTTTGGAGAAGTTTCCGATCTGTGCGTAGGTGAGTCCAAGGTTGTAGTGTAGGATCGAATGGTTCGGGTATCGTTCGAGTGCCTTTTGCAAAATCGCGTTGGCCTCTCTGAGATGGTGGTCGATCGCCGCCTTGATCGCCTTGGAGATAAGCAGATTGACATGGGAGATGCTGGAGCTGCGCGAGAGGTATTTCGTCGCCTCTTTCTCTTCGTCGACGTAGATCGAAGCGTTCCCTTTCTTGATGTAGTTGATGGTCTGTGCGGCATTGAAGACCTTGAAGGGTGCAAACTCGAAAAGGAGCCTGAAAGCGTTTGGAGGGACCAGGATCGCATTGGCCGAGTAACGTCTCTGGGCGGCATGGATGTCGTAGACGGCGGGTGAGAGTTTCGTTTTGACCGGATAGATATCGAGGCCCTTGCCTTTGAAATCGTTTTTCAGTTCGCTCAGAAGATCGGCCGTATGCCGGGGCATTTGGTTTTTCAACTCCACGAGTGCCAGGGCTTTGCGGCTCTTCAGCGGCAGATCCGACTCCTCCACGGCACGCTTGAGATACTGGACGGCGAGAGGATAATCTCCGATATGGGCATACATCTGCCCGAGTATCAGATAGTCCTGCGGCGTGGCACCGCGTTCCATCAGGTCGATCGCCTTGAGCGGCCTGTCGAAGACGGCGTAGCCGATGGCTCCGAGATGCCCGAGCTCTTTGTTATAGCTTTTGGCGGTGGGATGGGCGACGGCACTCAAAATCTCGAAATAGTTTCCTTTGTAGTAGTTCACCAGGGCGTAAAGATAGCTGTAGAGTGAAGAGTTGTAACTGTCCGGGAGGTAGGCTTCCGCCATCTGAAGGTAGTATTCGAACCGTTTTTTGTCTTTGAGATGGAGTGCGCAGGCTGCGGCGTTGATGGCGCTGATACATCGGTTTTCACCGTTTTGGATCGCTTTTTTGAACGAGCCGATCGCCTCTTCGTAGCGCTCCTGCCGCATCTGTGCGACACCGAGGTTGTAGTTGGAGATCGAAGCGCTGAAGGTAGCGATCTGTTCGAAGAGATTGAGTGCCTCTTTCTTGTTGCCGCGCGCATAGAGGATATTGGCTTTTTGAATCATCTGCTCAAGCTGCGACGGTGTGGCGAGGGGTTTGATCTTCTCTGCGGATTTGATCTTTTGGGCGAGGTGGTCGGCGTCGACCGTTTCTTTGGATGGCGTCTTTTTTGTGGCGAGAATGACGATGAGGGCGATCAGAAGCAGAAGGAGCGCACCGCCGATGCCGGCAAGTAGGAGAACCACCTTTTTGCGCTGTTTCTTCTGTGCGCTTTCTTCCGCGCCGCCTTGCGCCGTTTCGTTCTCGTCGGAAGGCTTGCCGCTCTCCTCTTCGAGAATGATCACCTCTTCTTCAGCCATCCCTCCGCCTTACAGGTAGCGTCTCAAAACGTCCGGGACGATGATCGAGCCGTCGGCCTGCTGGTAGTTTTCCATAATCGCGATCAGTGTTCTTCCGACGGCGAGGCTGGAGCCGTTGAGCGTGTGGACCAGACGATTTTTCTTCTCCTCTTTGTAGCGGATTTTCGCGCGGCGCGCCTGAAAATCGCGGGTGTTGGAGATGGAGCTGATCTCGCGGTATTTTCCCTGTCCGGGGAGCCACACTTCCAGATCGATCGTCTTGGCTGCACTGAAGCCCATGTCGCCGGCACATAGCAGCATCTGGCGATGCGGCAGCCCGAGCGAGGCCAACAGATCGGAGGCGCAGGCAACCATCTCGTCGAAGATTTCGTCGCTCTGGTCGGGTGCCGCGATGCAGACCAGTTCCACCTTGTCGAACTGGTGCTGGCGGATCATTCCGCGTGTATCGCGTCCGGCCGAGCCCGCCTCTTTTCTGAAACATGGGGTGTAGGCGGTCAGGCGCTGCGGCAGATCTTCACGCCTCAAAATCTCGTCGCGGAAGAGGTTGGTGACCGGTACTTCCGCCGTCGGGATCATGTAGAGATCCTCTCCTTCGATCTTGAAGAGGTCGTCGGCGAATTTCGGAAGCTGCCCCGTACCGAAAAGCGAGTCTGCGTTGGCCATGAAAGGGACGTAGACCTCTTCGAATCCGCGGTCGCGGTTGAAATCGAGCATGTAGTTGATGAGTGCGCGCTCGAGTCTGGCACCTTCGTATCGAAGGGCACTGAAACGGCTCTTGGCGATCTTGACGCCGCGCTCGAAATCGATCCATCCATTCTCTTCGGCCAGCTCCCAGTGCTCTTTGGGCTCGAAGTCGAACGTTTTGGGTTCCAGTACCCGTTTGATCTCGACATTGTCGTTTTCGTCTTCGCCGTCGGGGACATCGGGATCGGGAATGTTGGGGATCGTCGCCGCCAGATCGAAGAGCTTCTCTTCGAGAGCCTGAAGCTCTTCGTTCAGCGCCGCGATGCGTTCTTTGTTTTCGCTCACCTCTTTTTGCAGTTCGGAGAGATCTTTCCCTTCACGTTTGTATTGCCCGAAGAGTCTGCTCTTTCGGTTCTGTTCCGCCTGTGCCGCTTCCAGCCTCTTTTGGACACCCTTTTTCTCTTCGAAGAGGACTTTCAGCTTTTCCAGCAGTTTCTCGTCGACACCGCGCCGTTTCAGAGCGGCGGAAACGGTATCGAATTCTCTTTCAAGTTGCCGAAGATCGACCATTTGTTTCCTTCGTTCGTAATTTCGTTGTGATAAATACTATTTTACTCAAAACTACTTTACGATCAGATATCGTCGCTCATGTTGTAGGTCGAGACCGAGACGATCGCGGTGAAATAGACGAGCCACAGGATGAGAAGGACTGCCACCGGAAGCAATACGAATGTCATCAGGCAAAATCCCATCAACAGGCCGACTCCCAGGCTTACAAGCATCCAGAGCGAGACCGTTTTGAAATAGCTTCCCGTAAAGGCCGCTTTCCAGAAAGCCGTCGAAAAAAACATGAATACGGCATTGAATGCATCCGTGAAGGAGCGCTGAAGCAGTGCATAACCGTAGACCAGCGGCCAGAGATAGCTGAAAAAGAGAGAGGTGATCAGAAAGAAAAGGAGTGTCGGTGTACTCAACCCCAACACCTGCATATACATTTCGTAGGTCTGTTCGGGTGTCGGGTTCTGAATGGTCTGTTGCTGTTCGATGAGTGCGAAGGCTTCGAATCCTCCGCTCAGCCAGAAGATGAGGGTGGAAAGGATCATCATGATGACGGAGAAGAGTACGAAACCGGTATAGTAGCCGGCCGCCGGCGAAAAGAATGCAAAGAGTGTCTCTTTGAGATCGCCCTGTGCGACGGCGGTTTTGAAGTTTTCGACGGCGGCGGAACCTCTGAGTCTGTCGACGATCCAGTAGGCGATCGCATAGAGCAAGATACCCTGGAAGATCGAGGCGAACCATCCGATCAACGGAACGAATTCGAGAAGTGCAAGAAGCAGCAACAACGCGGCCACGATGGAGGTGTTTTTCCAGCTTGCGCTCATGGCCGCCCATGTGTAGGCGATGGCGGTACCGACTGGCCGGGTGCGAAGCGAATCGTCCAGTAGAATTTTCATATGTTTCCTTTGGGCAGAACCGTGGGAGACGGCTCCGCTGTTTTGAAAACATTTTACATAAATTTTTGTTAACACGCACTAAGAGATTGCTCAGATCTCCTGCGGGCATGAGAGTTCGACGCGGATGGTCACTGTTTCGCCTTCTTCGGTAACGTAGAAGCGGTGTTTTTTGCAGTAGTTGGCATTCATGTGATTGACCAGTTTGAGTGCGGCAAGCTCCGCTTCCGATCTGTCGTCGAACGATTGTGGAAGGACGAGATTTTCATCTTTTTTGACGCATCCGCACCGTTTTTCTATATCGATGGTGTACATTTCGACTCCTTCTTGGGTAAATATCGTTCTTTATGGAATTATCCGTAAAGACGCTTAAAGAGCATCATTCCCACGATCGTGGCCGTGATACATAAAAGCGCGTTAAGGGTAACGTTGGCGAACGCCCGTCCCCACAGGCCGCCCTGCAGCATCGTGACGGTTTCGAGCGAAAAGGTGGAGAAAGTCGTCAAAGCGCCGAGCATCCCGGTGATGACGAAGGCTTTCTGATGAGGTGAAACGACGTTTTCGAAATAGAGCGCCATGAAGCCGATGATGAAACTGCCCAGAAGATTGACGCCAAGCGTTCCGACGGGGAAAAGTACCGGAGAGAGTTTCTGCAGCCACGTGCTGATGAGAAAACGAAGAATGGCGCCGAAAAAACCGCCGGTTCCCACGGCTGCCAGAAGAGCGAACTGCATCACGGGTTTCCATGTTTGGGATGTTTGTAGGCAATCACTTCCACATCTCCCATCGTCACGAACGCCTCTTCGATCCAGTCGTTCGCCAGCCGCAAAAATTTGGTGATTTTCTCTTCCGTATCGACGATTTCGACGATAAGAGGAAGTTTTTGGCTGAGTGACCAGACATTGAAGGCCATGATTTCGGAGTGGGCACCGAAACCGGCCACACCCTTGATGACCGTGGCACCGGAAATCTCCATCTCCTTCGCCTTTTTGAGAAGATACTCCCAGAGGGGCTGGCCATCGTATTTCTCTTCACTGCTGATAAAGATGCGAACCAGTTTACGCTTGCCAAGAAATCGTTTCATTCATTCTCCCTCATTCCCATTTAAGCTGATTTCCGTCAGCTTTCACTACTCACTACTCACTACTCACTACTCACTCAAATGTCACAGCTTATTTCGAACACCGCTTCGTTCGCTTTTTCCATCGTCTGTGCAGCCTCTTTGCGGGCTGCATCGTTGCCCTTTTCGACGATCGCGTCGATCTTCGCGTCGTCGAGTTTCGCACGGCGTTCGCGCATCGGTTCGAGCAGACGTTCGATGCTCTGGGCACAGATTTTTTTGCAGTCGACGCATCCGATGGCACCGGCACGGCAGTCGGCGTCGATCTTTTGAACCACGGCATCCTCGGTGAGCGCTTTGTGATAGTCGAAGACGAGACAGACGTCGGGATTGCCCGGGTCGTTGCGACGGACGCGCTGCGGGTCGGTCTTGGCGCCGCGCAGTTTCTGCCATACCTCTTCTGGTGTGTCGGAGAGGAAGATGGCGTTGTTGTAGCTTTTGCTCATCTTGCGTCCGTCGAGCCCCGGAAGACGTGAGGTTTCGGTCAGCATCTCTTTGGGCTCTTTGAAGACTTCGCAGCCGAACAGGTGATGGAAACGGCGGACGATTTCGCGTGTGATCTCCAGGTGCGGTTTCTGATCTTCGCCGATCGGCACGATATCGGCCTGGTAGAGTATGATGTCGGCCGCCTGCAAAACGGGGTAGGTGAGGAAACCCGCCGTATGAATCTCTTTGTGCTCCATCTGTGCGAGCTGGTCTTTGTAGGTCGGATTGCGCTCCAGCCATCCAAGCGGCGTGATCATGTTCAAAAGGACGTAGAGTTCGGCGTGCTCTTTGATGGCACTCTGGACGAAAAGAGTCGATTTGTCGGGGTCGATCCCCGCGGCGATCCAGTCTTTGACGAGTTCGCGTCCGAGCAGTCTGAGGTTGAGTTTGTCCTCGTAACTGGTCGAGAGGGCGTGCCAGTCGGCGACGAAGAAGTGGCAGTCGTTGCTTTCTTGAAGATTGACCCAGTTTTTCAGGACACCGAGATAGTGTCCGAGGTGAAGTTTGCCCGTGGGGCGCATACCGCTGACGATTCGCATCGATAGATTCCTTAGAAAAATTTTGAAGATTATAGCCAATGAAGCATTGATCGGCGGTAAATTTATCCGATTTTTTCCATTAATAGAGTAAAATAGCGCCAATACGTTTCAAAGGAACTTCATGAATCTCGAAAAAGTCATTTCGGGCTTTTTTATCATCCTCGCATTGACGCTCAACTTCGGATTTTTCTACGGAGATCCGACGGTGCTCGAGCAGCACAACCGTTATGAGCTCTTCGCCGCCATCATCGTCAACCTGATTGCGACGATCTACAAACTCGGAGACAAGACGCAGCTCGGCGCCGTGCTGCTCGCAACCAGTCTCGTCGCCGATATCCAGCTGATCGGTGCGGCATCGATCTGGGCACTCGGAGAGTATGTGACGGGAATGAATGTCGAAACCGTCACCGCGATCATCTCCTTCTCGGGCGGCGCACTGCTGGCGAACATCGTCTCGGTGATCCTCTTTACCGGAGACGTCCTCAAGTCCAAGAGGTAACCGGCGTTGCAGAACAATTCGCTCTATCTGATCATCAAGCGGATGCGTACCCCAATGTACGTGCTGGTGGTCACCTTCTCCATCTCGATTCTCGGTATGGTGCTGATCCCCGGCGTGGACGATCAGGGAAAGCCGTACCATATGACATTTTTCGACGCTTTCTACTTCGTCTCCTATATGGCGACGACGATCGGCTTTGGGGAAGCGCCATACGAATTTACCTATCCGCAGCGTCTTTGGGTCGGTTTCTGTATCTACCTGACGGTCATCGGCTGGTTCTACGCTATCGGTTCGATCATCTCTTTGGTGCAGGACAAGGTGCTCGCCGCGCAGATCGCTCTGGCACAGTTTCAGCGAAAGATCAAAAAGATGGAAGAACCTTTCATCATCTTCGTCGGATACAACTCGTTGACGAAAGCGATCATCGACCGTCTGACACTCGATGGAATACGAAGTGTCGTTATCGAAAAGAACGAAGAGAAGATCAAAATGCTCGCCCTCGAAAATTATGCGATCGAAGTGCCCGCTCTCGTCGGTGACATCCGCGATCCGAAAGTCTTCAAGACGGCGGGCATCCACAAACACAACTGCCACGCCGTCGTCTCACTTTTCAACGACGATGTCATGAACCTCCATGTCGCACTTTCGGCGAAACTGATGAACAAGCACGTCACCGTCATCGTCGAAGCGACCGAAGAGGAGTATGCGCAAAACCTCAAGACGATCGGTGCCGACATTGTCGAAAACCCTTTCAAAATCGTCGCGAAGCGGATCTATCTTTCGCTCAAATCGCCTTCGCTGCTGATGCTCGAGCAGTGGATTTACGGCGATCCGCTAGTGCTCAGAAAAAAAGACAGGCTTCCGAAAGAGGGAAAATATATCGTTTGCGGATACGGCCGCATGGGACAGGCACTCGAAGTCGGGCTCAAACGTGCCGGCATCGACTACATCTTCATCGAAGCGAGCCCGGAAAAGGCAGCCAAGGCAAAACGGGGCGAAAAGGTGATCGTTGGCGATGCGGACGACAAAAAAATCCTGCTCAAAGCCGATGTGCAGGAGGCGTCGTGCATCATCGCAGCGACCAAAGACGATCTGCTCAACCTCTCCATCATCATGGCGGCCAAGCGTATCAACCCCGAAATCTATACCGTCGCGCGTGAAAACCATATCAACGATACCGTCGTCTTCAAAGCGGCGAAGATCGACCGGGTCATCATGATCGAGACACTGATGGTCAAAAAGACTTACAACATTCTCGCCCGTCCGCTCGCCGACCGTTTCATCCGGCTCATGAAGTACCGTGGAGAGGCGTGGGGAGAGAAGGTAGTAGACCTTCTGAAGGAGTACATCAATAACAATCCTGAAACGATGGAGACGGTCATCGACGAGGATCATGCCTATGCCCTGGTGCGCCATATACGCGAGTCGGGAGAGGAGATCCCCTACAGTATTCTCTATCGAAGCAGGGAGGAGTGGAAACGGGAGAACCCGCTGTTGGTGCTTTACGTACGCAGAGGCGGGGAGGAGATGCTCCTTCCAGACCCGTCGCTTCCCATTCAGATCGGTGATGAAGTGCTGATCGCCGGAACGAAAGAGGCGTTTGAAGATGTGGGGTACATTATGGAGAACCTTTACGAACTCTACTATGTCATGCAGGGGAAGGAGTGCGAATTGTCGCTTTCGTGCAAATTGACGTTCGATTTTTAAAACAGCGGGCAAAGCCTGCGGTTATTGGTTGATGTATTGGGTTCGTTTCGCGAGCGGTATTGGCGTGTTGAAAACGGTTTTTAATCCAAGAACTTGACGAAAACCCTTGACAACCACTGGCGAGCTCCGCTCGCCTACTACTCACTACTCACTACTCACTACTCACTACTCACTACTCACTACTCACTACTCACTACTCACTACTCACTCTCTTCTTCCCTCTCCCCGCGCCGTTTGGGTATGAGGATGACCGGCGTGCCTTCGAGGTCGAAGTTTTCTCTGAGTTGGTTCGTCAGGTAGCGGATGTAGCTGAAGTGGATTCCCCTGGGGCGGTTGGAGATGAGGGCGATTTTCGGCGGTTTGATGGCGTACTGCGACGCGAAAAGGATGTTGACGGGTTTGCCCTTGTGGCTTGGAATATGGTGTCTGATCGTCGCCTGCTTGATGACCTCGTTGAGTTCGCGCGTCGGGATGTGGCGGGTGTAGTTTTCAAACACTTTCAAAATCATGTCGTTGATTTTGTGGATCCGCTTTTTCGATTTGGCCGAAACGGTGATGACGGGTGCCCAGCTCAGGAATTTGAAGCGGTAGCGCAGCTCGTCGACGATTTCTTCATAACTCCCCAACGCTTCATCCCACTTGTTGAGAACGATGATGCATCCGAGCTTGTACTCGTCCACCAGCCCCGCGATCTTCTCGTCCAGCTCGCTGAGCGGTGCACTCGCATCGAGGACGAGCAGGGCGATGTCGGCGCGTTCGAGCATCTGCCGCGTGCGTCCGAGGGCGTAACGCTCGATCCCCTGGATCTTTCCGCGGCGTCTGATACCTGCCGTATCGACGAAGGTGACCGTTTTGTCGCCCAGCGTCATCTTCTCGTCGACAGGGTCGATCGTCGTGCCGGCTACGTCGCTGACGACGGCACGCTCCTCGCCCAGCAGGGCATTGAGCAGCGAGCTTTTGCCGACATTGGTGCGTCCGATGATCGCGACGCCTATTTCGCTGAGATCCTCCTCTTCCTGCAAGGTTCCCGTCTCGTCGAACTGTGCAATGAGGTTCTCGAGGGCATCCGCTTCGTCCGGCACGAGATCCAGGAGGGCCGCTTCGGGTTCGTCGAGATGGTTTTTGACCCACTCGATAAGCTGACCGACGCGGCGGTTGTGCGATACGGAGATGGCGAAAAGGTTGTTGGCACCGAACTCACCGAACTCCCATGCACGCTCTTCCTCTTTGTCGTTGTCGATCTTGTTGACGACCAGTGCGATCGGTTTGCCAAGCCGCTGAAGCCGGTAGAAGAGCTCCTTGTCCCGATCGTCCGGCAACGCTTTGCCGTCGACCATGTAAAGAATGATGTCGGCCGCTTTCGCCGCTTCGATCGCTTTGTTCCTGACACGACGGAAGAGTTCGCTGCTATCGTCGATTCCTCCGGTATCCAGAAGCTCCGCCTCTTTTCCGTCGAAGTCGATTATCTCTTTTTTTACGTCCCGTGTCGTCCCCGCCATATCGGAAGTGATGGCGATGCGCCGCCGTGCAAAACGGTTGAACAGGGAACTTTTTCCTACATTGGGCTGACCCAGTATGGCTATTTTTTTCATCTCTCTCTTTAATACACGGTAATTTTACTGACGTTACGCACCATATGTTACCATCTGTCGAACGAGAACAGATGCAATGCGAGGCGGAAAGCTTCGGGCGTAGCCGAAGCTACGTTCGAAATTTTCCAACGAAGTCAGTGTGTCTGTTCTCGTTCGACCCCGCAGGGGCGGCATCATCGCCATACGATTGCCGCGTTACGACGGTATCGGTGTAGCTTCGGCTACACCTCACCACCGTGCCTTGCACTTATATGACGCTAAAGCCGCAGATGGTGACATATGGTGCGTAACGTCAGTAATTTAATACTATTTTATCGAAAATATGATTAAATTGTCGAAAGGATGCAATTATGAAAAAAGCAGTGGTACTGTTGTTGATTTTTATCGGGACGATCTATGCGGAGTCGATGCATGCGACCTATAAAGTGGAGTATGGGATTTTCGGAAAAATGGGAGTCTCCGATGCCTATCTCACGAAAGAGAATGGACGCTATAAAATAAAGATGGTCGCCAAAGCGACCGGTTTGGCGAAAGTTCTCAGCGGCGGCCGTGTCGAGATATATGAAAGCGAAGGGGTGGTTTTCAACGGGCGCCTCATTCCGGAAGTTTTCAGAAAAGATATCAAACGTTCGGGAAAAAGGCGTGTGAAAATCTATCGATTCGATCATGGGTACCAGCGCGTCACCTATCGTGAAAAGAAGTATCGTGACGGAAAGCTCGAAAGCGAATCGAACGATACGCTTCCCTACTACGCGAACGACGACATCCTCTCTCTTTACTTCAACACACCGATGATCATCGGAGACTGTACCAAACCGTTCGACAGTTTTCTCAAAGCCGTCGGTGCCGAAAAGAAGACGGGAAAGGTCAGGATAGAGACGATTACGGGAAAGCAGAAAGAGAAGATGAAAGCGTCGCTTGGCGAAGCGTCCTGCTATCTGAAAGTGACGGTCTATCAGAAACTTTTCGGTTCCAAAGGCGGTGAGCTCTACCTCTCCCTGCGCTCCGACAATGTCGTGAAAAAAGCGCTTCTCAAAGATGTGGTCATGTTTGGCGACATACGGGGCAAACTCATACATTTCGAAAGCAAAAAGTGACGTCGAGTACGATGTACCGTTCGATGTTGATTGGGAAATAACGGTTGCGGGAGCGTTTCAACCGGCTCGACGCCGGTGTACGGTATATGCTTTTCGCCTCACTGATGTTTGCCTGCATGGGGGTTTTCGCCAAGCTTCTGAGCCACACGATGCCATCGCTGGAAGTTGTCTTTTTCAGAAACGTTTTCGGTGTGGCCATCGTTGCGGCGACGCTTCTGAAAAAACCGATGCGCCACAGAGGCGGGAAACCGTGGTTGCTCTTTTTCCGTGGGCTTATGGGGTTTCTGGCTCTGCTCGCTTTCTTTTACAATATCGCACACATTCCGCTCGGAGATGCGATGACCTACTCGAAGAGTTCCCCCATCTTCACGGCACTTTTCGCCTGGCTTTTTCTACATGAAAAGATGGGAGTGAAGGGGTGGGTTGCGCTTTTTATCGGATTTGCAGGTATCGTGTTTATCGCGAAGCCGAGCGGCATGATGCTGGACAAGACGGCGTGGCTCGGTATCTTCAGCGGAGTCGGAGCGGCGCTTGCCTATACGGCGGTCAGAGAACTCAAACGCTATTACGACACCCGGGCGATCGTCCTTTCGTTTATGGGTATCGGAACGATCGGTCCGCTGTTGTTGATGGCGATCACGCCCTATGTGAAGATGCCGGAACTCGATATGGTGTTCGGGGAGTTTGTCATGCCGGGAGGCATCGCCTGGCTTTATGTGGTGCTGATGGGCCTTTTCGCGACACTGGCACAGCTCTATATGACCAAAGCTTACGGTGTCACCAAAGCCGGTATCGTCGGCGCCGTCAGTTACAGCAACATCCTCTTTTCCATTGCGCTGGGACTTCTCATCGGCGACCCTTTCCCCGACCCGATGACATGGGTCGGCATCGCCTTCGTCGTGATCGCAGGCATTGCGGTGGCAAGCAAATGAGGTGCCTTTTAAGAAAAGATATGTTAGAGTAGTTTTATGTTGAAACCCGATAAAGCGAAATGGAAGATCGCGCTCTTCGCATCTGTTATGGCCGTTGCGGCATCTGCGGGGTTGGTGGGTGTGCAGTGGCTTTTGCAGGATGAACCCTCGGACCTCTCCATCTCTGTCATGGGAACGCTCTATCTGCTTCTCTTTTCGATTCTTTTTTTCAAATTGCTGCGGCAAAGTGCACAGCTGGAGCAGGTGGAGAGAGAAAAAGAGGCACAGAAACTGCTTGACGATACGACCCTTCTCTATAAAAACAGGGTTTTCAAGGAGCTGGCCGGAACCCAGATACGTATGTGCAAACGCAACAACTGGCCGGCCGGCCTCATTTTGATGGATATCGACAGACTCGCAAAGATCAATGAAAAGTACGGATACGATGCAGGCAATCAGGTCCTGAAACATTTCGCCACCGTTTTAAAAGAGACGGTACGCGACAGCGACCTGGTCGCCCGTTTCGACGATGACAGATTCGCGCTGCTGCTTCCCGACTGCGACGCGAAAAATGCGAAAAAAGTGATTCAGCGTATTCAGGCCAGAATTCTGGAGGCTCCGCCAAAAATCGAAAAATCGACGATCAAGATACCTTTCTCGTCGGGCGTGGTTTCGTTCAACGGCAAGGTCGCGAAGCTCAATCATATGCTCAAACGTGCCGGCGAAGCGCTCGAAGCGGCGAAAAGAAGAGGTGGAAACCGAATAGAACTTTTTTAGAAAAAGGGTTCGAAAACCAAAGGGGGTATATGAGGTCGTTTGGAAAGGGCTTGTATGCAAAGAAGAAGATATAAAATTCTCGGAGCGCTGCTTGGCGCCATTTTCCTGACCAGTGCGGCGGCGTGGCTTCCCGTATTGACCGAGTGGCTCGAGCGTTTCGACCTCACCGCTTCCGAAGCGGGACGATTGGCGTATGCCATCTTTTTCGTGCTTGCGGCCGTCGTCTCCTACGCTTTCGTGACGGAATTGATCCGGGCGCGTATGCAGATCAAACGGTGCGACGAGGTGCTCAACACCTCCGCGGCGATGGAGATGCACGACAAGCAGCTTTTCCATACGATGGGCAAAAAACAGATACTGTTGGCCAAACGCAATGGCTGGCCGGTGAGTATGATCGCGCTCTATCTGCATCCGATGCAGGGAAACAAAGCGGCCGGAGATATCAGCCTTCAGATCAAGGAGATGGTTCTCGAAGAGCTCGAGAAGGTGATGCGCGGCAGCGATTTGGCAGGAAGTTTCGCGAAGAACGAATATTTGATCTTTTTGCAAAATTGCAGCGAGAGCCAGTCCAAAGAGATCGCCAAGCGGATCAAAAAAAGATTTTCCGACAAGCGTGTCGAGGTCGACGGCAAACTCTACAGGATCGAGTGTAAATGTGGCGTGACGACGCTCGACGCCGGTGCGGCGGAGTTGAAACGGTTGATGGAGCGTGCCTTCGACGTTCTCGAACGTGCCAAAGAGAAAACGGGCAACGTGATCGAACATTTTTAGGATTGAACAGATGATTGAAATACTCTATGGTGTTATCGGAGTTCTCGCGACGGCCCTCATCGCGGTGGGAACGATGTGGTTTCGCTGCAGAAAAGCACTCAAAGCGAGCAGTGCAAAAGTCGACGCTCTGACGGAAGAGGTGACAGCCGCACGTTCGCTCGACGAGACGACAGGGGCGTTCAACTACCCCTTTTTCGTCAAGATGGCCAATGTCCAGATCAAACTCGCACGGCGCCACCGCTGGCCCGTGACGCTGTTGATCGTCGATGTCGACCAGCTGGAGAAGATCAATCTACGCTACAGCTTCAAGACGGGCGACAGTGTCTTGAAACATCTGGTCGAGACGATCCGTGAAACGGTCCGAAGCAGCGATGTTCTGGGCCGTTTCGGAGGGTCGGGTATCTTCGTTCTCCTGCCAGAATGCGATACCGAAAACATTCCGACGGTTTATGATCGGATCGAGAAGCGCATCGACGAGACACCTCTGATGCAAGGGGAGAAGCAGATCCGATACAGGACGACGGCAGGTGCCGTGACGATGTACGGGATTCAGATCCAACTCAACCGGATGATGGAACTTGCCGAAGATGCGCTCGGCAGCGCGAAAGAGAAGAAAAAGAGTCTTGTCATATTCGACAAAGAGGGAGGGGAAGTATGATTTTGATAGCGGGACCGTGTGTCATCGAGTCCAGAGAGAGTGTGATGCGTATCGCCGAAGCGTTGAAAAAGTATGACGAAGAGGAGAGAATCGACTTCTATTTCAAAGCGAGTTTCGACAAAGCCAACCGAACATCGCTCGAGAGTTACCGGGGGCCGGGCCTCGAGGAGGGAATGAAAATTTTCGAAGAGGTGAAACAGGCGTTCGGATACAAGACATTGACGGATGTCCACGAATCGTGTCAGGTGCCTGTCGTAGCCGAAACGGTCGATGTCCTGCAGATTCCCGCCTTTTTGTGCCGCCAGACGGATCTGTTGGTGGCGGCGGCCAAAACTGACTGCATCGTCAATATCAAAAAGGGGCAGTTCATGGTCCCCGCCGATATGCAATACTCGGTCCTGAAGGTGCTCAAGACGCGCGGATACGAACGGGCCGATTACGAAACGAGCAAAAAAGCCGGGGTATGGCTGACCGAACGCGGCTCGACCTTCGGTTACGGCAACCTCGTCGTGGATATGCGTTCGCTCCCGATCATGCGGGCGTTCGCACCTGTCATTTTCGATGCGACACACAGCGTTCAGATGCCGGGGCAGGGGGGAAAGACCGGTGGCGACAGTTCGTTCGTACCCTATCTGGCGCGTGCAGCCGCCGCAGCGGGCGTCGACGGCTTCTTCTTCGAAACCCATTTCGATCCCTCTCTGGCGCTTAGTGACGGGCCGAATATGATCAGACTGGACGATCTTGACAAACTGATCGGCCAGATCGAAGCGATACGGGAGATTGTCGAAGGTTAGAAGGTTAGAAGGTTAGAAGGTTAGAAGGTTAGAAGGTTAGAAGGTTAGAAGGTTAGAAGGTTAGAAGGTTAGAAGGTTAGAAGGTTAGAAGGTTAGAACCGAGTTTTCAATACTGAATAGCTTGTTGCTTCGCACCCTCCCACCCGCCGCGCAGCGGCGATTATGCTAAAATATCACAATTTATAAATCGAGGATAGTTTGATGAACATTATCGAAGGACAGTTGAAACTTGACGGCAGCGAGCGCGTCGCGATCATCGCGAGCCGCTTCAACCACATCATTACCGACCGCCTGGTCGAAGGGGCGCGCGACGCCTTTTTGCGCCATGGCGGCAACGACGGCAATCTCGACCTGATTCTGGTACCGGGTGCATTCGAAATCCCGTTCGCGCTGGAAAAAGCGCTGGCTTCCGGGAAATATGCCGGTGTCTGCTGTGTCGGTGCCGTGATTCGCGGATCGACGCCACATTTCGACTATGTGGCGGCGGAAGCGACCAAGGGTGTCGCGAATGTGACCCTCAAGCACGGAAAGCCGGTCGCCTTCGGCGTACTCACGACCGATACGATCGAACAGGCGATCGAGCGGGCCGGTTCCAAGGCGGGCAACAAAGGGTTCGAAGCGATGACGGGTGTGATTGAAATGCTCGATCTCTACCGGACGATGGAGGGGTAATGGCGACAAGACATCAGTCCCGCGGGGCCGTGATCGGCCTGCTTTATGCGCACGATATCGGTAATCCGGAGGTCCAGCAGTTCAGCGAAGACCTGCTTGAAGAGAAGAAGATCCGAAACAAGCAGCGCGAGTTCGCACTCGGCCTCTACAACGGCGTGCTCGAGCATCTCGGAACCATCGACGAAGAGATCAAAGAGCATTTGAAAGATTGGGATTTCGACCGACTCGACCATGTGGACAAGTCGATCCTGCGTCTTGGAACCTACGAGCTGCTCTACACCGATCTCGACCGGGCCGTCATCATCAACGAAGCGGTCGAACTGGCCAAAGAGCTCGGAAGCGACCAGTCGCCGAAGTTCGTCAACGGCGTGCTCGATGCGATCGAAAAGACGGCTTCCCGGAAGGATGAGAAGGCATGAACCGCCTGAGCAAAGCGGAGGCGGTCGACCTGATTCGCAATGCCGATCTCAAGACGCTCGGCCGCATGGCGAGCGAGATGAAGGCGAAGCTGCATCCCGAAAAGATCACGACTTTCGTCGTCGACAGGAATATCAACTATACCAACGTCTGCTGGGTCGACTGCAAATTCTGCGCATTCTACCGCCATGGGAAAGATGAAGACGCCTACGTGCTTACGTTCGAAGAGATCGACCAAAAGATCGAGGAGCTGCTCGCCATCGGCGGGACACAGATCCTTTTTCAAGGCGGTGTGCATCCGAAACTCAAAATCGAGTGGTACGAAGAGCTCGTCGAACATATCCACCGGAAGTATCCCGAAATCACGATTCATGGCTTCAGTGCCGTCGAAATCGACTATATCGCCAAAGTCTCACATATCGGTGTCGAAGAGGTGCTGCAGCGCCTGGCCGCAAAGGGACTCAGCTCCATTCCCGGTGCGGGTGCGGAAATTTTGAGCGATCGCGTGCGGGACATCATCGCCCCCAAAAAGATCGACGTCGAAGATTGGCTGAATGTCCACCGACTGGCCCACGAAAACGGTATCAAGTCGACGGCGACGATGATGTTCGGTACTGTGGAGACCGACGAAGAGATCGTCGAGCACTGGGATCTGGTGCGCAACCTGCAGGACGAGACGGGCGGTTTCCGTGCCTTTATCATGTGGAGTTTTCAGCCATATCACACGAAGCTCGAAGCCGATGGGATCGTGACACACAAAACGAGCCCCAACCGCTATCTTCGGCTCCTCGCCGTCAGCCGTCTCTTTCTCGACAATGTCAGAAATATCCAGAGTTCGTGGGTGACGCAGGGCAGCTACATCGGCCAGATGGCACTGCAATACGGCGCCAACGACCTGGGCAGCACGATGATGGAGGAGAACGTCGTCAAAGCGGCGGGTGCCGTGAACCGTATGAACCAGCAGGAGATGATCCGCCTTATCCGCGATGTCGGCGAAACGCCGGCGAAACGGAATACGGCGTACGAGATTTTAGAGGTTTACTGATACGTCAGGAAACGATCACGACGGAAAAGTGTCGCTCTTTGAGAGAGGATTGTGGATGAAGAAGATTTTGCTGTTTCTGGCAGTGTTGCAAGGAGTGTTGATGAGTGCGGTTTTGGATAAGATTGAGATAAATGGCGTGGATGTCCCGTTGATTTTCGAAGAGGAACGGCTTCTTCCGATCGCTTCGATGCAGGTGGTGTTCCGCTACAGCGGTTCGCTGGCCGACGGGGAACATCCGGGCCTGGCGAAGTTTTCGGCACGGATGATGAACGAGGGGACCGAAACGCTCGGTTCGACGGGATTCGCCAAGGCGCTGGAAGAGCGGGCCATCAGCCTGAGTGCACATGCGGGAACCGAAACGTTCGTTTTCGAATTGACTTCCCTCAAAGAGGAGTTCGAAAAGGGTGTCGACCTCTTCGAAGATCTCCTTCGAGCGCCGAATCTGACGGACGAGAGTTTCAAAAAGGTCCAGACGACGACGATCGGATCGCTGATGCGCAAAGAGAGTGACTACGATTACCAGGCGAGCCTGCTGCTCAAAAAGGCACTCTTCGAAGGGACGCCTCTGGCGCATCCGGCTGACGGGACGGTCCAGGATATCGAGGCACTGAGACTGGAAAAAGTCCGCGAATTTCTGAAAAAGCATCTGGTCCTTCGGCGCGCGATCGTCGTCATAGGGGGTGCGATGACGATCGAGGAGGCCAAAGCGTATGTGAAAGAGGCGCTGAAGCCGCTGAAGAGGGGTGAAACGGAACCGCTGCCCTTCTACGAGGCGAGCGGCGCAGGCAAAACCGTTGTCGAAGAGAAACTGACCGAGCAGGCCTACATCTATTTCGGAGCACCTTTCAAGATGCGTGTGGACGATCCGCAGAGCTACAAAGCGAAAGTGGCGGCATTCATTCTCGGAAGCAGTGGTTTCGGCAGCCGGCTGATGGAAGAGGTGCGTGTCAAGCGGGGCCTTGCCTATTCGGCTTACGGACGGATCGTGCTGAACAAGAGCAGAAGCTATTTCAGCGGCTATCTGCAGACCAAGCTCGAGAGCCAGGACGAGGCGAAAAGGGTGGTGGTCGATGTGATCGACGACTTCGTCGAAAAGGGTGTGACGCAAAAGGAGCTCGAAGATGCCAAAATGTTTCTGCTCGGTTCCGAGCCGCTTCGCAACGAAACACTCTCGCAGCGTCTCGGGCGTGCATTCGACGAGTACTACAAAGGACTCGGGCTAGGCTACTCCAAAAAACAGCTGGAGCTGATCGAAGCGTTGACGGTCGAAGAGCTGAACGATTTCATTGCGAAGCATCCCGAGATTCTGAAACTGACATTCGCCATCATTACCAATGAAAAAGAGACGCCGGCCGGGAAAAAATGATATACTCTTTATCATCGCACAGGAAACAGGAAGTCTGTTCGGTGAAGAAGAGTCATAGAGGAGATCGCCATGGATAAGCTACTGACCCGTATCACGATCGATCCGGAAAAAAGGGGCGGCAAGCCGTGTATCAGAAATCTGAGAATCACGGTTTACGACATACTGGATATGCTTGCATCGGGAATGAGTTTCGAGGAGATCATGGAAGACTTTCCGAAACTTTCGAGAGAAGATATCCTCGCGGCATTGCGCTACGCCGCGGATAGAGAGCATAAGACCACTGTCACGCCTTTGAGTGCGTAAGGTACTTTCGGTGAAGTACCGTCTGCTTTTCGACAACAACATCTCCCACAGGGTTGTCTCCAGAATCGCCGAACATTTTCCAGAGGCATCCCATGTCATGCTTCTGGGGCTCGACGAAGCGAAAGATTCCGAAGTGTGGCACTATGCCAGGCGAAATCGATATGCGATAGTGACCAAGGATTCCGACTTCAACGATATCGCCATACTCAAAGGATCCCCTCCGAAGGTGGTATGGATAAAAATAGGCAACTGCCGGGTCGATGAAACGGTTGCATTTCTCATCGAAAAGCGAGAGACGATCGCAAATTTTCTCGATGACGAAACATCCGTGATCCTCGAAATATAATGCCTTCCGAATCGTTCGACCAAAAACTGAAAAAAGCCGGTTTCTCTTCGCTTCTGGAGATGGCGATCCATCTGCCTATCTCCTACCTCGATACTAGGCTCAGCTCGGAGCTCAGCATCGGCGAAGCCCATACGATCGAAGCAGAGATCGTGCAGGTGTCGCGGCTGCCGAAGCGGCTAGTAGCGACGGCTCGCACGCCCCTTTGCGACCGGCCGATCGAGATCACGATTTTTCATCCCAAACCCTACCACGGCGCACTCTTCAAGCCGGGCATGCGCCATTTTCTACAAGGAAAGATCGATCGGTACGGTTCGAAACTTCAGCTCGTCAACCCGAAAAAGATATCCAAAACGGGCGAAATCGTTCCGCAATACAGATGCAAACTTCGGCAGGATGTGCATCGACGGATCGTCGAATCGCTGGTGACGGTCGCCAATCTGGTGGGCGAGGGGCTCGACGAAGAGAGAGCCGCGCTCATCGTCCGTGCACACAGGCCCGACGATACGTGGTTGAAACTCTACCGTCGGCATGGCGGAGTGGGGCCGAAAACGGTGGAGGCACTGAAGTTTGCCGAGGCGCTCGACCACTTCAAGCGTCTCGGCGGGAAACGGGTGCGGTTTCCTGCGACCGCCCGTTTGGATGGAAGTGCCGAACCCTTCGTGAAGCGGCTGCCATTCGAGCTGACGGACGACCAGAAACGGGCGATCGAGGCCATCCGGGCCGACCTGAGCGGCGAAACGGCGGCACGGCGTATGATCGTCGGCGACGTTGGAAGCGGCAAGACGATGGTCATCCTCGCCGCCGCGACGATGGCATATCCGCACAAAGCGGTTCTGATGGCCCCCACCTCCATACTCGCCCGCCAACTCTACGAAGAGGCGAAAAAGTGGCTGCCCGATTTCGTCGATGTGGCCCTCGTCACCCAGAGCAGGGAAGCGGGTGAGATGCAAACAGCGCATCTCATCGTCGGTACCCACGCACTCCTCTACCGCGATCTCCCCGAAGCGCCGTTGATCATGGTGGACGAACAGCACCGTTTCGGCACCGAACAGAGAAAAATGCTCGAGCGGCTTGTCTCCAAAAATCGTCCATCATCGAAAAAGGCGAAGCCGCATTTTTTGCAGTTCTCCGCCACCCCGATTCCGAGAACGCAGGCGATGATGGAGTCGGCCCTGATCGACGTAACGCTGATCGAATCGACACCGTTCGTCAAAGATATCTCGACGCACATTGTCGACAAAAGCGGTTTTACGGCACTTCTTGGGCATATCCGAACCGAGACGGAGGCGGGACGGCAGGTTCTTGTGGTCTATCCGCTGGTGGAGGAGAGCGAACATATCGGCTACCGTTCGATAGAGGAGAGCGAAGCGTTCTGGAAAGCGCGTTTCGACGGTGTCCATGTGACCCACGGCAGGGACAAAAACAAAGACGATGTCTTGCAGGCCTTTGCCGAAAAGGGAAAGATACTGCTCGCCACGACGGTGATCGAGGTCGGTATATCGCTGCCGAAACTCTCGACCATCGTCATCGTCGGAGCGGAGCGTATGGGGCTGGCGACACTGCATCAGCTCCGTGGACGGGTCAGCAGGACAGGGCTCAAGGGTTACTGCTTTCTTTTTACGCACGATGTGAAGAACGAACGGCTCCAATCGTTCGCGAAGACGGCCAACGGCTTCGAAATCGCACGGCTCGACCTGAAGTTCAGAAAATCGGGCGATCTTTTGAGAGGGAAGATGCAAAGCGGAAAAGAGTTCGTCTGGCTCGATATGGGGGAAGATGAAAAGATTGTCGAAGCGGCGAAAAGGAGGGCGGACGGAAGATGAAACTTCCGCCCCGCGAAGCTAATATGCCTTGATCGCGAAAAAAATCGCGATCAGAAGCAGTAACAACAATGCTCTTCGCATATGCCCTCCTCGAGTGGTCTCGGGCCTGCAAAAAAAAAGGCCGATGGGTCATGACTCCCATCGACCGATACAGGCCCTTAGACCACTCGAGCTGTTGTTACGGGTAAAATTATATCACACATCGATAGCAAAAAAAAAGGTCCGACGGGAGCGACCCGTCGGACCTGCCGGCCCTTTGAACACGCAAAGGCTGTTACTACAACATAATTATATCACAAATCAATAGAGCCCGAAGCGTCCGTCGCTGCGGCGGTAGAGGACGCGCATTTTGCCCTCGATGTCGTTGAAGACGATGAATTGCCGATCCGGGCTCGATTTGAGGAGGTTGAGCGCCTCTTCGATCTCGAGTGGCTTGTAGAGTTCGAGCTCCGCCGGTACGATCTCGTCGCTGTCGTCCGCGAGTGCCGCCGCGATCTCCGCTTCGTGTGCCGCGGCGAGTTCGTCCGGGCGAACCGATTTGTGCTCGGTCACTTTGTCGTGGTGGCGTCGAAGGACTTTGTGTGCACGGTCGATAGCCAAGTCGATCGCGGCGTAGACGTCTTTGTCTTTCTGGCGGATGACTACGGTATTTTTGTTCGCCATGTTGATGACGAATTCGACACTGTACCCTTTTTTGCCATTTTTCTCGTCCGCATCGATGACGACGCGGGTGGAGATGATATCGAGATTGTATTTTTTAAGACCGTCGATAGCACTTTCAATATGGTTTTTGATGGCATCGGTCAATTCGAAATGGCGACCTACGATGCTTATGTTCATCGTCTAACTCCTTTTGTCTGTTTATGTAATTATCGACATTGTAACAAACTAAGGCTTAAGGCTTTTGTATGGTTCGCCGATGAAACCGTATAGTTTCGTTGTTTTCCGGGTCGGTATACGAAACGAATGTATCGATCAAAACCGTACCGTTGCTTTCCGCCGTCGCGATGTCGTTGGCCAAAAGGTGGGACGGGTTGCATGGAAGTCCGTTGCCGATGTAGTGGAGCGACATGTTGATGTCGTAAATCGGTGCTCCCTGCGGATACCTCAGGTTGATCCGTTCGATACAGTCGATGCGGTTGTCGTGGCCCGAGATCGCCAGAAGCGCGAACTCCGTGGCGCTGCGTGCCAGAAGCTGCGCCTGCTCCTGCATGTAGATGTCGCCCGTCTGCCTCTTCGTCTGGGAAGAGAGCGAGAAGGCGAGCACCATCAGTGTCGCGACCAGCAGCATGAGAAAAATGGCCGAAAGGAGCGTAAATCCACGGCGCATCAGAAAATCACCTTCTCTTTGCAAAAAGAGACGTTGTTGTCGTACATATGTTCCCCCACACAAAGTTTCAATCGTATCGAATCGCCCATCTGGGTAAACTTGAAGGTCGAAACATGCTCGACCATCAGGCTCGAGGAGCCGTCCGTCTCGTAGCGCTCGCCTTCCCACGGCTGGTAGTCGTAAAAGAGCGTGAGGTTGCAGTCGTTCGTAACTCCAGCCGGACACTGCGGCACGAGCGCATAGGCGCTCCACGCCAGTTTGTAATGCTCGTAGATCTCTTTCGCGGCGGTCGAGTTGAAATCCAGAAGCGTCGGGTTGGCGTCGCAGTCGTTGTCTTTGCATGAAACTTTCAGCGCATAATCGTTGTCGACATAGGGATACCATCCATAGGAGGAGACGTTGTAGTCACCGACATGTCCGTCCATGACCAGCGCAGGGTGCTGTCCTACGCCGTGTAGCGTCACGCCGTTTTGGGAAAGTGCCGAGATGATGTCGTCGGCAAAGTCGAAACGGCTGCCCGGAGAGGAGACGCCGGATTTTCCGGTGTCGGCACTGTCGAGATCGATGAAACCGCTCCACCCCGGTGCGTTGAGCGTACCGTTCCAGGCTCCTTTGAGTGCCATGTCCGCATATCCGATCCATTCGAGAATGTGGTAGCTGTCGTCGGCGTCGCCGAGAAAGAGGTACTGGCTGAGGTTGGAATCTTTTCTGGCGATCGTACTGTCTTTGATGCGGTACTGAAGACGCCTGGCGATCTGTTCGAGTGCCAGTTCCGTCTTGGTCTGAAGCGTGTTCATCGTGCGAGCGAGAATGTAGTTGTCGTAAATCTTGACGAAGATATCGGCGCCGATCATCGAGATGATCCCGAAGATCAGGATCACCATGATCAGCTCGATCATCGTGAATGCGCGGCGTAGTGTTCTCATTCGAAAGTCCGGTGCAGAATTTTGTATTCTCCGATGTTGGAGGAGAAGGCGTAGAGGTTGATGGTCCCTTCGCTGCTCACCACCGCCGTTTTGACCATTTTGATGTTGGTCATCCGTCCGATATCGGTGTTGGGGATCGCCCAAACGGCGGGCTGGGGAGACTCGTGGTAGTTGAACGCGTCGGAGATGTAGTAGACCGTCGTGTCGATGGTGTAACCGAGTTTGTAGTCCTGCGCCTGCCCGCCTGTCAGAGAGGATGCCTGCGCGTTGAAGTCGTCGATATCGTCGAAGATCCCGCCGTCGTCGGCATCGGGCCCGAGGTTCGCAGGAAGGGTCGCGAAGGTGAGGCCGGGCGGTGAGACCCTGTAGTAGGTGAAGTCGAAGAACTTCCTTCGGTACTCGCCTTTGAAGTGCCCTTTTCTCCGGTTGGGGTCGAGCAGCGTTCTATTGAGGTCTCCCGCTCCGTTCAGGACGTCGCACACTTTGGCGAAGCCCCCGTTGAGGGTCTGGTTGGTGTCCGCCTCGTCCCAGCGGTGGCCGAGGATATTGACAAGCGTCGTGACCCCCGCCATGATACCCTCCTGCTGGATCGAAAAGGCGTTGCTGCGCTGCGTTTCGACCAGGATCAGCGGCACCGACATGAAGACGATGCCGATGACGACGATCGAGACGATCAGCTCGATGAAGGAGAAACCGCGTCTTACCATTCAAGTCTCCTGTTGCTCTTCCTGCTTCCGTTCGTCTCGACCGTCTCGCCCTTCTCGCCGATGCCCGACCAGTCGTCCGTCGGGAGGTTGAACTCGACGTGGTAGTTCATGCGTCCGTCGGGGAAGAATTTGTTGTATTTGAGCCAATCCGGATGCGGACGCAGGATGATTTTGGTTTTGTAGAGATTACTGGAGCCTCCGTACGTCACCTGTGCGGAGTAGGTGCCGTTCGTGAAGGTGGCGTTCAGATCGGCCACGGCATTGGTTCCGCCGTTGATCGTGACGAGCGGATCGTTTGCCCCCTCCTGTGTCGCGTTGAGGTCGATCACCACGTTGCGCGTGTCGTTCGTGTTGATCCACCAGTTAACGTCGTCGGAGCTTTCCGGCAGGCCGCTGATGCCGTAATCGCCACAGGCCGCGATATCGTTGTTGCAGAAGACTTCGATGAAAATCGGCGTCTCGATCGTCGTCGTGCTGCTGCGGTAGTCGGGTGCGTGCATTCGTGCATACCAGAAACGTGCCCTGTGCCCATCGTCGAGAGGGTAGTCTGTCACGGTCTCGGGGACCTCTGTGCCGGTCGCGAGATAGTTGTCGATTTTCGCTTTTCCCGTATCGATCTGGATATCGACCGGGTAGTGCGCGTGGGTGATGGAGCGGTTGACGTCGATCAGGAACGTGACATTGGCGATGCCGTTCGTGAAGTTCGTGTCGTCGATGATGTGCAGTACGCTTTCGGGGCCCGTGCCGACGTTGGCGAGGAGTGAAACAGCGGAGTCGGTGTCGAGTTTCCAGAGCAGGTCGATACCTGCCGATTCGGCACTGCTGACATTGGCTTCGAGTGTCATGTTGACATCGTCGGCGTAACATCCGCTCGTGAAGGCTTCGGTGACATTGCCGTCGAGATTGAGAGAACGGATCACCGTTTCGACAGTGCTGTGCATCCTATTCATGTCGTCCGCCATATAGGTGAAGCCGCCACCCTGGTTCGTGACGGAGGTGTTCACTTCGATACTCGCGGGAATGAAGAGGAGTTTCGCCTCCCCTTTGATGTAACAGCTGACGTAACTGTCGTTCTGATCCTGGTCGTCGTTGTCAACGGTGGCGTTACAGTCGCCGTTCGTTCTGTCGACGTCGCTCCAGTTGGTATCCCGAAGTTTCAGTGTGACATATCCCACATCGTCGAATTTCACGTTTGGGACGGTTTGCGCGGCACCGTCGGTGAAGTTGAAGTCCTCCAGGTGGATTTTCGACGTGATATCCGGCACACACCCCTTTTCGTCCGTAATGGCGATCGTCGCCATCGTAATGTTCGAGTCTGTGATATTGGCGGCGAAGAGCCGTTGTGTATATCCTATGGTGCGAATGGCTCCGGAGGCGTCGGTGGCATTGGCGTCGATATCGAACGGTTGGCCCGATTTTATGATCAGGTAGCTTCCGGCCGTTGCGATGCTGTTGCTGACCGAGAAGGTGAATTTTTCCGGACGCATCGCGAAATGGTCGCCGAACGGCCCGTAGTAGCTCGGCGCCACCTGCTCTTTTACCCCTTCGTTGTCCTGGTAGCGGATCTTGTACTGGATACTGAAATAGATATCCCGCCACGCTGTCGGGAGAGAGATGTTCTTGTCGATGATCCAGCTCATACCGGTGCCGATCGGCAGGTATTCGGAGCTGAGAATCGTGAAATCCGATCGGTTGAAATCGGCGATTTCGGCATAACTGTTGTTGCCGTCGACCAGCTTGATTCTCCAGACTGTCAGGTTGACGTCGGGGTAGTTTTGCGCAAAGGTCGCGAAGGTGGTGTTGGAGTCGTCGATACTGATGTTCAGGTCGAACGCTTTGCCAACGATTTTGGTGCCGACACTGACACGTCCCGGGTCGCGAATGTCGCTCGAAAGCGCCGTCCACTGGAAGACGACCGGCGGCGATTCGGCCGATGTACTCTCCTGCCTCTGGTCGGCGTCGGGTTTGCTGAAATATTCGAGCGTGGGGTTGGTGAAGTTGATGATCGCCTTGTTGACGAACGCCTTGTTGAGCTGTGCGAAACTGTTGACTTTGACTTTGAACTCGACCCAGCTGACGTTGAGGGCGGGGAAGGTTCCGTTGATGTCGCTGTCGTTGTAGTTGAGCCGCTCGTGCAGGTTGACCGTCAAAAGGGTACGGTTGACATCGTCGTTGTTCGCGTAGGTCGTCGTCGTGTAGTTCAAGTCGAGCATCTGTTGGTTGGTCATCGTCTGGGCGGAGACGGCACTTGCCGGGAAGTTTTGATCCCAATGGTTCAGATGGTTGTCCGAGCCGTTGCTGTCGAGCGACGCGATATACGCTCTTCCGCTTGCGGTCAAACCGGTCGACGTGTTGAAGTAGCCTTTATCGATCAGCCACTGTTTACATTCGGCGTTTTTCGCATTGCTGCCGTCGAGAACGGGGGATCCTCCCGAACCGTCGCAGAGCCTTTCGGTAATGGACACCACTTTCAGTTCCGCCTCGTCGGGAATGTATGTGACTTCCGCTGGAAGGGGGTCTTGCAGGATCACTTTCGTCGCGTCGGTATTGCCCGTATTGATGATGGTGATACGATAAATCACTTCTCCACCGCGCGTGACGTTGGTCTCTTCGCAGCGAACGTAGTCGCCAGTGATCGGATTTTCGACGAAACACTCTTTATAGGAGTCGATGAAGTCGGGATTGAAGATCTCCGTCGAGAGGCCGATCACCGAAGGGAAGGATTGGTCGAAGAGTTCCTGGTTCCCAACCCGTTCACGTCCGACCGAGAGGGTGATGTTGGTCTCTCCCTGCAGGTGGCCGAGATAGATTTCGTTCGTATTGAAATCGGAAGAGATATCGAACTGGTCCATGTCGATACCCATACTGTAATTCAACTGTGGGTTTCTCGGTGTCAGGTAGTGGCCTGCTTGGGTGATGGTGCCGTTGAGGACATTTTCGACCGGGTTGAGAGTATCGGAGATGTTGACGTCGCTCGTGGTGTTGTTGTCGATTTTGACGATACTCAGGTGGTCGACGGCACGGGCCCGTTCCCCACCGCCGGCGAAGAGCAAGAGACGGCTGTCGATCGTCTCTCCCGCATAGGGTGTCAGAAAACCGTCGATGGGAATCGTGAGTCTGTCGTACCCTACCGCTGCCGGTACAAGTTTCCTGAAGCCGTCGAAGAGGTTGATGTTTTTGTAGACCTGGTCGCGGTGGGCGCGGTGGTTGACTTCGTAGAAGACGACGAGGCTCCAGCCGCCGAAGTGGCCGATGCTGATGGCCTGGATGGAGGTGGTGTTTCCGTCGGTGACCGTCATGAAGATCGGTTTGTCGACTCCTGTGTTGGCTTTCAGGTTTTTTACACCGTAGTTTCCGTCGTACGTTCCGAGATTTTCCCCGATCGTTTCGAGGATGTTCGTGACATCCGCGGAGCAGGCGTAGATACGTCGGTATGTATCGTACTGGGTTTTGTTGTAGTAGTAGTATGTGTCGTCGGCCGTGAGATCGTGATCGCCATCCGGAGCCGTGAACGTGATGGTTTTGTAGTCGTCGTCCGTTTCGACCGAAGTGGCGTCGCCCGGTTCGCCGTGAATGTGGCCGGTCCAGTAGAGGCGTGCATAGGTTACCGTGATATTGGTGTCGTAGGGCAGGTCGAGTTTCGCGGTGGAGGGTGAATGTGCCGAGACGTCGATATCGGAGAGCAGGGCACTGGCGTTGGAGTCGTCACCTGTAAGGTAGGTGTTGCCGATGGCCACCAGGTCTCCGTAGCGGGTCATGGTCTTCCGTTCGCTGAAACCGTCTTTGAGCTTGACCGTCGTGTTTCCTTCGCTGCTCCCGACGTTGACGGAGACTTCTGCATGGTTGTCGCCGTAATCCTCTTCGGCCGTCCGGGTCTGAACGTCGACACTGTTGGTGACGGTACCGTTTTGCGGCGAAGCGACCGTCAGTGTGAAATATCTGGAGCCTCCCGCTTTGAGCAATGGCAACGAAGCGGTGACGGCACTGCTGTTTGAATCGATTTGGAAGTCGTCACCCCAGTTGGAGTGGTCGTTCGATGCGATGCTCAAAACGGCCGGAACGTGGTCGGTGAGGTTGATGTCTCGGGCATCGACGGTGCTGTCGTTGGTGACGGTGATCGTATAGACGAACGGTGCGTTGAGTGCCGGTGTCGTGAGGTCGACACTCTTCGTAATTCTTAAATTGGTGCCGACCGTTTGGGTTGTGACCGACTCACTGTTATTCGAAGTGTCGTAATCGACCGGAGTGGTTACGATAGAGGTGTTGGCTTCAAGCGTTGTTATTTCGTTTGGTGCGGTAACCGTCAACTGTATGATTTCTTGCGAATCATAGAACCATGCATTGGAAAGATTGTCGTCATCGCTGAAGTGGCAGCTATAAACATAGGATGATGAATCGAACATGCAGGATTTCCATGTCGTGCTTACATTATCCTCTACAAAAATGACGTTATTTGGCAGTTGTACTGAGAGATTCAACTCTTCTATAGGCTCGAGTGTAAGGTTGTTTACCGTAATCGTATATTGGAAATCGGATTCCACGGCTGCAGTCGGCGGAGCGCTCAGTGTAACTTCTGCGTCTACACCACAAACTGTTTCCTTTGCGCGAGTAGTTCCGTCATAATTGATATATGCTTTTTCACGTTTGTACAGTGTAGCTATGGCCGTATCGTCGAGGGCGATATTGAAGAGTTTGGCTTCATCTATGAAACCGTTGAAATATCTTCCTCCACCGGTAGTTCCGTCATGCAGGCGGGTACCACCATTTACCGCACCTATTCCGATGGCATTTCCGTGGCCCCACAACTGGGTGCCTATGCCACTGTCGAACCTTACACCGTCCAGATAAGCCCTGAAGGCATCGTTTTGATGCGTATAGCTTCCGGCGATCGCATCGAGAACCAGGGTGACATGGTGCCACTCTCCTTCCGATATAGCCGTATGCAGATAGGTGCCCGTCCATCCAGATTCTGGTCTGTTCCAGCCACCGACATAGAGCTCTCCATCTTTTATGTAGATAGCGAGCCCCCTGGCACCGCCACCCTCTTCATAAAGCACATGGGTTCCGGTGACTGTATCTGCATTGAACCATAGAGCCACCGTTCTTTTGTTGTGGACGGCTGTATTTATTTCTGAACTGTTGGGAATAGATATATAGTCGTTACTGCCGTCGAATTCTCCGGCGCGGTAGAACGAAACTCTTCCGTTGCTATCTTTCGTCAGGATTTTATTTACCGTGTGTGCACCGTTTTTTGCCGTTCCGTTATGGTTTCCTGTTTGGTCTACAACTGTACCCCAGGAACACTCGTCCATGCGCCATTCCGCTATCGCTTTGATCACCTTGACATCAGTAGAAGCATCGGCACTGTTATTGGACGTGTCAGGTTCCTCTGTCGCTGTTACGGCTGAGCTATGTATACTGAGTGTCGTATCCGATGTGATATTTGGTGTCGTCAACGTTATAACGACCGTACGGTTTTCATCTGGTGATAGTCTCTCCCAGTGACATCGCACGGTCGATGCGGTGAGTGTACAGCTGGCGTTGTCGTCCACGGCTGCGAAAGTGCCCGCGGGAGAGGAGGTGAAGGTGTGGGTGACATTGACGTCGCGAGCTGTCGATATATCGATGTTTTTCACGACCATCGTGACGGTCGTGTTGTGTTCTTCGAGTACTTCGGTGTCGTCGGCAGTCAAAGAGATCTCGAGATCGGCGCCCCGTACTTCCACCTCTTCAGCCGACGCCTCCACCGGTGCGGGGATGGAAGGGGAGTCGACCGTAATTTCGTCGGTGTATCTACCGATCTTTTTGGGTGCTTCGACATTTAGAACGAGACGGGTCGATCCGCTGTAACCGGCGAGTGAGGGAAGTTCACACACCACGGTATGGTTTCCATCGCCCGGTGTGCAGTTCCAACCTGCGTCACTGCCGTTGTTGCCGACATAGATGAAGCCTGTCGGGAGTGTGTCGGAGATGTTGATATCTTCCGCTTCGTTTTTGCCGGTGTTGACGATGGTGACAACATAGTCGAAAAGCTCGTCGAAGGCTAGGGTTGTTTTCGAAACATTGACATCGACATTGAACCGGCTCCCTTCCACTTTGACATAAGCGCTGTCGGTGTTGTTGGTGTTATCGGTTTCGACCGTTGTGTTCACGACGCGAGCGTCGTTGTTTATGATACCTTCGACGCCCGGTGTTTTCGCTTTGACGACGACGCTGAGGGTTTCGCCTTGCAGCAGTTCGTTGCGGATACATTGGAGGTTGTGGCCGTTGATGGCGCAGGTACCGTTCCATCCGCTTTGCGAGGAGATGGTCAGATTGCTGAAACCGGTGTTGAAATCATCCATCAGATTGATGAAGTGTGCCAGACCGAGTTCCCGGTTTTCGACCGTGATGTTGAACTCCACATATTTGTTGAGGCCCGCCGTGACGTTGCTCTCGTCGTAACCCGGATTTTCGAGGTCCTGCACGTACTTTTCGATTTTCAGGTCGGCACCCTTGACGGTCGTGGTGGGATTTGGCGAAATGGTCTCCTGGGTTATCTGTCCCGATCCGTCGGTACCTTCAACATGGACGGTGTAGCTGACCACTTCGTTGGCGTTGGGTGCGGTGGCGTGGATTTCGACTCTCGAGGTGGCGTTGTTGGGTGCCAGTGTGGCGAGACGGCAAGTCAGGAGCGAGGATGCGGAGTCGAAATGGCAGTTCCAGCCGCTGTCTCCACCCGTCGAGGTGACATTGAACTCTTCGGAGTATCCCGATGGGAATTGCATGGTCAGGTTGATGTCGCGGGCTTCCGAGTGGCCGCGGTTGATGACGGTGATGGTGTAGTCGATGGGCTTCAATGCCCCGACCGGATTGGGAGATTGTTGGAAAGGGTTGTTGGCGAAGCCCACTTCGGCACCTTCGATCTCCGTGTCGAAGTCGGAAATGTTGGGCCGGTTCGTTTCGGCTGTGGTGGTGGTCGCCACGGCACGGTTGCGGATGGTTCCGGTATAGCCTGGGGCGATCGCATAGATGGTGAAGGATGCCGAACCATTGGCCGGCAGCGTGCTGCTATAGTCACAACTCACATTGTGGTCGGATGTGGCGCTGTTGTCGACGCATGTCCAGCCACTGCCGCCCAGGGCCCTGTTCCATGTGGCGGAGAGGTTGACATCGGTATGGAGGATGTCGTCCACGTGGATGCCTGCCGCCGGTACACTGCTGTTGTTCTCCACCCGGATGGTGTAGGCGAGTTCGTCACCCATTCCTGCCGTGGCAGGCCCGGTTTTGGTCACGACGATGTCCGTGCCGACGATACGGGTGCCGAGTGTGTCGCCGTTGTCGAGGAGCAGTCGTTCCAGTTCGGGCGTCGATGTGGTGACGTTGGCTTCGTTGGTAAGTGTGATTCCCGTATCGTTGGGTGCCGCGACGGTGATGTCGATCGATGAAGGTGTATTGGAAGGAGGAAGATTTCCGCCGTAGGCACAGGTGACGGTTCCACCGCTTTCGTTACAGTTCCAGTTCGCACCGCTGGCGGAGACGAACGTCACACCTGTCGGAAGGATGTCCGTGACGGTGATGCCCGCTGCACCGCTCGATGGCACGTCGTGTGCCGGTGGCGTTCCTGTGTAGGTATCGGGCCTTGGGTAGTTGCGTACATCGAGTGTGTAGGTAAATCGCTGCTCGGCACCCGCTTCGCGAGGCCCTCTTTTATCCACCGAAACATTGGCCCCGCGTACGAGCGTGTTGGTATGAAGATAGCCGTCTCCGCCCGTTGGTGCGTTGTTGGCGAGGTGTTGATCGGTGAGCGAAGTCTCCGCTTTGTAACGATTGACGACGAAGTTGTTGTTTTCGTCGTTCACATCGAAGCTGGCTGCATCGATCACGGTCACGGTGATCGTCGCGACATTCCTCGTCTGGCCTCGAGAGAGTACGACTCCCCCATTCATCGTGCAAAGGAGTGTCGAACCCGCTGTCGTGGGGTTGTTGCAGGTGAAGTTGGCTGCCGGTGTGACGGAGACGTTCGTGACGTTGGATGGAATGAGGTCGGTGACATTGACGTCCGTGATATCCAGGTCGACTTGGGAAACATTCCTCACCTGCAGGGTGTAGGTGATCGTTTCGCCGATGGCGGCGTAATTTTCGGCAGCACCGTAATTCACACCGTTGATGAGCTTTCGGACCGCGAGGTCGATATCGATCACTTCGGTTCTGGCGGTATAGGTGTTGTTGGCAAGATTCGATTCGGAGGTATCGGTTTCTGTCGTGACGGTATTGTAGACCCAGTCGTGTGCGGGACCGGCTTTGACTCTGAAAGTGACGATGTTTTCGTCGTATCCGTTTGGAATTTCAAAATTGGGATCGTTGGTTTGGCAATGGATGTCCGATCCGCTGATACTGCATGTCCAGGCACTGCTCAAAGTACTCAAAGAGCCCGTGACGTAAGTGACGTTTGCAGGAACCGTATCGTTGATTTCAGCTCCAAATGCGGAAGAGCGTCCCTGGTTTCTAAGAGAAATAGTGTATTGATACTCGGAATTTCCGGCGACTCTTAGAGGTGCCGCTTTGTATATGACGAGGTCGGCTCCCTCGACATGCAGCAGGGCGTCGTCGCTGTTGTTGGTCGTATCGGCCTCCGGAGTCGATGTGGAGACGGTGGCGGTATTGGTATAGTCGCCGTTCGTATTGGGTGCATTCGCTGTAATGGTGAAAGTTTTCGATCCATTGGTATTTGCGATGGTTCCGAGCTGGCACGTGACGGTTCGGCCCGAAACGGCGAAGCCGTCGTTGTCGCATCCGCTTGTGGATATGGTGGTGAACCCATCGGGTAGTGTATCGGTCACGTTGGTATCTTCCGCATCCGCCAGGCCGCTGTTGCCGACGTCGATCGTGAAGGTTACCCGCTCTCCGAGTCCCACGGTGCCCGGAGAGACGCTTTTCGAGATGGTCAGTTCCGCGCCGCGGATCGTGACGGGTGCGACTTTGGAATTGGTCGTAGCCGTATCGGACTCGGCCGTATCGTTGCTTACGTCGACGCGGTTGCTGCGTTGTTGATCGAGGACGCTCGTGGTGTTCGGTGCCGTGGCGTCCACCGTTACGTTGGATGTACTCTGGCCGCTGGCAAGATCGTGTTTATAGGTACAGTCGAATCCTGCCGGGAAGTTGGTTGTACAGCTCCAGTCGACAAAGTTGTAGCTTAGGTTTGAAAGAGAGAGTCCGTCCGTATTTTCCACGACGCTGTCACTGAGTGTGATATTCGTCGCTACGGCGTCTCCCTGGTTTTTCAGCGAAATCGTGTAGGTTACCGTTTTCCCCACGGCCACTTCATTCACATTCGGCACCTTGTCGACGATGAGATCCGCTCCTTTGATTTCGATCCACCAATTTTTTTCATCGTTCGACGTTGTGCTTTGTGTCGTAGATGTTACAGCGGTCGCCGTATTCTTTATTTTTTTATGCCCCGGGAAATTGCTGTCGTAATTGGGCGCCGTGGCACGAATGGCGACAGTGGCTGACCCATTTTTCGCAAGATCGCCCAATTGGCACGTGAAGGGCTCCGTGACCGATGTGAAAGAGCCGGTTCCACAATCGGTTTCGATGTCGGTGAAATTGGCGATATTGTTGGCGTTCAGGTCGATGGTGACATTGACATCTTTCGCGATGGCACTGCCGTTGTTGGTGACGACGACGTTGACGTTCACCCGTTCGTTCGCGATACCTACCCTATCTCCGCTTTTCGTTACGACGATATCGGCCCCTTCGATTTCAGTGGAGGCCGTGGTGGATGTTTTGTCGTAAGCATCGGGTGAGTCGACATGGACGGTTGCGTAATTATGGACCGTTCCCAGTGGGGCGTTGACGGGAACGGCGACGCTGAATTTAATCGTCGTTGTCGCTCCTTCGGACGCCAGTGTGCCGAGGCTGCAAGAGAGGGTATCCGTTCCGATGGAGCCGCTACAGTTCCAGCCGTCGCTTTGTGAGATCGAGCTTATCGTATAGCCGCTTCCGAGCCGTGCTCCCATGTCGTCCGTCAGTGTCAATGTCTTGGCATCGGTAAGCGACGTATTCTTGATGGTGATTTCATAGTCGATCGTGCCTCCGGCAACTGCCGTGGCAGAGGCGATTTTGGTCACTTCGAGTTCGACACCGGTGACGGTGATATCTGCCGTATCCTCTCCGTCGTTATTGTCGAGTGAATGGCCGATACGTGCCCGGTTTTGGTAGGTTCCCGTCGAATTCGGCGCTGTGGCGTCGAAGGTGATGGTGCTCGTTCCATTGGCTGGGAAGGAGGCAAGCGTACAGTTGAACGATGCCGAGCCATCTCCCGTCATCGGAAAAGTGCCGGAGCCGCAATCCCAATGATCCGGATTGCTGTCGATGCCTGTGACGGTGATGCCTGAAGGGAGCGTATCGGTTATCTTCGCATTCTGGGCGACGGCGTTTTTGGAGTTGGTGACAGTGATGGTGTAGGTGAAATTTCCGCCGAGACCCACTTCGGTCGGTGTATTGCTTTTTGCGATATTCAGATCGGGAGTGACGAGTGCCGTCGTTTTGGATGCCGTTTTGTCGTTCTGGTTGTTTTCGTCGGTATCCGTGTCGACGGAGACGTCATTCGTCGTGGTTCCGGTTTTGTTCGGGGTGGTGACATCGAGTGTGAACGCCACACTGCTTCCGGCATCTATCGTCCCGATGGTGCATTCATAGACATTGTTGCCCGTATCCTGGCAGTGGTTGGTGAGTGAGTCGTTGAGGTAGACCATGCCGTCATCGAGCGTATCCCTCACGACGACGTTCTGGGCGGGGGCGATGCCGTCGTTGTAGACGGTGATGGTGTATTGGATGTTTGTTTCGACGGGGGCGGAGTCGGGACCCTCTTTTTCGATGCGCAGGTCTGCGCCTTCGACCGATATAGCGAGCGTGGCGTCGTTGTTACCTGTATCGGTTTCGGCCGAAGAGGTACCGATATGGACCCTCGTCGTGACAGTTTGATGGGTAGCAGGTGTTCCCGCCGTGATGGTGAAGCTCCTTGGAGATCCGTTCTGAAGCGGATTTTGAAGCGTACATGTGAAAGTATTGCTCGTAATCGGATCTGGGCAATTCCATCCACTTCCGCTTGCGGTAGGGTTTTGAAGATCGCCATCCAGTGTTATTTCGACTTCGACATCGTTTGCATCGACTCCATTGAGATTTGATGCGGTGACGGTATAGGTGAGCGTATCTGAAATCGGTGCCGGTGAGGGAGAAGCCGAGAGCGAGACGGTGACGTCCGCCGCGGTGACGGTGACGTCCGCGGAGTCGCTCGTGGGAAGGTCTTTCACGTTTGTACCACCGACATAGCCCGTTCGATTCAGCGTGGCGGTGTTGGTGACCGGGTTCGTAGCGGGTATGGAAGATGGCGCTTTGACACCGATGACGAAATTTTGCGATTCACCGACATTCAGCGATGCGATGGTGCATGTGAGATCCTGGCCGGACTTCGAACATCCCGGATTCGAAGTGATCGTGAAGTTCGAAGGGATGGTGTCGGTGACGACGATATCGGTCGCCGAAATTATCGTGGAGCCACTTATTGCCGGGTTCGTTACCGTGATGGTGTAGGTGAAATCCTCTTCCGCCTCCACTTCCGGTTTCGAAGCGGTTTTCGATATTTGCAGATTCGTCTGGCCCACATCGACCGTGACGGAAGCATCGTTGTTGCTGGTGTCGTAGTCACCGTTCGTTGCCGACACAGTGACATTTTGGGTCACGCTGCCTGTCGAAACGGTTTCCCTGGACAGGCTGAGCGTGTTGGCGGTGGCTCCCGCCCCGAGTACGCCGTCGTAGGTACAGCTCACAGTATCGCCGGTGCGGTCGCACAACCATCCCGAGCCACCGAATGAGTAGTTGATTGTACTGGGTATGGTGGTTGTGACGGTCGAGTCGATGGCGCCGACGGTCCCGTTGTTCTTGACGACGATGGAGTACTCGATGTCGCTTTTGACCAGAACGGGATTTTGCGCTGCGCTTATGGAGATTTCTAGGTCCGGTTCCGTCGAAGATCCGGCGAATACCACCGTCGCGGAGAGCAGGGTCGAAATGAGAAAAACTCTGAAAAAATGTCTGAAAAGTCTATTGGAAGTTGCCATCTTGCACCTCTATCTTGCCATAGAGTGTGCGGTTGAAAAGAAGCGCATAAAAGTCGCGATGACGCGAATAAGTTTATGCATCCCAACCACCCACCTGTTAATCTTTTCATTTTATCGCCGTGGCCATAAAATGTCACTTAATGTTAACGACGATTGATATTTGGACGAAAATTCAGTCTATCGTCACACTACGGTAAGAGTATCGGCCGAAAACATAAAAGTGTTAAACGAAAATGTTGCCGAAAGGGCCCAGCCGGGTGCCGGGCGGGAATTTGGAGGGAGTCAGGCTTTTGGAAGTGTGCGTCGGTACGCCTTTTCGACCGCTTCGATGAAGGCGGCGCGGGTGCCGTTCTTTTCCAGCGCCGCGTATCCCGCCGCCGTGGTGCCGCCCGGGCTCATGACGCCGTCTTTGAGCAGGGCGGGGTGGCTGTGGGAGAGCAGGGGTGCGAAGCCGGCGAAGAGCCCCTCGACCAGTTTCATCGCATCCGCTCTTTTGAGTCCCTCTTTGACGCCACCGTCGGCCAGCGCTTCGGCGACGAGGGCGAGGTAGGCCGGGCCGCTGCCGGCGACGGCGGTGGCGATGTCGAGCTCCTTTTCGGTTTCGACCCAAAGTGTCTGCCCGATCGATGTGAAGAGCCGTTCGGCTTCCTCTTTTTTGGCACCGTCACCCGTCAGTGTCGTCATCGAGGAGAAAAATTCGGCTGCGAGGTTGGGCATGGCACGCACGTAGTTTTCGGCTTTGACCGCCTTTTTGAGCGCCGCGATACCGGTGCCGGCGAGGACGGAGTAGAGTGTTTCGGCTTTGCCCTTCAAGCCGGCCGCCGTCTCTTTGAGCGCATAGGGTTTGACACAGAGGATGACGCTCTGCCCGTCGATCTCGTATTTGTCGAGGAGTGCCGTTTTGGCATGTTTGCCGAGCTGCTTCGTGAAGCGGAGCAGTTTCTCTCCGTCACGCCCGACGATCGTCAGTTCGTGCTCTTTTTCAAGCCCTTTCGCCAGCGCCAGCGCCATCTTTCCCGGGCCTACGATCGTCAGCTTCACGATGCGTTCTCCGCCGCTTTGAAAAACGCTTTCAGTGGATCCGCCAATCCGTAATCGGGATATTTGACGCTGTCGAGCACGACCTGGGCCATCGTACCGTTTTTCGTGTTGAAAACGAGTGGCGCGATGAAGTTGACATGGGAGTTTTCCAGCGGTGTGTCGATGATGACGATGTTGAGTACCATGGCATCTTCGGCATTTTCGAGCTCAAGCTTTTCGGCGGCGCTTTTTGGAAGGTCGAAGATGTAGTCCTCGCGCAATGCACCCGGCTGAATCAGCGTGAACGAAGGAGCTTCTCCCTCGCTGTTTGCAAGACGGTAGAAGATGTCGTCGATCGGTTCGAGAGTCAGGTTGGAAACGGTGTCGAATCCGAGAATCGGCATGACGGCTTTAAAATCCATGGAGAGTGGTCCTTTAATCCATTAGTAATGATATATCGGCTAAAATGAATAACAAGTTTAACCAAAAGGTTCTGAATGTATCGAATCGCTCTACACGCGGCATTGGCCGTTATGCTTACGCTGGCCGTCGGAGGCTGTGGCTCCAAGAACAAAGAGGAGTACGAGAAACCGGCCCTCTACTGGTACCAGAAGATGATGAAAAGCGCCGCCGCAGGCAATCTCGAAAAGGCGGACGACTACTTCACGTCGCTCGAGAGCGAGCATATCGGTTCGCCGCTGATCCCGCAGGCGATGATCATTCTGATGCAGGCGCATATGGACAACGAAGAGTATCTTCTCGCCAACTTCTATCTCGACGAATATATGAAGCGGTATGGAAGTTTCAAAAACCGTCAATTCGCCGAGTTCATCCAGATCAAAGCGGCTTTTTACGGCCTCAAGTCTCCGCAGAGGGACCAGAAACTCGTCAGCGATACGCTGAAAAAGGCGCGCGGCTATATCGCGAAGTATACGAAGGGCGAGTATACGCCGATGGTGGAGACGATCGAGGTACGGCTGGAGATGACGCAGTACCTGATGAACGAGAGTATCGCGTCGCTTTACGAAAGGCGAAACAAACCCAAAGCGGCACAAATCTACCGCGCGCGAAACGAACGGAGCTGGCTGAAAAAAGAGGATATCGTGCCGCCGGCGAAAGGGTGGCTTGGCTGGCTGTTCGACTGATGTGACGTGCCGAAAAAAATGGAGCGATGGATACTTGACAAATTTCGCAAAAAGCACTATATTTAAGAAAAATTTAATATAAAAGGGAGGTTGAATGCAGTTAAGCGATTACAGTGCATTCCCGGCCAAAATACCGGTCATCGTGGAAGATGATCTTTTTCTCTATCCGTTTATGATTTCACCCATCTTTCTCAACGACGAATTGAACGTACAAGCCGCCGCCCGGGCGGTGGAGACCAATTCACTCGTTCTCGTATGCCCGACCAAACCGGGCCATGAAGGGGAACGCAGCTTCGACGCCATCTACAACGCAGGCGTCATCGGTTCCATCATGCGCAAGGTGACGCTGCCCGACGGGCGCATCAAGGTACTTTTTCAGGGGCTTGCGCGCGGACGTATCATCGAAGAGGTGAGCAGCTCGCCGCTGGTGGCGAAAGTCGATGTGATTCACTCCAGACCCTACAACGAACTCAAGATCGAGGCGCTGATGGAGGTGCTTCGGGAGAAGCTGCGCACCCTTTCGCAGGTCAGCAACCAGTTCCCGCCCGATCTGATCCGCACGATCGAGGAGAACCATGAGCCCAATCGTATCGCCGATCTCATTTCGAGTACGATCAAGATCAAGAAGCCCGAGGCGTACGAACTCTTCATCGAAGAGGACGTCGAGCAGCGTCTTCTGCTGCTGATCGACATCATCAGTGCCGAGATCGAGGCGAGCAAGCTTCAAAAAGAGATCCGCTCGAAAGTGCATAGCCGCATCGAACAGGTGAACAAAGAGTACTTCCTCAAAGAGCAGCTCAAACAGATCCAGCAGGAGCTTGGGACCGATACGCAGCGCGAAGAGGAGATCGAGGAGTACTACAAGAAGCTCGAAGCGAAAAAGCCCTACATGGACGAAGATGCCTACAAAGAGGTCAAAAAGCAGATCGACCGCTTTGCCAGAATGCATCCCGATTCGGCCGACGCCAACATGATTCAGGGTTACCTGGACTGGGTACTCGAGATTCCGTTCGGAAAGTATGCGAAGAAGCATCTGAAAGTCGACGATGTGGAGAAACAGCTCGACAAAGACCATTACAGCCTCAAAAAACCGAAGGAGCGGATCGTCGAATACTTCTCCGTCCGTGAACTGGCGGAGCTCCGCGGTGTGGCGGACAAGGAGATCAAAGGGGCGATCCTCTGTTTCGCGGGCCCTCCGGGAGTCGGTAAAACGTCGCTCGCCAACTCCATCTCCAAAGCGCTCAAGCGCAAGCTCGTGCGTATCGCGCTGGGCGGCCTGGAAGATGTCAACGAACTCAGAGGCCACCGCCGTACCTACATCGGTGCGATGCCGGGACGTATCGTGCAGGGGCTGATCGACGCAGGCGAGATGAACCCCGTCATGGTACTCGACGAGATCGACAAAGTGGGGCGAAGCATGCGCGGCGACCCGACGTCGGTACTGCTCGAGATCCTCGACCCGGAGCAAAACAGCGAATTTCGAGACTACTACCTGAACTTCAACATCGACCTGAGCCAGGTGATCTTCATCGCCACGGCCAACGATATCGGGTCGATCCCTGGACCGCTGCGCGACCGTATGGAGTTCATATTCTTGAGCAGCTACACGCCGCAGGAGAAGTATGAGATTGCCAAGCGCTACCTGATTCCGCAGGAGCTCAAGAAGCATGCGCTCAAAAAGAGCGAATTTTCGATTACCAAAGCGGCGCTCGAGATGGTCATCGAAAACTATACGCGTGAAGCGGGGGTGCGTAACCTGCGCCGCCGTATCGCCGACATGATCCGCAAAGCGGCCAAGATGATCCTTACCGACCCGAGTCTGGGCAAAGTGGCGGTCACGGCCAAGAACATTCGGGAATTTCTGGACAAGCCGATCTTCGAGATCGACGAGACCGACAACATTCCGATGGTGGGCGTCGTCAACGGCCTGGCGTGGACGGCTGTGGGCGGCGACGTGCTCAAGATCGAGACGATCAAGATCAAGGGCAAAGGCGGCCTGCAGTTGACGGGGAGCCTGGGCGACGTGATGAAGGAGTCTGCGCGTATCGCGCTGAGTGTCGTCAAGACGCTGATCGACCAGGGGAAACTCAAGATCGACGACCGCATCATCCCGAAAACGGCGAAGGAGCGTGAAGAGAAGATCAAGGTCGAACCGAGCGAAGTCTACAAACGCTACGACCTGCACATTCACATTCCCGAAGGCGCTACACCCAAAGACGGACCGAGCGCGGGCATTACGATGGCCACGGCAATCGCATCGATCTTCGGCGAGTTCAAAGTGCGCCCGGATGTCGCGATGACCGGGGAGCTGACGCTGACGGGCAAAGTGCTTCCGATCGGAGGGTTGAAAGAGAAACTGATCGCGGCCTACAAAGCGAAGATGAAAAAGGTGCTCATCCCCGAGAAGAACTTCAAGCGCGATCTCGACGACATTCCCGAAGTGGTCAAAGAGGCACTGCAGATCATCCCTGTAACGAGAATAGAAGAGGTCTTGAAAGAGGCTTTGATAATGAAGTAGGGGAAAATGGGTGAAGATTCACCCATTTTGGAAATTCGGCGGGATCAAAGAGAGGTCAGACGCTCGATCTTGCTCATGATGTCCTGCTCTCTGACAGGCTTGGCGATGAAGTCGTTGGCGCCGCTGTTGAGCGCTTCTGTCTTTTTCGTTTCGTCCGTCGTCAGGACGATGACCGGAATGTTCTGGAGTTTGGGGTCCGAGTTCATGATTTGAAGAACGGCGATCCCGTCCATGATCGGCATGATGATGTCGAGAAGAACGAGGTCTATATCGTCGAGGTCCCTCAGAAGCGTAATGGCCTCCTGGCCGTCGGACGCCTCGATAAGCTCTCCGATATTGGGGTGTTTCTTCAGCATGGCTGCCATCAGCTTTCTGTTGATCATATCGTCGTCGACAACCAAAACTTTGAGTCGGCTCATTCAATCATCCTTCTTTTTTCATAAATTTTTCTATTATCAGTCGTATCAGGTCACGGTTGACCAGGTTGATGATCACTTCATCACAATGTTTTCTCTCCTCTTCCGTCACGGATGTGGAGGGATCGGTCATCAGGATGAGTGCAGCGTGGGGCGCACTCATCTTTATCTCTTTTTGCAGAGGCTCGAGCGCCATACCGTCGATCTCTTTGTCGACGAAGACCAGAGCGGTTTGCGCATCGAGCTTTTCCGTCAGCTCTTTCGGAGAGTCGGCGATGTCGACGTTGTATCCGAGCTGGTGGAGCATGTTGGCGAAAATTTTCCCCTCGAGCGGACTCTTCTTGAGAACGAGTATTCTGTCCGGTTCGGGGGCTTTCGAGGTTTCCGGCGTTTCGGCGGAAACCGTTTCCGTGGGTTGCCCCTGAGGAACCGCTTCGGTTTCACTCTTTTCGGAAACGGCCTCTTCTGTAAATGTATCGAACGAAATCTCCTTCTCCTCCTCTTTCTCTGAAGCGTGCTGTACACCCCTCGAAGTGGCGGGTTTCTCTTTTTCGTCTTTCGTATACATCTTGTCGCCAAGGAATTTTTTCAGGATCGAGATGATTTCTTCTCTTATCAGCGGTTTGGTCGTATACTCGTCGAGCCCTTCGGCGAGGAACCTTTCCCTGTCCCCTTTGAGCGCGTTCGCCGTCAAGGCGACGATAGGCACGTGCGGAACGTTTTCGTCCTCTTCGTAGTCGAGAATTTCGTGGGTCGCTTCCACACCGTCCATGACCGGCATCGAGATATCCATGAAAATGATGTCGAAGTCGCCGTTTCTACGCTTTTCGAACGCTTCGAGGCCGTTGTCCGCCAGTTCGACCGTCAGGCCGAGATCTTCGAGTGTTCGCTTGATGAGCTTCTGGTTGATCGTATTGTCCTCGGCGACGAGCGCTTTGGCCTGAAAACCGATGTGATCGATATCGAGAAGCGGACGGCGGACCTCTTTGACCACTTCGGAGGTTGCCGCTTTGAGAATGGCCACCATCTTCGTCGCATTGACCGGCTCGTAGACGATCTTTTCGCAGTGCAGGCGCAGAGACTCGATCCGCTTCTGGTGCGTCGATTTGATGATGACGTTACAGTGCAGCGGCGTCTTGCCCATCTTGCGAAGGTCGTTGTCGGAGGCGTAATCGGCGTCGATCATTGCCGACTGCGCTTTCTTTTCGGACGCGAGTTTTATGAGTTCTTCCGGTGCGCTGAAAGGAATCAGCTTCGCACCGTAATAGTCGAGGTACTCCTTGATATACTCGTCCTGCTTCTTCGATGCGCCGGGCGCGGAATAGAACGCGACGGTGACATTGGCGAACCTGTCTCGCATATCCTCGTTCATCTGGGGTAGCTCTTCGAATTCGAGCGTAAAATAGAAACGGGTACCTTTGCCGAGCTCGCTTTCGAGATCGAGGTGGCCGCCCATCAGTTCGGCATAGCGTGCGGAGATGGTCAGGCCCAGCCCGGTTCCGCCGAACTTCCTGGTGACACTGGTGTCGGCTTGCGAGAATGCTTCGAAAATATGCGCCTTTTTGTCCGGAGAGATACCGATACCCGTATCTTCGACACTGAAACTGATGGCACATTTGTCTGGATCGCTCGCATGGACTTTGCGGATTTCGACATTGATCGCGCCACCTTGGTTGGTGAACTTGACCGCATTGCTCATCAGGTTGATCAGAATCTCTTTGATCTTGGTCGGATCGCCTTTGATGGGCTGGTTCAATCTCGGATCGATGAAGCAGGCGAGGTTGACATTCTTTTCGGCCGCTTTGACGGCATAGATTTCGACGGCGCTCTCGAACTCCTCGATCGGGTTGAAGACGATGTTTTCGATCTCCACTTTGTTGCTCTCGATCTTGGAGAGGTCAAGGATGTTGTTGATGATCTCGAGCAGGTTTTCGGAACTCTTTTCGATGATACTTACGAACTCTTTCTGTTCGCCTTTGAGTTCGGTGTTTTTAAGCAGTTCGGTAAAACCGACGATTCCGTTCAGCGGCGTTCGGATTTCGTGGCTCATGTTTGCAAGGAAGAGCGACTTCGCTTCGCTCGCCTCTTCGGCACGCTTCTGTTCGAGCCGCGTCTCTTCGATGATCGCCTGCAGCAGGGCATACGCTTTCGCCGTACCTTCAGGTGTATCGAGGTTGATCTCCATTTTCTGGTTGGTCGATTCCGCGACATTCTGGAGGATCGTCTCGAGGTTTTTGATGTTTTGCGTAATCTCGCGGCTCACGATCATGCCGATAATGGCGAGGATGATGGAGATGATCCAAAGCGCGCCGGAGGCGACGGCGATATACATCTGTTCCTGGATCGTCGAGGCGATCTTGCCTTTCATCGCGGTGAAGATCGTCTTCTGTGCATTGTCGAGGATGCTGATCTTCTCGGTATTGAGGTTGAACCAGAGCGTAGGGTCGATCGTGTAGTAGCCGTCGTTGATCGAGTGGAGTATTTCGGCACGTGCCTGGGCGAGTTCTTCGAAAATCTCCTGGGAGTCTTCGTTTTCGAGAAGTCTGCGAATACGCTGTTTAAGCCCCGGGTCCGAAATGAAACCATATTCGTATGTGTCGGCCTGCCCGATATAGTGGATCCATTTTTGAAGCTCTTCGTCGCTCATTTTCGTATAGCGGGTGAGGATGAAAGACATGAAACCGCGTTCGATACCGCTCGCCTCTTTCGCCTTGGCGAAATTGATGTAGGCTTTCGCCTCGTTGCTGATCTCGTTGTTCAGCCCGACCGAAGTCACTTTGTCGATCTCTTCGAGCAGCGATCCGATCAGGGCCGTGTAGTAGTTGAAGAATGCCTTGTCGAAACCGAGCTGAAGGGTGTCGATCTGGTGACGTTTCTGGTTCAGGAGACTCAGCATGACCGGAACGCTCTTTTTGGGTTTGGTCTCCGGGTGGTCCGAAAGGTAACGTTTGAATGCCGCGACCTTCTTGTCGACCACGGCACGCTGGGCCTTGAGGGACTCTTTGACCTTTCGTCCGTGGGAAGCGATGTATATCGCCGTCATGCCGCGCTCTTTTGCCAGCTGGGTCGAGAGGTCGTTGATGATGGAGCTGTATTCGATATGTTGGTCGAAGGCCTGAACTTTCAGATAATTGGTGGTGGACTGGTAGAGAAAATAGCTCGCGAACCCCAGGAGCAGAAGAATGGGGAGGAGCGAGATCAGTTTGAGTTTACTTCGGATACCTATTTGCATACATCACCTCTGTTCATAATGGTAGTTTGTGTGTGGCGGCTATATCGACGCATTCGAGTGCACCGGCCTTTTTGCCCTCTTTGAGCAGTTTAAGTGCCGTCTGCCTCTCTTTTTTCTTCTGCAGAAGATAGACTTCGGCCAGATAGCATTTCGCCCGGGCATTTCCCAGCTCGGCGGCTTTGCCCAGCAGCTGTTTCGCTTTTGGCAGATTGCGGTCGACGCCGAGGCCTTTGAGATAGAGAAGGCCCAGCAGAAACTGTGCCTGCTCGGCTCCATCTTCCTCTATCGCCATTTCGAACAGCTCTTTGGCCACTTTGTAGTTTCCCGATTTATAGGCGCGCATCCCGTCGGAAAAGTAGCTGGCGAATCCAAAAGCCGGTAGCAGCAACAGTATAAAGAGCAGTCGTGTTTTCACGCGTATTCCTTTGCCATTGTTTTTTCCAGTGCCGCGAGTTTGCGGTAAAAGGCGACGAGTCTCTCTTCGACCTCTTCGAGCGATTGGGCATGCTGCACTTTTTCCATAAGCTCACGCATATCTTCGATTCTCAGGTTCGCGGCGACCCCTTTGAGCTTGTGTGCCACTTCGTTGATCGTCTTGATATCGTTCGTTTCGTACGCTTCGATGAAATGGGCCTTCTCTTCGCGTGCCTGGGTGATGAAGTCGTTGACGAATTCCACGATGAGCGATTCCGGAAGCCCCAGCGCGTCGGCCGCTTCGTTGGGATCGAAAAGGAGTGTTTCGCCCCTGTCGATCTCTTCGAGCTCGAGCCTCTTTTTGGATGGCGTGGTTTCGGGTTTTGCCGGTTCCTCGAAGGAGGGGTGGAGATGTTCGGCCGGACTCTTTTCGGGCGTCGTCATCCGCTCTTCGGAGGTAGCGGTTTCCGGGATGCCCTGCCCGCTCAACCCCTGTATATAACGCTCGACGTTTTGCCACGCTTTGCGGATCTGCGTTTCATCATCGAGTGAAAGAATCTCTTCGAGTGTCTGCGTCAAAGGGTCCATCATCAGGTTCGAAGCGATCCCTTTGAGCTTCATCGCCTCTTTTTTGACGAGATGGATATGGCCGGCATCCATGGCGGCTTTGACTTCCGGCGCATCGTGATAGTAGGTCTCTATGAACTCTTTCACGAAGGCTTTGACCATCGTTTCGGGCAGTCCGAGCGTGGCGGCGATTTTTCCGGTCTCTGGCTGGAGATTCGCCGCCGGTGCCTCTGTCGGACTCTCTCTATTTTCCTCCGATGGCATGGTTTCAGGCTCGGGAACTTCCGTTTTCAAGCCGATCTCCGGCACTTCGAGGGGTTCGAATGGGGAGGTTGCCTCTTTTTCCGCGAAAGATCCGCTCTCCTGCTTCATGCCGATCCCGGTTTCACTCTCTTCCACCGCTGCCGGGGATTCGAAAAGCGCTTCGGCATTTTCGGGCTGTTCGACGTTTTCCTCTTCGGAAGCGATCGCTTCGACACGATCGCTTTCAAATGAAAAATCGACCAGCTCGAGGGGTGCGTCCGCCGGTTTTTCGGATGGGGCCGTTTCCGGTGTCTCCTCGAAAAGCGAAAAATCGACGGAGGGGGTTTCCCCTTCGTGCTTGGCCGAAGCGGCCGGCTCCTCGAAACGCACTGCCGGAGCTTCGTATGTTTCCGCGGCTTTCGCGGCCGTTTCATCCGTCGTCGATATTTCGGGAGCCTCCGCAGCGAGAGGTTCGGAAGGAATGTCGATGGAAGTGAACGCACTCTCCTCTATCGGCACATGGTATTCTGTCCCGTTGGAGAGTTTGAGGTTTTTGAACTCTATTTGGTAATAGAACTCCGGCGTCTCTTCGCCATACTCGATCGGATAGAGAATTTCAAGGGCCAGGTCACATTCGTATGTCGCCTTGTCTTTCGTCGAGATGAGGACCTTCTTCTGCTCCGTGTTGGCATTGCGAAGAAAACTGATCCATGAAAAATTTTCGAAGTTGTAGATGTATCCAGGACGCTTTACGAAGAGTTCGCTATAATCTTCGTGTTCGGCCAAAAATTCCGAGATATCGTGATATCCCGCGAGTTTCAGGGCATTTTTCGATATACAGTAGAGTTTTCCGTCATTTCTGTAGATTAACACGGTTATCCTTTTTACGACTTCTCATCTTCAAGCATCCGGGCATAGGTGTTTATGATCGAGAGGACATCCATCCGTTTCGCAGGATGGCGAGCCGCGATGTATCCTGTTTTGACACCCTCTTTGAAAATCGGTTTGATGTAGGTGTCTACCCAATAATATCGGCCGTCTTTGCGAAGATTTTTAACGAGTCCCTGCCACTCTTTGTCGGCTTGAATGGTATCCCACAACTCTTTAAAAGCCGCTTTTGGCATATCGGGATGGCGGATGATGCTGTGCGGCTTTCCGATAAGCTCCTCTTTGCTGTATCCCGATATTTCGATGAATTTCCGGTTGGCATAGGTGATGATGCCGTTGAGATCGGTTTCACTGATGATGACGCCGTCGGCAAACGTGTACTCTTCGTCGATGGGGGTGGGCCGTTGCATTGAAACTCCATAAAAACTATATTGTTCGGATTATCATAGCATAAAGCGCCATGAGTATGCTTCTTTTTGCCGCGAAAAACAGGACCTATTCGTCTGTGGATGGCGGATGAAGATACAGATATATCGACTGGGCATCTTTTTTGTTTAGAACTCTCCCCAGTGTTTCGAGGTCGGCCTCTTTGATGGCGTCGAACGTTCCGAAATAGTCGATGAGCCGTTTCACTTTGGCGGGCCCGATCCCCTTGGCTTCGAGAAGAGAGATCTTTTTGTCCTCTTTCAGGCGCTGTTTTTTATGGAAAGCGATGGCGAACCGATGCGCTTCGTCTCTGAGCCTTTGAAACCACTGCAAACGTGCATCGCTCGGCATCAGCCGCATCTCCCCCTCATCGGTGTAGAGAATATCTTTCGCCGCCCCTTTCGCCCGGTGTGCCTTCGCATCGATTTTCTCTTTCGCGATCCCGACGACGGGCAGGTCGACCCCTTTTCTTTTCAGCAGCGTCAGCGCAAGCTGCCGGAGTGTCTCGCCGCCGTCGATGACCCACAGGTCCGGAGGCGGGGATTTTTCGAACGAACCGATACGCTGGGAGAGCATCTGCTCCATCTGGTGGTACTCGTCCCTTGCCGTAAGATTGTAGTGGCGGTAGGAGCTTTTGTCCCACTTCTCTTTTTCCCTGACGACCATCGCTCCCACAGGCGCTTCGCCCGCAAGGTGGGAGTTGTCGAAAATTTCGATGCGCTCCGGTGCCTGCCGGAGTCCGAGCAGATCGCGGATCTTCTCCGGAAGTTCGGGTTTGGGACGAAGGCTTTTTTGTCTGAGCAGTTCCTTCGCATTCTGCACTCCCAGCTCTGTCAGCCGCCGTTTGTCACCCCGTTTCGGTGTCGTGATGGCGATATGTTTTCCGATGCGCTCGCTCAACAGTGCGGAGAGCTCCTCCTGCTCGTCGAAGGGGTGTGCCGTCAAGATAGCCGTCGCCGTAAAGGGCGTTTCGCTGCCGTAAAACTCGAGGATACTTCTGCGGTAGACTTCGCTCAGATCGGTCTCGTCGTGCAGGTGCAGATAGGTGTGGCTGGAGGCGACGATTTTCCCTTCCCGCATGAAAAGGCGTACCAGTACACCTCCCTCGTCGTCGAACGCCGCGGCAAAGATATCGAGGTCTTCGAGCCTGGCGAGATCGGCACTCGAGAACTCTTCGATTTTCCCGATCGCCTCGATGCGGTCACGGATCTGTGCCGCCTCTTCGAATCGGAGCGATTCGGCGTAGAAGTGCATTCTCTTTTCGAGTGCACGCTGCAGGCGTTTTTTGTGATGGATATAGCTGAAAGCCTCTTCGACGAGTTCGGCATACTCCTTTTCGTCGATCTTCCCTTCGCACGGAGCCATGCAGCGTCCGATCTGGTGGAACAGACACGCCTTTTTCCCTTTGAGGCACCCTTTTTTCTGTACCAGCGGCACCAGCTCGTAGAGCGAATCTAGAATCGCCCTCGCACCGTGAGGAAAAGGGCCGAAATATTTCACTCTTTTCCCTTTGACCACTTTTCGCGTCAGTTCGAACCTTGGGAACGGTTCGCTCAGGTCGATGTAGATGTAGGGGTAAGTCTTGTCGTCGCGAAGAAGGATGTTGTATTTGGGTTTGAGCTGTTTGATCAGCGAGTTTTCCAGCAGCAGTGCATCGCTTTCGCTCGGTGTCACGATCGTTTCGATCCTGACGGCCTGTGCGACCATCTGATAGATTCGGGGGCCGAGAGTGGGGGCGGGGGCGAGTGTAGGTGTGAAACGGAAATAGCTTTTGACCCGTTTTTTGAGGCTTTTGGCCTTTCCGACATAAAGAAGCTTCCCGTCTTTGTCGAAATATTGGTAGATCCCCGGTTTGTCGGGGAGGTTTTTAACGCTCTCGATCATGGGTGAAGATTTTGTTCGATGGTCTCTTTGATCTCTTCGAAAGCGGCTTTGATCTCGTCGCTTTCGGCGTGCACTTCGAACGTGCCGTGAGCACGCTCCGTATAGCGTGGTTCGGTGGAGCCGGGCGCCTTCGGAGCCGGAGCGAATTTCGAAACGAATGCCTTGACATCTTTGATTTCATGGGCTTTACATGCCTCTTTCAGAGGCGGAAGGGTGCTTAATAGGTTCTTAATTAAAGAGAGCTTATAATCGAATTCCATTTTGAAGGCCGGATGTTTTACCGCAAAAAAGAGTGTCCGGTTTTTGACATAAATAAAGAGGATGCCGCGCTGCAGCGAGGCGGGAAGCGCTTTTTTGAGAAGGCGGAAACAGGTTTGCTGCTGCAGTTTCGCATAGATAGGCTGAGAGACGAAATGGGTAAGCACCGAGTCAATTTTTTTCATATTTTAATTATAGCATCACTTCTGGCGGGTGTGGGGGGATGCGGTTACAAAAAACCTCCCTACTACCCCACCGAAAGTGAGACGGGATCGCAACAATGAAAACCGACAGCAAATACGACGTCATCATCGTTGGTGCCGGGATCGCCGGCCTCTATGCCGCACTCCATATACCGAAAGAGAAGAACGTTCTCATTCTCTGCAAAGACATTCCCTGGGAGTGCAATACCTTCTATGCCCAGGGTGGCGTGGCGGCTGCCGTCGACGAGGGGGATGTGGCGTCGCATATCGAGGATACGCTGAATGCCGGGGCAGGACTTTGCAACGAGGAAGCGGTCGAGCTGATGGTCGAAGAGAGTCTCGAAGTGATACCGGACCTGATCCGGCGCGGATTCGAGTTCGATAGAGACGAAGCGGGGAACCTGCTCTACACGAAAGAGGCCGCACACAGCAGACCGCGCATTCTTCATGCTGGCGGCGACGCGACAGGCCGTTATCTTCACCAGTTTCTGATGCAGGCGAACCCCCACCCGCTCGTCTATAATGTCAGGGTTTTCGATCTGCTCCGTTCGGGCGACACCTGTTATGGGCTCAGAGCCCTCATCAACGAGGAGATCAAAGAGCTCTACGCCGACAACATCATCATCGCGAGCGGTGGTGTCGGAAGCCTCTACGCTTTCCACACCAACTCCAGAACGATCAGCTCCGACCTGCATGGCATCTGCCTGGAAAGAGGCATCCGGCTGGAGATGATGGAGATGATGCAGTTTCACCCCACTGTCTATGTCGACAATCCGTGGGCGAGAAAACAGCTACTGACGGAAGCGTTGCGGGGCGAAGGGGCACAGATCGTCGATGAAGAGGAACGGCGCTTTCTTTTCGATTATGACGAAAGGGGCGAACTCGCTCCGCGCGATATCGTCAGCCGTGCCATTTTCGACTATCAGAAGCGTCACGGTGGGAAGGTCTACTTGAAGATGGACATGTTCGACGAAGAGTTTTTCGCCCACCGTTTCCCCAATATCAAAAAGGCGCTCGCCTCGGTCGGTTTCGACCTTCCCAAAGATCTCGTACCCATTTCACCGGCGTTTCATTATGCCATCGGCGGAATCGTCTGCGATCTCAACGGCGTCGTGCCAGGGCTCGAAAACCTCTATGTCATCGGTGAAGCGGCCTGCACGGGTGTGCACGGGGCCAACCGGCTCGCAAGCAACTCTTTGCTCGAAGGGCTTGTCTTTGGCCGTCGCGCCGCGCGTCATCTGAACGAAAAGGGGTTCGTCTGGAGCCACAAACCGCCCTTTGCCGAATTTAAGGGGAACCTGGTCGAAAAAGATGATACAATTTTAAAACAGCGCCTGCGCCGTACGATGTGGCAGGAAGTGGGGATCGTCAGGACGCGTTCGGGGCTCGAGCGTGCACTCGATTTCGTCGACGACGTTCAGCATCTGACGATCGGCCGGCTGCTCGCTCTGCGTCTCAAGACGGCACGAAAAATCATCGAATCGGCACTTGCCCGGAGAGAGTCTGTCGGTGCCCACTACATCATCAACGAATAACGAAGGGCATGTTGAAAATCCCGAATACCAAAATGTAACGAAAAACAAAATTGTGTCGATATTCAAACAACGATCTAATCACAAAGGAAAACAATGCACGAAGCGACGTTTCATCTGACGACCACATGGGTCGGCATTATCGATCTGGCGATTTTCGTCATCGCCTACTACTTCATCGCAACCGAAGAGAAGTATGAAATCAACAAGGCGAAGCCCGCACTGTTTGCGGGAACTTTCATGTTCATGCTCGTCGGTGTCTATTTTGCAACCAATGGAATGGATCCGGAACCGCTCCATGAAGAGATGCAGAAACTGATTCTGGAGATTGCGGAGATTTTCTTCTTCCTCTTCGTCGCGATGACTTTTATCGAAACACTGATCGAACGGCGGGTCTTCGATGTTCTGAAGTACAAGCTGGTTTCGAAAGGGTACAGCTACAAGAAGCTTTTCTGGCTTACCGGCCTGCTGGCTTTTTTCATCTCGCCGGTCGCCGACAACCTGACGACGGCATTGATTCTCTCGACGGTTCTCTTTACGATCGACAAGAGCAACAAAGATTTTCTGGTGCCGGGCGCCATCAACATCGTCGTGGCGGCCAATGCCGGCGGTGCCTGGAGCCCGTTCGGCGATATTACGACGCTGATGGCATGGACAGCGGGCAAAGGGGAGTTCGTCGACTTTCTCTATCTTTTCGTTCCTTCCGTCTCAAGCTGGGCTCTGACAGGCTGGCTTCTTTCACTCTACGTCCCAAAGGGCGAGCCGCATTTCAATGTCGAAACCGAAGAGATTCCTCAGATGAAAGAGGGCGGGAGTACCGTCATCTGGCTCGGCGCTTCGACGATCGCCATCGCGGTACTCGGACACCAGTTTTTCCATTTTCCCGCGATGTGGGGCATGATGTTCGGGCTTTCGTTGCTGAAACTCCACTCTTTCAGGCTTTCGAAAGGGGGGCATGACGGGTATGATATCTATGTCAATATGAAAAAGATCGAGAACGATACGCTTCTCTTCTTCTTCGGTATTCTCTCCGCCGTCGGTGCGCTGCACTTTCTTGGCTATCTCGATTATGTCCACGATCTCTACAGTATCGTCGGCGCGACGGCTGCGAACATCGGTGTCGGATTCATCTCCGCCATCGTCGACAACGTGCCTGTCATGAGTGCGATTTTGAAGGCGAGCCCGGAGATGGGGATCGACCAGTGGCTTCTCGTCACGCTGACCGCGGGTATCGGCGGGAGCCTCATCAGTTTCGGCTCCGCAGCGGGTGTCGGCGTGATGGGACGTCTTCGCGGTATCTATACGTTCGGTTCCCATATCAAACTGGCGTGGACGGTACTGGCAGGGTATATCCTGGCGATGGTCCTGTGGTACATCCAGTTCGAGATGATGGGCTTGTATTGAAATAACACTCTACAACACGCTCTCCCGGCACCCTCGAGATTTTTCGAAGAGGGTGTCCCGGATTTTCTATCCATCCCAACGACTCTTCAACTATCTTTCGCTAAAATATCCAAAACCATCACTCCAAGGAACAGAATTTGAAAGATGTAAGTATCATCGTACTCGATTTCGGATCGCAGTACACGCAGTTGATTGCACGAAGGCTCCGTGAAGAGAAGATCTATTGTGAAATCGTTCCCTATTTCACGAAAGTCGAAGAGATCAAGGCGAAAAACCCCAAAGGTATCATTTTCAGCGGCGGGCCGGCGTCGGTCTACGACAAGGAGGCTTACGCGGTCGAAAAAGGCATCTATGAACTGGGGCTTCCGATCCTCGGTATCTGCTACGGTATGCAGCGTATCGCCGTCGATTTCGGTGGCAAGGTGGTCCGCTCCAATCATCACGAGTATGGGAAAGCGGAACTCCATTTCTATGAAGAGGGTGGTTACCGTTCTTCGCTTTTCGAAGGGTGTCACGACGGTACGGTTGTCTGGATGAGCCACTCCGACCGTGTCGAAGAGCTGCCCGCGGGTTTCAAACCGATCGCTTACAGCGACAACTCTCCCTATGCGGCAATCGCCGATGAAGAGCGAAAAGTGTATGCATTGCAATTCCATCCGGAAGTCCACCACTCTGAAGAGGGGCATATCATGCTTCGCAACTTTGCGCGCAATATTTGCGGCGTGACCGAAAAGTGGGATATGGGCCATTTCCTCAAAGAGCAGATCAAAAAGATCCGCGAGCGGGTGGGTGAGGGAAAAGTGCTCTGCGCTCTCAGCGGCGGTGTCGACTCTTCGGTTGTCGCGGCGCTTCTGTACGAAGCGATCGGCGATCAGCTCATTCCTGTCTTCGTCGACAACGGACTGCTTCGTAAAGGCGAGCGGGAGCAGGTCGAGAGTGTCTTCAAGGTCCACCTCAAAGTACCGCTCATCACCGTCGATGCGAGCGAGCACTTTCTGGTCAAACTCGCCGGTGTGACAGACCCGGAGAAAAAACGGAAGATCATCGGCCACACTTTCATCGAGGTGTTCGAGCAGGAGGCGAAGAGACATGAGGGCATCAAGTTCCTGGCACAGGGGACCCTCTACCCGGATGTCATCGAATCGGTTTCGGTTAAGGGGCCGAGCGAGACGATCAAATCGCATCACAACGTCGGCGGCCTGCCGGAGTGGATGGATTTCGAGTTGATCGAACCGCTGCGCGAACTCTTCAAAGACGAAGTGCGCAAGCTGGGGTTGGAACTTGGACTTCCCGAATCGCTTGTCTACCGCCATCCGTTCCCGGGGCCCGGCCTCGCGATCCGCATCATGGGGGAGGTGAACATCTACGATCTCGACATGCTGCGGGAGGCTGACGCCATTTTGCTCGAGGAGCTCAAAGCGAGCGGCTACTACACGAAGACGTGGCAGGCGTTCGCCGTGCTTCTCAATGTCAAGAGCGTCGGCGTCATGGGTGACAACCGAACCTACGACAACACCGTCTGCGTCCGTGTCGTCGAATCGGTCGACGGAATGACGGCGACATTCGCCCATCTGCCGCACGACCTCCTCGAGCGCATCAGCCGCCGCATCATCAACGAAGTCGACGGTATCAACCGTGTCGTCTACGACATCAGTTCGAAACCGCCCGCGACGATCGAGTGGGAGTAACGCGCGGTGCGCGAATGGAGAATGGAGAATTAAGAATGGAGAATGAGGAAAGGCCGCAGAGCGACCGACCATTCGAGAAAGCGTGTAACACTTCAACACTCAACACTCAACACTCAACACTCAACTCTGTTTATCTGCTTTCCCCGACCCCGAAACCCGGGGTTCGGCATCTACCTATGATCCAGTTTGAAACCATTCCACAGCCACTCGATTTTTCGGGATTCGACGGCCTGATTCTCACCTCCAAGCAGGGTGTCGTAGCACTCGACGAGGTGAGTGGAGGCAGATGGCGTTCGACGCCTGCGGCGGCCATCGGCGAGATGACGGCGAAAGAGATCGAAGCGCGGGGCGGGAAGGTGATTTACATCGCTTCCAAAGCCTACGGGGATGTTTTGGCAAAAGAGCTTTCGGAATGGTTCGAGGGGTTCAGATGGCTCTATCCCCGTCCGAAAGTGGTCGTTTCCAAAATAGCCGCCGACCTTCGCCATGCAGGTATCGAAGTCGATGAAAAGGTGATCTACGAGACGAGATGCATGGCGTACGATCGGCCGCGAAGGCCGGAGAAAGATGCCGTGCTCATCTTCACATCTCCTTCGATCGTCCGCTGTTTCTTCGAGAATTTCGAGTGGGATGAAAGCTGGCGTGCCGTCGCGATCGGAAATAAAACGGCGCAGGCGTTTCCCGCCTGTGTCGTGGCTGAAATCGCTCCTTCAACTTCTATCGATTCCGCCATCGAATTCAGTTGTGCATTAAGTAACAATAGAGTATAATTTAATTGACTGAGCGGTGCGCTACCCGCATATCGGGGGTCCAACACTTTGATATGGCGGGATTGTGTAGGTGCGCCGTGTGTCGGTGACTTCGTCCGAGCCGGTGCTCCCGGCGAGAAGTTGCCGCCTAAAGCGCGCCTCCCTCCTGCACCGTTGGTCTATGATGGACCACACTCAAGCGTGAACGCCCGCTCGGTCACATTTATGTCATCGATGTTGTATGTTCTTCTACCGCATCTGCTGCATCATCGGCGCACGTCTGCTGCGTTGTGGCTCCATCGACGTAGCTTTGGCTACGCCTCGTCACCACGCCTTGCATCCGCACACCGCTGATTTCGCATATATGGCAGCTGAACATACAACAGCGATGACGATGAAAACGAAACATGTATGATTCTATATTTTTAAATTCCCGGAAAAGGTAGCTTTGTTATGAGAGTGATGGTCGTTGGAAGCGGTGGACGCGAATATGCGATTGGGCGTGCTTTGCACAAGGACAGTGCGGTCGAAAAGATCTATTTCGCACCGGGCAACGGGGCGACGCCGCAGATGGGCGAGAATGTCGACATCAGCGACTACAGCGAGCTGGCCGACTATGTCGAACAGGAGGGGATCGACCTGACGATCGTCGGGCCCGAAGCGCCTCTGGTGGGAGGTATCGTCGACATCTTCAAGGCACGCGGCCTGAAAATATTCGGCCCGAGCAAAAAGGCGGCACAGCTCGAGGGGAGCAAAATTTTCATGAAAAACTTCCTGGCGCGCCATAATATTCCGACGGCAAGGTATATCGAAACCGACAGTATCGAAGCGGCTTTCAAGTTTATCGATTCGCTTCCGACACCGATCGTCGTCAAAGCCGACGGTCTCTGCGCCGGCAAAGGGGTCATTATCGCTCCGACACACGACGATGCCAAGAAAGCGGCCTCCGAAATGTTGAGCGGCAAAGCCTTCGGCGAAGCGGGAACGAAGATCGTCGTGGAAGAGTTTCTCGACGGGTACGAACTCTCACTCTTCGCGATTTGCGACGGCAAGGATTTCGTCATGCTTCCGGCGGCACAGGACCACAAACGTCTGCTGGACAACGACGAAGGGCCGAATACAGGGGGGATGGGTGCCTATGCTCCGACGCCACTGATCGATGACGAACTTTACAGAAAGATCGAAACACGCATCATCCGTCCGACAGTCGACGGGATGGCCGAAGAGGGCATGCCTTTCGAGGGCGTGCTTTTCGCGGGATTGATGATCGTGAACGGAGAGCCCTATACCCTGGAGTTCAATGTGCGTTTCGGCGACCCCGAATGCGAGGTTTTGATGCCGCTGCTCAAGACACCGGCCGGTGAACTCTTCGACAAAGCGGCTTCTGGAAGGCTCGATGAACTGAATGTCGAGTTCATCGACAAGTATGCCGTCGGTGTCGTGATGGCGAGCAGAAACTATCCCTACAAAAGTAGCGAACCCGCCGAGATCATCGTGGATAAAATCGTCCATACCGAGCTTGTCGACAAAGCGCATATCGATTTCGCCGGTGTCAGCCTCATCGACGGCAAACTGATGGCGACTGGCGGACGTGTGCTGGTCTGCGTAGGCCTGGGAGAGACGATCAAAGAGGCAAGAGACTATGCCTACATGCTCTGCGGCCAGGTCCATTTCGCAGGAAAACAGTGCCGCAGCGACATCGCCTACCAGGCTTTGCGCGACGCGGACGGATGATGTTCTGGCGATGAACGAAGTGATCGAAGAGCGGCTGTATAGCTCGGGTATGGAGCTCGCGCCGCTCGGAAAGCGCGCCCTTGCCTATATGATCGACGATATGCTGATCAGCATGCTTTTCGTCATTATGCTCTGGACACCGATAGAGCAGGCCCAGAGTGTCGAAGAGGTCGCTGCGATCGTCAACAGCGTCTGGCTCTATATGGTGATGACGCAGATCCTTTACCATACATGGTTCGTCTGGCAGTATGGCGCATCGTTGGGCAAGATGGCGATGAAAATGCAGGTCGTAGAGATCGAAACGATGACGAAGCCCCGTCTCGCCGTAGCATTCAACCGGGCGGTTTTCAGAATCGTCAGTGGGATGATCTTCTACCTAGGCTTCGTGTGGGCTTTTTTCGACCCCTATCGGCAGACATGGCATGACAAAACCGCTTCCACTCTGGTTGTCGATGCTTAGAACCCATTTCGAAAATCCCTGTGCGCGGCAACGGAGATGGATCTTTGAAATAGGTTATAGATGCTTCTTCGTGTTTCTGTTGGCATGCCTATCGCTTCATGCTCAGACATTGGAGCAGAAGCGTGTTGAGTTGATGGCGGCAACGGTGGAACGCAACGCTTCGGTAGTGGAAGCTTCCGGTGACGTCGTCGTCTATTACGGCGATACCATTTTGATGGCGGACCGTGCCGTGTACGATACGAACCGCTCGATTCTCGAACTTTTCGGAAATGTCGAGATGATCAAAGATATGAAACATGGGGCACTGAGCGACTACATCAGGATCGATCTGAAGCAAGAGCGTGACCTTTTCGAAAAGATTTTTCTCGTCGATTTCGCTTCCGAACTCTGGCTTCGTGGAAAACAGGCCGAAAGAGAAGAGGAGATACTGCAGCTGGAAGATGCGCTCGTCTCGAGCTGCGATGTGGCTTGCCCCGACTGGCATATAGGCTTCACTTCCCTGGAGTACAACAGTACGAGCGAATGGATGGACCTATGGAACCCCGTCCTCTACATGAAAGATAGGCCGATACTCTATTTTCCCTATCTCGGTTTTTCGACGAACCAGGAGAGGCGGACGGGTCTTCTTCGCCCGGATGTCGGCATCTCGTCCCGCGACGGTTTCTTCTACAACCAGCCGATTTTCATCGCCCCCGATCCGCAGTGGGATCTCGAAATCATGCCGCAGGTCCGTTTCAGCAGGGGGGAAGGGGTATTCGCGACCTTCCGTTTCGTCGACACGCCCCACTCCCGCGGAAAAATCACGACCGGATATTTTCATAGCAGAGAGAGTTTCGTCGACGAATACAATCTGAAGAACAGTTCCCATTACGGAGCGCAGGTGGACTACGAATCCCCCCAACTGTTTACCGATGGGAAAGGGAACAACCACGACGGGATCTATCTCGATATCACCTATCTCAACGATCCGGACTATCTCAACCTGCAGGCGCGGTCGACGGCGGAACTTCTCAACAGTTCCCAGGTACAGTCGCGAGTCAACTACTATTTCAACACCCCCGAAAACTATGTGGGCGTCTATGGCAAATACTTCATCGACACTTCGCTCCCGTCGAACAAAGATACGATTCAAAGCATCCCGATCGTTCAGCTCCACCACTACCAGAACACACTTTTGGGATGGAATGCACTGCACTATTCCGCAGACTACCGTATCAGCAACCTCTTTACGGGTGCGGGCAAAAGTATTCAGATGCAGGAGCTCAACGCCCCCATCATCTTCTATACCAGTTTTTTCGACGACTATCTGAACCTTTCGATTTCCGAAAATCTCTACTACTCCTATATCGGATACCAAAATCTCGGTGTTTCAACGCCGAGCAACTACTATTCGATGTTTCGGAACTATCACAAAATCGATCTCTACAGCGATCTGGCCAGGAGTTTCGGTGATGTGTTTCACACCATGCAGATGCGCGCGACCTACAACAAGCCGAGTTTCAGCAACGAAAGCGGCTATATCGATCCGGATGTCTCGGTCCTCAGGTCGCCCAGTGAAAACATGACACTCAGTGTCATCAACTATTTTTACGATGCCAAGGGGAACGATTTCGTCTATTACCGGATATCCCAGCCGGTGCTCTATGAAAAAAGCGAGCATCGATACGGTGATATCGAACAGGAGCTTCGATACAGATTTTGGGAACATTACGAGCTTTATACCGACCTTTTCTTCTCCTACTATCTCGGTGCAGTCTCCTCCGCCACGTCGCATGTCAAGTACGAAGACAGCGTCTATGATATAATGTTGACCCATTTCTATAAAGTATTACAAGAAGAGAGAACATCCGATTTTTACAGTATAAACGGCACCTACAAAAGCGAATCGGGCAATGACTGGTATGGAGAGGTCGCTTTCGACAATCTCGATGAAAGGATCAGCCGCTGGGGTCTCGGTGTCCACCTTTTCAGGCACTGCTGGGATCTTAACCTCGGAGTCAAGGATGAGCGAAAGCCCATCCTGACCTCTGCTGGGGCCGAGTCGGTCGACAATCTGGTATTCTATTTTCAGATCAATCTGGTGCCGCTTGGTGGATTTGAACAAAAGTACGAGCAGGAGTTTTGATGAAACGTTTCTGCCGCAAGGCGAAGTTTCGACAGTCTCATCATTGTTGAAGCTTCGCTTTAGAAAAAAGGAGATTTACAGGTGAAAACGGAAGCAAAAGTCGGTCTTTTTGTCACGATCGGACTTGTTTTGCTCTTTTTACTCAGTACCCAGGTCAACAAATTCCAGGGGTTTGGAAAAAAAGGTTACGATGTCGAAGCGATCGTCAGCGATGCGAGCGGCCTGGAGAGGCATGCCAAGGTAAAGATGAAGGGTGTGGAGATCGGCTACGTCAAAGAGATCTCCCTCTCCGGCACCAAAGTCGTTTTGACCCTCTTTGTCTATAAAAATGCGAAAATACCGAGTGATTCGCAGGTTCTTTTGACGCAAGAGTCGCTGCTCGGCGGAAAATATATCAATATCATTCCCGGATCGGCACACGTCTATTTGGCTGAAGACGGGAAGCTGACCCGCGAGAAGCCGATGGCGACGCTCGACGAGATGGGGACGCGTGTCGCAGAGGCGGCCGAGGAGCTCAGAGGGTTCATCCACGAACTTCGAAAAACGCTCGATCCCGGAAGCAGGGAGCATCTGAAAAATACGTTCAGCAATCTCGATACGCTGACACAAGACCTCAAAGAGGTCGTTTCGGGCAACAAGAAGGGAATCGACGATCTCGTAAAGAACATCAACGAAGCGGCGGAAAAGTTCGGGCGTATGTCGGCGAAATTTTCGGAGAGTGCCGATACAATCAACGGCGATCTGCCCGATATCATGGCAAAGCTAGAAAAGACGCTCGATTCGTTTCAGGGGGTTGGAGAGACGCTCAATACGAAACTTCCGCGCCTCGCCGACAAGTTCGAGTCACTCGAAGATCAGCTCGATATCGTGATCAAAGAGAATCGAAAACCGCTCAAGAGCGCACTCACGTCGGTCGATGGCTTCTTCAAAAAAGGGCAGGGGACAATCGACAAGCTCGACGACTATCTCAATTCGGTCACCCAGAGCCGGCTCGATCTCGGGCTCGACTCCTACTACCTGGCCAACGACGGAAAGCTTAAAGGCGGTATGCATATCGACTATATGCCGACCTATACGCGCCACTATATGCTGGATATCGTTTCCGGGCCCGACTATACGGAGCTTGTCAATGGTGAGTATCCGGCGGAGATGGACCATCAGAAGGGAAAGTTCTTCGTCTCCGCCCAGATCGGAAAACGGTTCGAAGATTTTCTGGTACGGGGCGGGCTTATCGAGAGCACGGCCGGTGCGGGTATCGACTATTTCGCCTATTACGACAAACTGAAACTTTCGCTGGATGCCTACGACTTCAGTGCCGTCAACGATATTCGTGGAGAGAAAGCCCACTTGAGAGCGACGATGCGATACCGTTTCTACAAGCACATCGACGCCTACCTCGGCGCAGACAACTTCCTCAATACCGATGCACGCAACCTCTTTTTCGGAATGGGTGTATCGTTTGAGGACGACCGCATCAAGTACCTTCTCGGTGCAGGTGCGAGTGCCGGAGCCAGTGCCGCCCAATGAGTTCGGCGTATGAGAAGATTCACGATGCGCTCGAAACATTGGGGCTTCCTTCGCATGTGAGCCTCAAAGATATTACGGCGCGTTACCGTTATCTTGCATCGGGGAAACATCCCGATGTGGGAGGAGAAGGCGAGGAGATGGCCCGCATCAACGAGGCGTACCGATTGCTGAAAAGTTATATCGAGAATTACAGATTTTCGTTCAGCGAAGAGGAGATTCTCAAACAGTTTCCACAGGATGCCCATGCGAAAAGGTTTAGGTTTTAAACCTTTAGAGTGTAAAATAGGGCGATGACAGATAAAAGGATAATGAAAAATGGCATGCAGATTCGAATTTGAAATGAACAACCGTCAAACGGTATACGAGACGGGAAAAATAGCGCGTCAGGCGAATGGTTCGGTTGTGCTGCGCAGCGGAAAGACCGTTTTGCTCGCGACCGCCGTGATGGACGACAAGCCGGTAGAGGAGCACTTTCTGCCTCTGACGGTGCAGTACATCGAGAAGAGTTACGCAGCCGGGAAGATTCCGGGTGGATTCGTCAAGCGAGAAACGAAACCCGGAGACTTCGAGACGCTGACGTCGCGTCTGATCGACCGTTCTCTCAGGCCGCTTTTCCCCAAAGGGTTCTACAATCCGGTACAGATCACGGTCATGTTGCTCAGTGTCGATGAAAATGCCGATCTGCAGTCGCTTGCACTCGATGCGGCATCGGCGGCCCTGTTCATGTCGGATATCCCTGTGGAGCGGTGTGTCTCCGGTGTGCGTATCGGGCGTAAAGAGGGGGAGTTCGTTCTGAACCCTTCATTGGAGGAGCTGGAAGAGGGGACGCTGGACCTCTTTGTTTCCGGAACGAAAGAGGATCTTCTGATGATCGAGATGCGGGCCATCGGGACCGTCGACGTCGAAATCGAACCGACCGTCGCCATCGATCCGATGATGGACCCGATGCTGGCGGACGAGATTGTCCAGATTCCTCATGTCAACGAGCTCAAAGAGGAGGAGCTGGTCGAAGCGATCGCACTGGCCAAACAAGCGATTACGCTAGCGGCGGGCGAGTACGAGCGAGTCTTCGCCGAAGCGGCCAAACCGAAAAAAGCGGTCGAACTCTTCGAAGAGAGAGCCGATCCTTCCATTGTAACCTATATCAAAGAGTTCTATATGGAAGAGATCAACCGTGCACTCGACGGTATGGCCAAAAGCGAACGCGGCGGTGAGATCAAGGCACTGGTCGCAAAAGTTTTGGAAGACGAGACGGCCCAGGCCGAAGGGTGGAGCGAAGATCAAATCAAAGCCGCAGTGGGTGAAGTCAAACGCGAGCGTGTTCGGGCGATGATCCTGGAGGAGGGAAAACGTGCCGACGGCCGCGGCCTGCGGGATGTGCGTCCGATATCCATCGAGACCAACCTGCTTCCGAGCGTTCACGGCTCATGCCTCTTTACACGAGGCGAAACACAGGCCCTCGTCACCTGTACCCTCGGAAACCGTCAGGATGCGCAGATGTTCGAGCGCATTACGGGCAAAAGTGCCAGTTACGAAGAGTTCATGGTTCACTACAATTTTCCCGGTTTCAGTGTAGGCGAAGCCTCCCGTATCGGACCTCCGGGCCGACGCGAGCTCGGCCACGGCAACCTGGCCAAACGCGCACTCGAGCCGGCGCTCGACAAGACGCAGCTCGATATGATCATTCGTCTGGTATCGGAGATTCTCGAATCGAACGGATCGTCTTCGATGGCGACGGTCTGCGGCGGTTCGCTCGCGCTCAAAGCCGCTGACGTTCCGGTGCTGAAACTGATTGCCGGTGTTGCGATGGGTTTGGTGACCGAAAACGACAAATACGCCATTCTCACCGATATCATGGGGCTTGAAGACCATGACGGCGATATGGATTTCAAAGTGGCGGGAAGCGAAGATGGCATCACAGCCCTGCAGATGGATATCAAGCTCGGCGGTGTCAGCCTCGATCTTCTGAAAGAGGCGCTCGACCAGGCGAAAGAGGCACGTCTGCATATCCTCGGCATCATGGAAGAGGCGGCCAAAAAGATAGAAGTCAATGAAGAGGTGCTTCCGAGTACCGAGATTTTCCATATCGAGCCACACAAAATCGTCGACATCATCGGTCAGGCGGGCAAGACGATTCGTGAAATAATCGAAAAGTTCGAAGTCAACATCGACCTCGACAAAAAACAGGGCGAAGTGAAGGTGACGGGGCCGAGCAAGGCGAAAGTGAAGGCCGCGTGCGACCATATACGTTCCATTGCCGAGGGCTCGGCGAAAAAAGAGCTTCCGCAGTTCGAGATCGATAAGCCGATCAAAGGGAAAGTGAAAAAAATCGTCGACTTCGGTGCTTTCGTCGAACTGCCTGGCGGCGTGGACGGCCTTCTTCACATCTCCAAAATTTCACGCGGACGCATCGGCCATCCAAGCGATCTGCTGCATGAAGGGCAGGAGATCGAAGTGGTCGTCAAGTCTCAAAAAGGCCATAAAATCGAACTGGCACTGTCGAAACCGATCGATTAAACATCGTTTTACGAAAGTAAAGATATAATTCGCCTGCAAAGTGATAAGTAGGGATACGCAAGCCGAACGGACTTTGCAGCGCAGCCGGAGCGTCATCTCCGGAAAAAATATTTTACAGGAGCTTTTCATGAAAAAGTTTTTTCTTTTGATGGTAGCATTTGCAGGGTTTGCATTTGCAGGTGAAGGTGAGTCTATGATCCAGGCGTACAGTGTCGTCGCAGCGGGCGTCGGCCTCGGTCTCGCAGCACTCGGTGGTGCGATCGGTATGGGTAACACGGCAGCTGCGACGATCGCAGGTACAGCTCGTAACCCGGGCCTTGGCGGTAAACTGATGACAACCATGTTCATCGCGCTCGCGATGATCGAAGCACAGGTTATCTATACCCTGGTTATCGCACTTATCGCTCTTTACGCAAACCCGTTCCTCGGATAATTTGCATATTTTTTGAAAAAAGGCCCGGGCCTCTTGACTCGGGCCTTTTTTTTTGATAAAATTTCGGCCTCTTAACAACAACTACCTAACAGATGCGCAGGTGGTGGAATCGGTAGACACGCTGTCTTGAGGGGGCAGTGGGCTTTGCCCGTGCGAGTTCAAGTCTCGCTCTGCGCACCACGTTTTCAACAACACTCTACAAAAATCATTTTTCGATCCATCCTTCTTCACATTCCTACCGGATAAACCGCCCATCATATAGTTTTAATCCAAATCGTTGTAAAATAAACGCATCAATGCACGCATAATAAAAAACAGGAGTGGATATGAGAAGTTTATGGATTGTCATGATACCTGTGATGATGCTTCTTTTTGGCGGGTGTTCGGCCAACAAAGAGTACAAGTATTTCAATCAGAACCTCGATGAAGAGAAAGTCGTGACGGAAGTGTCGGACGAAGAGTATGAAGCGGAAAAACGGTACGAATGGAAGATTCAGCCGGGTGACCGGCTGGAGATCAGAGTCTTCAACCAGAGTGCTTCCTCCGTCGGAGGGCAGATGACTTCCATTCTCGACCAGAGTCTTACCTACATGAACCGAAGCGGTGTCGACGGGATGCTCGTTCCGCCGGACGGCAAGATCCATATCCCTCTGATCGGAACGGTAGCGGTCGAAGGCCTGACCGAGACGAAAGCGGCGCAGCGGCTGACGCAGGAGTACAAGAAGTATCTTAGAAATCCTTTCGTCTCCGTGAAAATTCTCAATCAGCGTCTGCTGGTGCTTGGCGAAGTCGGTTCTCCGGGTGTCGTTCCTGTCAACAGCGGAACGATGACCCTTTTCGAAGCGCTCGCGATGACCGGAGACCTCACAGACGATGCGATGCGTACCAATATTCTGATCATTCGCGGAGACCTGCGTCATCCTCAGGTCAGAAAAGTGGACCTGACCGATATGCGCAAACTGCGCGTCGCGAGTCTCATTCTGCGTCCGAACGACATCGTCTATGTTCAGCCTCGCAACATGAAGGCGATTATGAAGGAGATGGTCGAAATGGGATCGTACTTCAACTTCCTCAATACGATCATGTCGCCGTTCCTGACCTATCAGGCGATCGATCAGGGATACAATATCGGCATCGTGCCGGGTAACAGTGGGAACTGATATGGAAATAGCGAAAAAATCGAGTGTGGCACCGGTCGAACCGGAAGAGATCGATATAAAAGAGTTGTTCAGGACAGTCGGGCGCTACAAGTGGTCGATACTCTTCATTACCCTGATCTTTTTGGTCGGGGCGAGCGTCTACGCCTATTTCGCCCCCAACGTCTACAAAGCCACCACGACGATGAAGATCTCCACCGAGATGGCGAAAAATGCCGGCGGAGATTTCATGAGTGCCGCTCTCGGTGGAGGAAACGTCAACCTCGACGACGAATTCGCCCTGATGAAGTCGCGTTTTCTGGCACAAAAGGCGTTGGATGACCTGGATATCGGAACACGCTACTTCACGATCGAACATTACAAGAAGAAAGAGCTCTACAAGGACTCTCCTTTCGTCATTTCGGCGGAGTTCATCGATCCTGTTTTCTATGGACATGAGATCCAGTTGCTACCGGTCGATCAAAGCCATTTTCGCCTCTATACGAAACCGACATTGAAAGAGAAGATTTATTATAAGATTTACAAATATTTCAATCTGCCTGTCCAACCGCTTATCGACTATGATCAGATTCATGAGTATGGAAAAAAAATAAGCACACCGTGGTTCGTCATCAATATCCAGAAAGTGTACGACCTCAAAGACCAGGTCTACTCCTTCAGTATCGTTCCCAACAAGAACATGTACGGATTCATCCAGGGCGGAATCGACGCGGCGCCGATATCGAACTTCGGCAGCATCGTGGAGGTCTCTTTCCAGGATACGGTGCCCATGCGTGCTAAAGATATCGTCGAAGCGATCGTCAACGCCTACAATGAAGAGAAGATCCGGCTCAAAACAGAGAGCGCCAACCGGACGCTCAACTTCATCGACAGCCAGCTCAAAGCGATCCACCAGACGTTGAAGAAGTCCGCGAGCAAACTTCAGAGTTTCAAGGCGACGCATGTCGTCATGGATATCGGAGCGAAGGCGGGGACGACGACGGCGAAACTGAGCGAACTTGAAGCGAAAGTGTACGAGATCAATACACAGATCAATATATTGGACAACCTTCTGAACTACATCAAGTCCAACAAGGATATCAAAGGGCTCGACGTCAGTTCCGCCCAGCTGGTCGGCCCCGTTATCAGCAACCTTATCGTGAAACTTCAGGAGGCGGCCTCCCTTCGCTCGACGCTTCTGGTCGATTTTACGGAGCTTCATCCGGATGTCATCAAGGTGACCGAACAGATCAACCGCCTGAAGTCGATGCTGATCGAATCGATCAAGAGTACGTTGAACGGCCTGAAGATCAGAAAGTCTTCGTTGATAAAGCTGATCAACGAGAGCAAAGCGGCGTTGAGGGCCCTTCCGAAAGAGGAGCAGCAGCTCGCGCAGCTGACGCGTGATTTCATGGTCAACGAAAAGATCTATTCGTTCCTGCTTCAAAAAAGGGCCGAAACGGCCATCGTGGAAGCATCCAAAGTTTCGGAGATCCAGATACTCGATCCCGCGCTCGTCCCTGGCAGCCCAATCAAACCGAAAAGAAGCCAGATCGTATTGATCGGCCTGTTGATCGGATTGGTTCTGGGGCTGCTTCAAGCCTTTGTGCGCAAACTTCTCGACAATTCGATCAAATCTGTGGAGGATATCGAAAAGCTCACATCCTTGCCGGTTTACGGTGTCGTGCCGGATATCAAGTCGAAGAAGATGAAGTCCGCTTACCTCGAATCGTTACGCGTCATTCGGACAAACCTGGAGTTTTTGGGCATCGGGAACAAGTCCAAAGTGGTGACGGTCACCTCTTCCATTCCACAGGAGGGAAAGACGACGACCACCGTGGAGCTTTCGAAGATCATCGCAAAAAGCGGAAAGAGAGTGATCGTTCTCGATCTCGATATGCGGCGATCCAAGCTGCACGAACTTCTCAAAATGCCGAACAAAGAGGGGATGAGTACTCTCCTCGCCGGCAAAGTTGGGCTGAAAGAGGCGATACAGCATTCGAGGGAGGAGAATCTGGACGTCATCACGAGCGGCCCCATGCCGCCGAACCCTTCGGAGCTGCTGATGTCCGATGCGTTCAAACGGGTCATCGCGACCCTCAGGAACGAATACGACTACGTCATGCTCGATTCGCCGCCGATCGGCCTGGTCGCCGACGCCATGATCGTCATGCGAATGTCCGATATCAATCTGATCGTGCTGAGGGCGAACTACTCCAAAAAAGATTTCCTCAAGAACATCAACCGTTTCGTCGAAGAGCATGAACTGAAAGCGGGCATCGTTCTCAACGGTGTCAAAACGGAGGCGAGATCCGGCGCCTATGGATTCGGTTACGGATACAACTACGGATACAGTAACAATTACTACTCATAAAATACTATAGGAACTTTATCGGTTCCTATAGCAGGGTATTGTTCAAAATATTGTTTTTTTCAAAAACTCTCTGGAGCCTGTCGGAGTGAAGCATCTTCGCCAGTGTTTCGGTCTGGCTCAGTTTATGCACATCGCTTCCCAGAAAATCGACCATTCCTTCATCGGCCAGTTTGTGGGCCACCTTTTGAACATTTTTCGAATATTGGCCGGCCAACGAGTTGATGTTGAGCTGGAAAAGAACGCCGTGCTCCTTGAGCGCTTCATACTCTTCAAAATCGTCATGCATAAAGAGATATCTTTCCGGATGGGCCAATACGGGCCGATACCCCGATGTCTCCAGTTCGAAAATGATATCCCATAAATTGTTCGGAGCGCGCGTATAGGACATCTCGAAAAGTACACAGTTACCGTTGAACGTCAATATCTCTTTTCTCTTGATCAATGCACTGAAATGTTCGTCCAGATAATACTCCGACGCGGCTTCCAGTTCGATGTCGATTTCATGGTCGGCAAGTGCATCTTTTAAATACTCGAGTTTTTCAAGAATGATCTCCCTGCTGTTTTTGTAGCGGTGCCACATGGTATGTGGAGTCGTGATCAGTTTTTTGTATCCCATCGCTTTGAACGCTTTGATCAGTTTGATCGATTCATACATCGTTTTGGATCCATCATCGATACCGGGAATCAGATGGGAGTGTATGTCGACATAGAGAGTCTCTCTCTTTTTTTGAGGTTTGTGCAACAGTTTTTTGAAAAAATTGGTCATGCTGATCGGCTCTTTGTCTCCGTGGATTTATGAATTTCTGTGTGTAAGTACCGAATAGATCGGCAAAAAATCGTGTTTGTAAACTGAAATCGTGCGCTATGTTACCATATTTTCATCGCCTGCATTCCTGCCGGCAGCACGCCCGACTATCTTGGCGGCCGCCGCCTCGACCGAAAAAGTATCATGTAGCAGTCTCAATGCATTTTTCCCCATTCTCTCTCTTCTCTCTTCGTCGAGAAGCTTGACCGCATTCTCGAAAAAGCGTTCGTCTTCCCCGTTGATCGTGACATATCCGGCACCGGCACTCTCTATGATCTCCTTCAGGTCGTTGCCGGCGTTGATGCTTCCGAGTATTGGCATACTCTGGACCATATAGCCGAGCAGCTTGCCGGGAAAGTTGTGTGTCGTATGGTTTTTATGGAGGGTGAAAAGCCCAATGTCACACTCTGCAAGCAACCGTTTGAACTCCTCCTGCGATACCGGCGGCAGGAGTGTCATATTGGTGAGGTTTTGCTCGACGATGGCGTTTTGGACCTTCTCGACTTCATCACCCGCTCCGACCAGAAGAAAGTGGGCCTCTGTATACTTCTGCATCTTTTTTGCAAGCCTGACGATGTTCATCATGTCCTGCGCATGGCCGATATTCCCTCCGTAAAAGTAGATCACTCTCTTTTCGAGGCCCAACCGTTTTCTGTAAAGGCCCGTGGCGTCGACAGGCGAATTCTCCGCCCAGTTGTACAAAATTTCCGTCGCAGCTTTCGCTTTCATTTCTTTTCGAAACCATTCGAGGTTCTTTTTCGACATCAGGCCGATCGTGTCCGCGGCGGCGTAGTTTCTCTTCTCGAAGTGGCGGAAATATTTTTCGACCAAAGAGCCTTCGCGTATCAATCCCTGATCGACCGCCCATTGAGGGAAAATATCTCTGAGTATCAGATAGCTGGGCGCATGCCATAGCTTTTTGAGCCGCTCGACGAGCGGACTCCAGAAGATGGTCGGAGAGTAGTAGACGATGAGATCGTGCGGCTCTCTTGTAAATTCCTCTTTGAACGCCTGCCATGCGCGGCGGGAAAGAAGTGTTTCGTTGATCGCACGTTCGACTTTGTTTACGTTTTTTATTCTGCCGCTTTTGAAGCGGTAGATCGTGATGCCGTCGAGCGTATCGACCGATTTTTTTCGTTTGGAACCAGGGGCGGGTGTGACAACCGTCACTTCATGCCCCTCTTTTTTCAACCGGCACGCGAGTTCATGCATCATTTTGGCACCGATTTTTATACTGTCCGGCAGGTAGTCGTCGATAATGAGGCAGATTTTCATCTCAAAGCCGCTTTTGCCATACCGTTCGATTCACATAATCGGTGTAGGAGAGGATGATGCGAACGACCTTGTCCGATACATTCGGCATCGAGTAGTCGGCGACCTCTCTCAATGTATCCGGTTTTTGTGTTTCGAGAACTTTCAATCCCTGCATGACACGCTCTTTTTTAAGCCCTACCATCATCACGCTCGCCTCTTCCATCGCTTCGGGACGCTCGTGTGCTTCGCGAATATTGAGTGCCGGGAATTTCAGAATCGAAGACTCTTCGCTGATCGTTCCACTGTCGCTGAGAACCGCTTTCGCATCCATCTGGAGCCGTACATAATCGTTGAAGCCGAGGGGTTTGAGGAGTTCGATCTTCGGATGAAAAACGATCTTTTTCTCGTCGATCCTCTTTCGGGTCCTCGGATGGGTCGATACGATGACGGGCAGGCCGTAGGTTTCGGCGATGGCATTGAGCGTCTCTACCAGTGCTTCGAAGTTTCGGTCGCTGGCGATATTCTCTTCCCTGTGTGCCGAAACGACGAAATATTTCCCTTTTTTCAAAGAAAGCCTGTCGAGAATATCCGAGGCTTCGATGTCTTCGAGTTTGCTTTGAATCACTTCGTACATCGGGCTGCCGGTTTTTATGATTCTATCGGCGGGAAGGCCTTCGCGAAGCAGATACTCCCTCGCGATATCGCTGTAGGTCAGATTGACATCGCTGATATGATCGACGATTTTTCGATTCGTCTCTTCCGGAACGCGCTGGTCGAAGCATCGGTTTCCCGCCTCCATATGAAAAATGGGAATTTTTCTCTTTTTCGCGGGGATGGCGCAAAGGCAGCTGTTGGTATCGCCCAAAACCAAGAAAGCGTCCGGTTTTATCTTCTCCAGCAGCGGATCGATCCTGATCAGGATGTTACCGATCGTTTCGGCCGGCGTACCGAGAGCGGCATCGAGAAAATAGTCGGGTTTGCGAAGGCCGAAATCTTTGAAAAAGACTTCGTTCAACTCATAATCGTAATTCTGCCCGGTATGGACGATAACATGGTCGATCGCTTCCGTGGCATCCAGCTTTTTTATGACGGCGGCAAGGCGGATAATCTCCGGCCGTGTTCCGACGACGGTCATCACTTTCAGTCGTTTCATTTCAAACCTTCAAAAAGTAAGTATCGGGATTTTCGGGGTCGTATGTCTCGTTGGCCCAAATGAGCAGTATCATCTCTTCGTCGCCGATGTTGGTGATATCGTGGGTATAGCCCGGGATCATTTCGAAAACCTCCATCTTTTCGTCACTCGCCCGATACTCGATGATTTCGTCACTGTGAATCTGGCGTAGTTTGATGCTGGCTTTTCCTTTGACGACGAGGAACTTTTCGTTTTTCGTGTTGTGATAGTGGTTTCCGCGGGTGATACCCGGTGCCGTCGTCGAAACGGAGAACTGTCCGCTGTCTATGGTCTTTAGAAACTCGTAGAACGTTCCCCTCTCGTCTTCGTGTCCCTGAAGTTCATAGGAAAATCTATCTGTCGGCAGAAAGCTGAGATAGGTTGCATAAAGCGCTCTTTCGAAACCTTGGCCGACACGGGGAACGAGAAGCGTCTCCCTGCTCGCTTTGAATGCCTGCAGAAGGTCACGGATCTCTCCGAGGCTCTTTTTGTAGACGGGAGAGATATCCGGATAGACAACGCCCGATTTTCCGTTCTCTTCCAGATGCCTGACGAAATGGCCCACGACATCGTCGATATAGACGAGGCTGAGTTCGACGTTTTCGTCACTGATCTGAATCGGTATGTCGCGTGCGATGTTGTAGCACCATGTCGCGATGACGGTATTGTAGTTCGGCCGCGACCATTTTCCGAATACGTTGGGAAGGCGGTAGATATAGACGGTGGCATCGTTTTGTTTGGCATAGGCTTTTAAAACTTCTTCGCCTTCGCGTTTGCTTTTGCCGTAATCGTTGTTGCGTTCGGCCTGGATCGACGAGCTCATGAGAATCGGCGTTTTCTTGCCATTTCGGGCTAGAATATCGACGAGCTGTCTCGTCAGGTCACGATTGCCCTCGTAGAACTCTTCCGGTTTTTCCGGGCGGTTGACGCCGGCCAGATGAAAGATGAAATCCGCTTCCAGCGCCACTTTTTCCAGCGTTTCCGGAGTGTCGTCTTTCTCGAATGTCAGAGCTTCCACACCCTCCATCCGCCCGATGCGTTCCATAAGGTTTTTTCCGATAAACCCGCCGCTTCCGGTTACGAGAACTTTCATCAGATGACTCCGAACTCTTTCAGGTCCTCCTGGATTTCACGAAGATTGAAGAGCATTTCGCGAAGCTCCTCCTCGTTGAGGCGGTAGGTGTTGTGGGAGTGGTATTCGTCTGCCTGGGTGATGACGTCCTGCCCCTCTTCGAAATATTTGTCGTAGTTGAGGTCTCTGTTGTCGGCGGGAATGCGGTAGTAGTCTCCCATGTCGATGGCCCGTACCATCTCCTCTTTCGTCAAAAGCGACTCGTAGAGCTTCTCCCCATGGCGCGTTCCGATGATCTTGACGGTATGATCGGGCCGGCCGAGCATGTTTTTCAGCGTATTCGCGAGGAGTTCTATCGTCGCGGCGGGGGCTTTCTGTACGAAAATATCGCCGTTCCTGCCGTTTTTGAATGCGAAAAGAACCAGTTCGACCGCCTGGTCGAGACTCATCATGAAGCGTGTCATCGAAGGATCCGTTATCGTGATCTCCTTGCCCTGGCGAATCTGGTCGATGAAAAGAGGAATGACGGAACCGCGTGAAGCCATGACGTTGCCGTAGCGCGTACATGCGATGGTGATCTGTTCGTCATCCAGGTTGCGGGATTTCGCGACAGCCACTTTTTCCATCATCGCTTTGGAGACACCCATCGCGTTGATGGGGTAGACCGCTTTGTCCGTGCTGAGTACGATGACCTTTTTAACGCCGGCTTCGATAGCGCAGTTCAAGACGTTTTCTGTACCGACGACATTGGTTTTGACCGCCTGCATCGGATGAAATTCGCAGGAAGGAACCTGTTTGAGCGCAGCGGCGTGGAAAATATAATCGACGCCGCGCATGACATCGACGACCGAGTTGACGTCGCGTACATCACCTAGATAAAATTTCAGTTTCGGATTTTTGTAGAACTTGCGCATATCGTCCTGCTTCTTCTCGTCGCGTGAAAAGATGCGGATCTCTTTGATATCCGAATCCAAAAATCTTCGTAAAACGGCGTTTCCGAACGAACCCGTTCCGCCTGTAATCAAAAGTGTTTTGTCTTTAAACATTCTTTTCCTTTTCTTTGTTTTTCATTTCTATATATTTTACATCGATTAAAAAAGTCCACCATAATCCTTGCAGAAAATGATAGATGAATCCCGGTTTTCCATCCAGGAATCCAAGTTTTAAAAAATAACGATAAAAATAGTAGATAAATGGGCGAACCAGCGGTGGCATCAAGGGATTCCAAATATATTCGCGAATCCAACGTTTTCTTTGTGCCTGCGTACCGAAAAGGTCGGCAAATTCATCTTTTTTTTCATTCTTTTTACGTTCATCGTATTTGATAAGCTCCAAGGCTTCGTATGTCGCATATTTGTTGTGTTTCGATATCCATTCCGTTATGCCTTTGTGATCATCGTGAATGAAATCGTTTTTCAGTTCTCCAACGATACCGTTGATAACCACATGTTCATTCATGTCCCGATCGACGGAAGCTTTTTCTTTCCTGAAAAGGCGCAAAATTTTCGTTCCGTAATATCCACCGTGTTTGATCCATCGACCCATGAAATAGAACCTGAATTTGATCATATATCCATCTGCACGTGGATTGTCGAGTTCTTTTTCGATTTCCTGTTTGAGCTCCGGCGGTAGATATTCATCGGCATCGAGGAAGAGCATCCATTCCGTCTTTATTGGAAGCTCTTTGATCGCATAATTTCTTTGGGCGGCATAATTATCAAATTTCCTGTAAAAAGTTTTTGCACCGAGGCTTTCCGCGATTTCTACGGTTTTGTCCATTGAGCCACTGTCGAGTACAAAAACCTCTTTTGCCCATCCTACTACGTTGCCCACGGAATGTTCAATATTTACTTCTTCATTCAATGTCAAAATAACGACAGTTAGATTGATCAATTCATGCCTTTCAAAAAAATCTGATTTACACAATTATTTTACTAAAAATAACATCTATCTATTATTATAGAAGGACCTTATGCAATGGGTTATCGTGATAACACGTCATTCATGCATGCAATTAGTTTTTCAGCATAATTTTCCCAATGCCACTCGAGCAATTCGTCGTTGAAATTGAATTGGTCGGGCTTTTGAGTGATGATGAATTCGATTTTATCCGCCAAATCTTCAGGATCGTTCCACTGGTAGTAAAGTGCAGCTTCTTTGGATATTTCGCGGTTGATGGGAATATTCGAGCAAAGAGCGGGAAGATGAAAAACTTTGGCTTCAAGCATGGAAAAACCGAATGATTCACACAGTGTCGTGTAAAGCATATAGTCGGATGAAGCATAGAGTTGATTGATCTCTTCCTGAGGAACGAAACCGACGAAACGGATGATGTCATCCAAGTCATGTTGTTCAATCGACTTGGTCAATTCATCGTAATACTCAGGTTCGTCCGATTTCGCAAAGGTACAAATTACTTCAAATGGAGGCAGCAATCTGTTTTTTTCGAATTTGACTATTTTGAGTGCATCGAGAAGAATATGGATACCCTTGTGACGGGCTAGGTGAGATGGATAAAGGAATGTCGTGACTGTACTGTTTTCTTTTTTTGTAATGTTCGTTGTTTGTCCGATACGACAGAACTCCTTTTCCGATGCGTGGTAAAGAATATCTATTTTATTTTCCGGTATATTTAGTGTATCGATCAGTTGGAGTTTAAGACTTTTACTCGGGGTGATGATTAAATCCGCCCAAATAGCGGAAAGTTTTATAAGAATGCGCTTGATAGCAAAATCTATATGCTGTCGTCGGCCGTATAGATTGCGGATATTTGTGCAAAAATAGAGTGCGTTCATTTCAAAAAGTATATGTTTGCAGGATGCTTTGACCGGTCCGAAATTTGCGAATGAAATTAAAAGGTCTATTTTTTTTTCTTTTATTATTTTGTTGATGTGCCAATTATCCAAGAGAATTCTCTTCCAACCCGAACTGTATGTTTCCGGGAATCTGATTATCTCTACATTACTTTCAAATGCAGAAGTGTCAAATTCATCATTGACAATGACAAGCCATTCGAAATCATGACCAGATTTGGCCAATGCTTTCATCATATTGTTCAAATGCCGTTTGGCACCCCCCATTTTCGCAGAAATGGCATGTACCAAAATTTTCAAGCGAGGTCTCCGTTTCGATAATGCATTTTCAGATATCGTTTGAAATATATTTGATCTCCACCGTTCAATATTGCAGAAAAATCGGAGGGCAATGCATGCTGGGCCAATGAACGTGGAATCAGATTTTTACGATAAGGGGAGAAGTATGAGCCTGGAAGGCAGCTGTAGAGTTTCGAATAGCCAGTTTTTTCCGACTCTTCGATGACGAGATCGGAAAATCTTCCACGTGGAAAGCATAATGACGATATCTGCCTGTCGAACAGGTCTTCAAGCTTTTTTTTCGAAGCTTCAAGCTCATATATCAATCTTTTTCTATCGTGTAGGTCGAGATTCTGGTGAGAGACGCTATGCGAGCCGATGCTCAAATATCCAGAACCGAGCATCTCTTCGATTTCCCCTTTGGTTAAATAGTTTTTTTTATCGATAAAATCTGTTACGAGAAAAAGCTTGACGTGAATCTTTCGATCGATTAGCAATAAAAAATTTTCATACAATCCTCTGAATCCATCGTCGAAGGTTATTTCGATTTCATTTTTTCTATTTGTAATTTCCTGGACCACTGTATAGTTCATATTTTGAATGGTTTCCAGATGTTTCAAAAAGAGTTTGATCGGTGTTGACATCGATGTGTAAGCGGTATTATCATGAATATCATGATAATAGATCACTTTGCTATCTTGATTTCCGTATAGAAGTGCACCAGTGTGCAGCAAAACAGTTTTAACGGCGTTTTTGACCATTTGCATCTTTTATCGCCTGTCTATGAAATTATAGTTGACGAGATTCAAGTCCGGACGATTCAGTTTTTTCAAAATTTCATCATGAAAAAACGGTTGGGTCTCGACAGCACGCCATGCATCGGTCGTACCAGGATGAATACCCAATTCAGTCAAACCATCGGGAATATCGTTCAGAAATTTTTCCAGCCAATCGCTGTCTTCATGATGCTCGAGCATGAAAAAATAGTCAGGATGCTTGGTCCCCCCAAAAAAGAGTCTAAAAATATTGTTTATCAATGATTTTTTGAGATTTTTATTCTGAAAAATATTTTGAGGAATTCTGACGGATGTTATTTTATATTTTTTGAGGATGGGCTTTGCCGCGTGAATGATCTGAGGAAATTTATGCAGATGCCCATGCGAATCGATATGTGAAACGTTGATACCGGCATCGAACAATTGAGATAATTGACACTCCAACTCATGTTGAATATCTTTTTTATTCAGCTTCCACATGAGAGCATTGATGCGTTGCTGGTTGCTATCTTTGAAAACTCTATTTTCCGGTGTTGTCAAAGAGTTTGGTGAAAGAGAATGGGATGCATGGCCATCTACAATATTGAAATGGAGGCCGAATGAAAACCTATCCTGATTTTTTTTCGCATATTCTATGGCTTTTGGGGTTCCGGGCATGCCTGTCATGATAGTCGCACTGGTCAATACTCCTTTTTCGAAAAGTTTTATCGTTGCTGCAACCGTCTCTTCATCCCATCCAAAGTCATCGGCATTGATTATCAAATATTTTGTCATCTCTCTTCTCCATGTAATTTTTCATGGCAATAGTCGATTGCCGATATAAGATTTGTTTTATACATTTCATAATTCCAACTGTTTCGCATAAGTTCTTCGGCATTACGACTCATTTTTTTATAAAGTAAGGGATCTTCATATATTTTTTTCATAAGCGATGAAAGTTCGTCTATGTTTGTCGGATCAAAAACGAATCCCGTTTCCTTTCCGAGAATCAGATCGTAAATTGCACCAACACGATTGGATGCAAGTACCGGCAAACCTGCGGAAAGGGCTTCGTTGACGACAAGTCCCCAGGGTTCGTATAGTGATGGAATCACTAGGAGATGAGAAGTATGATAAGCTTCGACGAGATTACGGCCAAACTTGGCTCCTTCGAAGTGGATATTTGGCGCATCGGCATAGCGTGATTTCAGCGATTCGAGCGATGATCCCCGTCCGACGATACGCAGAAAAACGGTAGTTTCGTCTCCAAAAGCTTTTTGGAAACTTTGGATAAGCATTTCCACATTTTTATGCGGAATGATGCGTCCAACGTAAAGAAAGGTGAAAGGGGACTCCGGTTTGGGGCGATTGGCAAAAAAAGTTTCGTTGTTCACCATCATTGGCATCAAAAAGATTCGCTCTTCGGCCATGCCGTAACGGCGAAAGAGCTCCTTGTGGCCGTAACTTCCCCCGGCGAAGCCGAGAACAAAAGAGCGTTTGAAAATAGTTTGAAGATAGAGTTTTTTTACGAATCTCTTGATGCCGCCGATCTCTTTGTATTGCGTATCGGAGTCGATGGCGATGTATTTCCTGCCACCCAGTATCCATGAAGTCAGGAAAAATAGAAGAAACTCCGTAGTGTTATAACCGTTGAAAATGAAAAAATCGTATCGTCGCCAGATATTTCGCAGTTTGGCGATTCTCTGGAAGCATCCCATATTTTCAAAAATATCGCCTTCCGGTGTCTTGTCACTTTGAGCAATAAGCGGGCGGTCGTGAAAAAAGATGTGGCCGATTCCAAGCGGTTTGTAAATATTTTCGACGATATCGAGCGTATAGGAGCTTGGTTCGACCAGAAAAGCGAAAGTTTTCAGACTCATCGGTGTAGAATCCTGTTGATGGTTTTTTTATGTTTTTTGTAAAACGGTTTGATTGACAAAATGATGAATTGCTTCAAAAGATATCGTACATAAGCGATGCCGTTTTTTGAATAATAAAATGTAAATTGAAGATTGATTTCGGGCAAAAAATTCACTATTTTATATTCATATAAACCTCTGCCGAAATCAAGAACGAAGCGTGAGCCGATATGCTCCATGGAAAGTTTTTTTATCAGTATAAAGTAGGAGAGAATATTTATTTTAGGCCTGTTTCTATATATCGTTATCCACAGCAAAAATCTTTTTTCGCGGTCATCTTTTAGAATGAAGTTCATGACAAGCGAGGTTTTATCGTCTTTTATCTCCTGAATCATTAAATGGCCCGCTTCGTAGAGTTTCGTGATGATGCCGAGCAGTGTCTCGTCCAGAAAATCGTCACCCCTCAGACCGCTCTTTTTCATGTCGGTCAAAATCTCTTTCAAGGTTTCAGCGGGGAAAGGAGAGGTGTCGACCGTGTGATATACCCCATGTAGATTTTCATTTTTTTTGTAGAGTCTCTTGATCTGATTGCGTTTTTTCGCTTTCAGATAGGAAAAAGCGTCCAGAACGTTTTCGCTTCCGACAAAAGATGTGTACGAGGATGCATTTGTCTGATAGAGAATCTGTTTGTAGTCGAAGCGCGAACAGAAAATTCCCAGATATTTCGAAGATTGATTCAGGTTTTTCAACTCTATGGAGTCGACTTCGTCGCTTTGCTCTATGATGTCGTGTATAGTTTTGCAGATTTCGTAGAGTGTCGTATTGTCCTCTGGACCGATTAGAAAATCGCTATAATCCGAATGAGTATCGGCAATGAATCTTAAAGTTTTCTTTTGGTCCAACATCAAAGGGCATATTGCGGCAGGCTCTTCGATGCTTTGTGGGTACAAAATCAAAACGAACAGTTTATTGTAAGAGTAGCTGTGTTTCCACCACAGATAATTCCACTCGAAAGTTTGAAAAACAGTTTTATCCTTGAGGGAGGAGTAAAACGTTTTCCAAATTTTCTCTATGGAGACAAGGACTTCTTCGGTTTCGATGATTGTATGGTTCATGGTTGGGATGATCTCTCTTTTTTATATTTTGTCATATAAATTTGATAGAAAAGAAGCGCAAACCAAAACGTGGTGCCTTCGTATCCGTTGATGCCGAACAAGTGGGATTCGAAAAGGCCGCTGAGAAACGGATATAGAAGCATGATGAGAAAAAGATCGTTCCGAGGTTTGAAAAATATGGACTTTCCAATATAATAAACGAGTGTCAACAGCAAAAGCATTCCGAAAGGGACTCCCAGTTGGATGAAATTGCCCAGAAACGAGTTGTGTGGATTAGCCGCGAAAGCGTTGTCCACGCGTAAAATTCCTGAACGCATGACGATATTGTCCGAAAGGTGGGCATAGTGATCCAGACCGTGTCCCTCTATGGGTTTTTCTTTTATGGAGAGAAGCCCGAGTTTGAACTCGAGATCCCTTCCTGCAAGAAGGTCATTTTTTTTGCTAGTGGAGACGAGACGGTCGATGCCTGTCGTGAAACCGTAGGAAGAGGTGATTTTGTTGATGCCAAGCATCATTACCAGCGCCATAAAAATCACCGCTATCTTTTTGTAGGAAAACCCATCTTTCAGTAGATAGGCGAGGACGAGCCCTCCCAATGCGTTTCGGGAACCGCTCATGAGAACCAATGCAATAAAGAAAATGAGAAGAGATGTCTTTTTCAAACCTGGCTTGAGATAAAAGAGGGCGATACTGAATGCAAGAACCGCTAAAAAACCCAATGAATTCGTATTGTCGAAGGGGCCGCTGTAGCGGGTTCCGAAATCATGGTTCGTCAACACGCCCACTACAAGTATAAGAGTACTGATGACGAGCATGATTATAGGATAACGCTTTTCGACATAGTCGTAGTTGAAATAGATCGTGGCCATGATCATGCCGAAAATGGCGATTTTCGAAAAAAGGTATTGTATGCCGAAAAAAGAGTGATCAAAAAGTATCCAGTAGCAGGCATAGATGGCGATGATGATTAAAACGAGAAGAAAAGATTTGTTGAAAAAGAAACTCCTGTTTTTCAATAGCAGTACGAAAGTGTAGATGAGAGAGAGGCCGATTATCAAATACAAAATTGAATAGAAATGAAAAGGCAAACTGGTCTGTTCCAAAACCTGAAGTGTCCAGAAAACGATGAAGAGATATTTTGTATAAAAATTAAGCATCGGTAACCTTCGAAAGGAATTCCGATATAAAGTTGTCGATATTTAGATCATATGGTGTTAGGGAATGCTTTTTTTCGAGGTGCCAGCAAATGAGGTCGGCCAGTCTCTTTTCATCATGCTTGGGGATCAGTGAAAAGGCTTTTTCCTCTTTATGAAGCAATTCTTCGATTCCCTGATTCTCGACAGCTATAATGGGAACTCCAACTTGCAACGCTTCGGTATAGACGCATCCCAGTGCTTCATAGTAGGATGGTAGCACGAAAAGATCCAAGGAGTTGTAAAAGGTATTGAGTTGTGTGTGGTCTATCTCTTTTTTGAATTCAACATACTTTCCAAGTCCGTTTTCTTCAACGTACGATAGGCAAGATCCCAGTGTGGGGCCGCTTCCGACGAAGACGACTTTTATATTGTCGATACATCTTCCTTTTAGCAAAAGATTCAATGCCTTGAGCAGTGTCATTTGGTCTTTTATTTTCCAGAAATTACCGATACACCCGATTGTAAAGAAATCGCTCTTTTTTCTATTTTCTATTCTATAAAACTTGGAAGTGTCTACACCATTGTAGAGAACATATGTGTTTTGGTTGCAAAATCCTTCTATTTTTTTGAGTTCATCGACAACTTTCTGACTGACTCCGATATTCAGGTTTGTGCCGTTTGTCGTTTTCAAAAAACGTCTCTTTATGAACTTTCCATTCCACTCTTTGAGCTTTCCCCCGAGTATTCTACCGTTGCGTAGCTGCATAACATCCAATCCATGGTGTTGGACGAAATTTTTTATGTTGTGTTCTCTGCCCAAGTCGGCAGCCAGTGCTCCGGCGGGGTACGCGACATGCGCGTGAATAAATGCTATCTGTTCAAAATCGATTTTCACTACCTCTTTTAAAAATTTTTTCAAACGTATTAAATTAATCTTATGAAACAGACCGGGCAGTGTCGAGGAGGGTAGATCGAAAACTTTAAAATTGAAAACTCTGACTCCCTGGTACACATATTCGGCAGGGGTATTGTCAAATATGGAAACCACTTTTACGACAACTACTTCGAAATCCCCTCTTCGCTCTATCGATTTGACCTGATCATAAATATAAGGGCCTACGAAATGTATATCGCTCGGGAAGAAAGGAGTGATTTCGAGATAGATATTTTTCCCCTGTTTTTTCATCAACCTTATCGACCCTTACAGAAATTTTGTCTTTAATTGAAAGACCAGGCTTTCAGGCAGAATTTCGTCATAATCGAGCGTACCTTCGAAACTCTCCCCTTTATCGTAAAGTTTGAGACGATGTAAACCTGGATACCATATAACGGGCATGCGCCCAAGATAAGATGCCCACATGCTGAAAGTGGAAGCGGAAGCTACAAGTACCGGGCTTTTACTCAACGCCAGCAGATCCGCGATTGCCGAACCGTAAAAGCATCGTTTGGTCCCCGGCAGAGACAAAATATCTTTGAGTTCTTCATCCGTACCATCCGAAAAGATATTGACCGGGACATCACTCCCGATGGCTTTTCTCAAATTTTCAATTACGTTGATATACCACTTTAGAGGCAGACGATAATTCCAGCGGCCTTCTCTTAAAAATGCGTCGTTTGGTGCAATGGCGAAGTCTCCCATCCGAATATGAACACTTATCCCATCCGCTTCGAAGCTCTCCACTGCTCGTTTATGATGTGGCATGACGATTTTTAGAAGCTCTTTTTTGATGATCGAATGATCTTTTAAAATCGGATGAAAAGATCTTTCCAGGCCTTTGAAGACGATCACTTTCGGTCTTAGGCTTTTCTCTTTCATGGCTTCGATGGCATGGTTTTCATCCACTTTCTCAGCCAAATGAAGAAGAAGAAACTTTTTCAATCCTCCGATTTCGCGCTCTTCGAACAAGTCGTTGTAAAACCGTTTGTCGAACTCTCCCCGAAGAATTGGACCGAGTTTGATGGTTTTCCATGTGCTGTTGATGCGTTTTAGGTTGTGTTTTTTTGCAAACGCTACGGATCTCGCCCAGGGGAAAAGCAGGTTTCCAAGTCCGGGACCGCCCAGGCGGAAACCGAAACTCTCTCCGCTGCTGAGTGATGCGAAAGTGTAAACAGATGAATCCATTGATTGGCCTTTTTGGAAGAAAAAGTTTAAAACTGTTTGATATAAATGATATATTTGACTAATTTAGATCTGTAATTATAACGAAACTCGGTTAAATCAGCCATATGGCGATAATCCCCTTTTGAAATGAGCGATAGCTTTTTGTCTTTTTCTTTCAGGACTTCTTCAATTCCTTGATTTTTGACGGCGACAATCGGCACACCCGTTTGCATGGCTTCGGTGTAGACACATCCAAAGGCCTCATAGTATGAAGGGAGTACGAAAAGATCGAGAGAGTTGTAAAACTCGTTGAGTTGCCTATGATCCACCTCTTTTTCAAAAACGACCATCTTGTCGAGTCCATGCTCGGCGATATACTTTTTGCATGATGCCATTGTCGGTCCACTACCTATGAGGCGGACTTCTATATCTTTGATCCCCCGGCATTTCAGTTCGTAAACGGCTTTCATCAATGTCATATGATCTTTAATCTCAAAAAAATTTCCAATACAGCCAATCAATCGTAAATTGGCTATTTTCCTTGGTTGGTAATCTGTAAAACTTTTGCGTATCGACACCGTTGTAGAGAACATACCGACTGGGGTTTGAAAACGCTTTCTCTTCCAACAGCTGGTCGAGAACTTTTTGGCTGACGCCGATGTTGAGGTCGGCTCGATTCGCGATATCAAGAAGTCTCTTTTTCATATATATGGCATTGAGCTCTTTCAAGAAGCCTTTTAGGATACCGACATTCAAAAGTTGGAAGACATCGAAGCCGTGATGTTGTATCAATGATGGGATGCCAAACTTTTCTCCAAGCGTTACGGCCAAAGCGCCTCCCGGATAAAGTGTATGTGCATGGACAAATGCGATATCGTCGAAATCTATACCGACAATGTTCCGAATGAAACGTTCGAGTCGTAAAGCATTGAGAGAGTGGAATATTCCAGGAAGTGTCGACGAAGAAAGATCGATCACTCTGAAGTTGTAGACTTTGATGCCCTGGTAAAGATACTCCTGGCAATCGATTTTAAGATAAAAAGGGTGAACCTTTATAATGATGATTTCATACTCACCATTTCTTTCAATTGCTTTGACCTGATCGTAAATATCCGGTCTATAGAAACGTGTAGGCGTGGGGGAAGGGGTCAGCTACAAATAAATTTTTTCATTCTATTTCTATTCAAAGAACTTTTTTTAATTCAGAAATAATGAGTTTGGCATGTGCATCGGCATCATAATGGTGATCTGTGGGAATTTTATTTTTCAATTCCTGTATAACCAGACCATTTTTACCCAATGACTGGTTATCAAGATTTATCATATCGATATGATGCTCTTTACAATAGTTTTCAATAGCTTTGTTGAATTTCAATGTCAACTTTGTTCGATCCAGTTGAGATGCTTTTACTTCTTTTCTAGCGTGTGCCACTTCTCCTTTCGATTTTTCGTCGATGGTTGGCAGTGGAGTGCTGATGACTATTAACTTGCTCCGTGCTGCAAGCCGGGAAATAAAAGCGGTATATTTATCAACAGCTTGATGAAACATCTCTTCTACTGTTGTGTTGTATTTTGATGCACGGTACCAAATTACAAACCCGGTATCAACCTCACCGAGCATAATAATGATTTTATCAAAATCTTTTTTTGCAACGGTATCATTGAAAATATTGTAAGCTTGGGTTTTTGACCGAGGATTCTCCAAACCAGATGCTGTAGCCCCACCTACCGATACTACTTGGAAATATTTGAATGGAAAATGTAACATAAAGCGAAAATTGTGAAAAACCGTTACATGTGAATCTCCGAGAACCAATATCGTTTCTCGTGCCAACTTTTTGTGAAAAAATCTTACGACAGTGGAAAGTTTGGATAACAGTTTTTTCATTATACTTCTTTCATTTGTTCTCTTTTATTGTTTTAATAATAGCCATAATTTTTTTATAAAAAGGCAACCAATAGGCAAGGGGAACCAGTAAACCTACCCATATATAATCAAATATCGAATATTTGTATGGAAAAGTTCGAAAACCGAAATAATAGATTACTCCGATTGTAGCGATGAAAATAAAAAGGGAATATTTTTCCCATGGTGTAAAACCGAATCTTTTTTTTATAAAAAAAACATGAAAACTGTTCACCAGGAAAGAGGACACCGTACTTATCCATACTGCGGCGATAAGTCCAAACTCTGAAATGAATATAAGCGATGACAATATGAGAAAAATTGTGTTGCCAATTTTGATTTTGATCTCATCATTTTCCCATCCTCCCATTAACAATAGCATTCCCGAATTTCCTACAAACAAGTTGTAATAACTACCTAAAATCAGTACGGCAAGAGCTAATGTATAGTCTGATACATGGTGACCGTAAAGGGAAAGGATGTCGTGCGAGAAGAGTATGAGAAGGACAATGAACGGTGCACTGACAATATTGATGACAAATGTTGTATCTTTGAACAACATTCCCAGTTTTTCTATTTCACCGGCGGCGTGATATTTCGAAATAACGGGAGCAAAAACCGAGTTGAGATTGTTTAGCAAAAAAGCCGTCAAACCTCCCAGTGTTCCAAGAATGGCATAGATCCCTATATCGGAAGCCGGTAAATAAAGACTCATAATTAAACTGATGGTATAACCGCCTGCGATCCCGATAAGCGCATAAAAATACATTTTTTTCCCATAATCGATGATTTGTTTATCTTGTATAATCTCTTTCATTGGAAATGGTTTAAAAAAAGTAAACTTGGAGGTGTCGAATTTTTTGGTAAGAAGGTATAGAACTATCAATTGTGTAATAAGTTCTATAAAAATAAAATAATAAATACTGGTTGCGAATGAATAAATTATAAAAACCGATAATGCTCGCAATGTAATCATTACAAATGTACCATATAAAATTATTTCACGTATCTTTAAAAGGGATCTGTATGATGCTGACATTATACTTTGGTATAAGCTCAGCGGGATATAAAAGGCTGAAAACATGATCACTAAAGAGAGAAGCTTGTCGTGATCGTGAAAAATCAGAGAAATTTGATTATGGAAGAGAAACACAAGCAGTGCGACAATGCTTCCGATACCTAACAAAAATTGCAAGGAAAACGAAGCGAGATTGGAAGCTTTTTCATATTCTTTTTTTTCAATATATGCAGGGAGAAAGCGTAAAAGCACCTGAGGAATGGATAATGCAATAAAAGCAGTTATAGTTGAGATAACACCCATAGCTATAATATATTTGCCGTATCCTTCCGTTCCAACGGCATTGATAAGATAAATTTTTAGAAAAAAACCGACAACAAAACCATAAATAGAGCCAATCATACTCCAGCTGGCTTGTTTGAGAATCATTGAAAGCAAGGGTTGCCTTGTATTAGAAAATTTTTAAAAACTGTAATCAAATAATTTCAAATCTTGTTTGTAAACACTGACCACTTTTTCTATCATTTGCGGCGTATAAATGTCTCTATAATTTTCTCCTTTTTTATCTTTGCTTTTATTGAGGTGTTTCAGCTTTTCTCCGGTTCCAATTTTATGTCTGATTTTTTCATAATCTTCGTTGAAATTTTCGAAACGTCCAACGAAATTGACCATAAGATTTTTGTTTTCGTCATAAAGATATTTGTATTGTGGTATGAAATGAACCCATGAATCGGCATTTTCAGGTGTCAACCATTGCATGACGAATTTCTCGAAAGTATCATACGGTTTGAGAGTGGTTTCACCAAACTCTTTGTCCATTGCATTCATTCCGCCTTTCTTTAAAAAGGAATAAGCGGAAAGCAGACGATCGAAAGGATTTCTCACAAATGTAAATTTGAAATAATCATTATAGTTCTCTTCGCCAAAAATCCATTTAAAATGTTTATATGTTCTGTGACCGATTCCTTCAGCTTGATCACCGTACAAACTCTTGATGATCGAAATCCCTCCTGCTTTGGGAATGTGAATAAATATGCTCCGTGTTTCGTCAAAGCGTTTGTAAGTATTGCCAGGAGTTTTGCGTAAATTCTGATGGTATTTATATTCTTGCCAATGATGATATTTTTCTTTAATCTCTTCTGGTAAAAGTTTTCGTAATACAGGTATAATCATTTTAAATTTCCTTTATATAACGATGAACCAAGGGTTTAAAAGCTCCTTCTTGTTGTAAACAAGAGGAGCTTTAGATGCTAAATTTTCAATGTTGAATGTCGGATCGTATCGATACGTCATTTTCCCTGCTTCGCGGACGATGGCATCCGCAGCCGCCGTATCCCACTCCATCGTCGGAGCGAGACGCGGATAGATATCAGCACTGCCTTCGGCGACCATCAGCAGTTTCAAAGAGGAACCCTTTGAAATGAATGTTGAATGTTGGATGTTGGATGTTAAATTATCAATAAACTCCTGAGTTTCCTGATTGAGATGGGATTTTGACGCGACGATTTTTAATGTTGAATTTTTAATGTTTAATGTTGAATTTTCAATAGGTAGTTTTTGTGCATTTTTTAAATTTTTTTCATTCATCATTAAGCATTCATCATTCATCATTATCTTATACGCTCCTTCCCCTTTTTTGGCATAATAAAGTTCTCGGAGTGCCGGAGCATAGACGACGCCGAGCACCGGTGTATCTTTGTGAATCAGGGCGATGTTGATGGTGAATTCGCCGTTTTTTTTGATGAACTCCTTGGTCCCATCAATGGGATCGATGCACCAATAGTGCTCCCACTCTTTGCGCTCTTCGTAGGGGATGTCGCGTCCTTCTTCCGAAAGGATCGGCAGAGCCGATATTTGTGTTCCGTGTTCCGTGCTCCGTGTTCCGATTTTTGATAGGCCTTCGGAAATAATCTCGTGTGCTTTTTTGTCGGCTTCGGTCAGGGGGGATTTGTCCTCTTTGTATCCGACCTCGAAATCTTTTTCGTAAATTTCCATCACGGCTTCGCCGGCTTCGAGTGCGATGGTTATGACCTCCTCGATGGCGATGGCATCGAGAAGTCTCTCTGGTGTCTGGTGTTCCGTGTTCCGATTTTGATGCACTATATTCCTCATCCGTGATTTAGATAGTCGTTTGTCTGCAGGTAGTCGATGATCCGTTCGACACAAATTTCTAGTGGAATTTTATCGTTTTTTATATAAATTTCGGGTTTGACCGGAGGTTCATAGGGCGATGAGATACCGGTAAAATGTGGAATCTCTCCGGCTCGGGCTTTTTTATAGAGTCCTTTGGGGTCGCGCTGTTCACACACTTTAAGCGGTGTATCGATAAAGATTTCGATAAACTCTCCTTCTTCGACGAGATTTCTGACACTGTCGCGGTCACTTTGAAATGGAGAGATGAATGCCGTCAGCACGATAAGCCCGCTGTCGACGAAGAGTTTGGCAACTTCTCCGATACGGCGGATGTTTTCCACGCGGTCGGTGTCGCTGAAGCCGAGATCTTTGTTGAGTCCGTGGCGGATGTTGTCGCCATCGAGCAGATAGGTGTGTTTGCCCATCTCATGGAGTTTCGCTTCCACGGCGTTTGCGATGGTGCTTTTGCCGCTGCCGCTTAGACCGGTGAACCAGAGGATGCAGGGCTTTTGGTATTTCAGTTTTGCCCGCTCTTCTTTGGTGATGCGATGATCGTGCCAGACCACATGCTTATTTGACATAGTTCCTCTTGATGTATTGAAAGATTCGTTCCGCCGCTTCGTCCGGATCGGTTGTTTCCGTATCGACGACGATTTCGGCATGTTGCGGCTCTTCGTAGACGTCGCTGATGCCGGTGAAGTTTTTGAGTTCACCCTTCAGGGCTTTTTCGTAGACCCCTTTGTAGTCGCGCCTTTTGCACGTTTCGATGTCGGCTTTGACATAGACGACGACATTGTTCTTTACCATTTCACGGATGATTTTGCGCGACTCTCTATAGGGCGAGACGAACGAAGCCACCGTTGAGATGGAGTTGTTCTGCAGTGTCTGGATGAGATGGCCGATCCGTTTGATGTGATGGTTTCTATCTTCTCTGGTATATCCGACATTGGGAATGAGCTCGCGGATATCTTTCGAATCGATACGCTCAAGCGGTATGTCGAGTTTTTGAAGCTTGTCGTAGACCTTGTCGGCAATCGTCGTTTTTCCGCTGAGCGGGAGTCCCGTGAACCAGAGGTTGAACGGTTCGATGCGCTTTTTGCCGAACCGTATACGCTGCCACACTTTTTCATGCCCCCAGTAGAGTGCCACTTTGAGCACCGTTTCGATCAGGCCGGCGGCGATGGCCATGTCAAGCCGGCCGAAAAAAACGTAGACGATGACGATGGTCGTGCCCGTCGCCACGAATCGCCAGCTGATCCCTTTGACGACCGAGCGGGTGTTGGTCTCTTTATACATGGCACTTCCTATGGAAGCGCGTGCTACGAATTTTTAAAACACCATTCGTAGCATGTAGCCCGTAATACGTAGTACGTAGCACTAAATGGCCTTGCATCCCCACTCCGGGTAGAATTCGCGGATATAGGCGTTGAGCGCTCTTTCCGCTTCGGTATAGACGCGCTCTTTTTTCCGCCGGGCCGAAACCCCCGCGATCATGCCGGCGGCGACGGTGTTGTTGGTGATCTTGTCGATCAGAATAAACGCACCCGTGCGCTTGCTCTCTTCGTACATATCAAAGGCAACTTTTTCGCTCAGGTCGATCTTCACGCGGGCGATATCGTTGAGATCGAGCGTTTTCGTCGCGATCTTCTCCCAGCTGTTGACATCGCGTTTGAACATGATGTCGCTGACGGTGGCGTTGGCCTCTTTGGCGTAGAGTTTGACGGTATATTCTCTGTTCTTCAGTGGCTCCTCGTCCATCCAGACCATCATCGCCTCGAAGCTGTCGCTGAAGTAGGGCTCCCGCTCGCCTTCTTTGACGATCAGGTCTCCGCGGGAGATATCGATCTCGTCGTCGAGTGTGAGCGTGACGGCCAGCGGCGCGAACGCCTTTTGGGCCGTCTCGATGCCGTCTTTGTTGGTTTCGGGATTGAGCGGGGGGACGATGGTTTTGACCGTGGTGCTCTTTTTGGAAGGGTAGACGACAATCCTCTCCCCCTCTTCGATCGTGCCGGATGCGATGGTGCCGGCAAACCCGCGGAAGTCGAGGTTGGGGCGGTTGACATACTGGACGGGGTAGCGAAACGCTTCGAATTCGCTGGTTTTGATTTCGACGGTGTCGAGATATTCGAGCAGCGGTTTGCCCTCATACCACGCCATCTTTGAAGAGGCATCGACAACATTGTCGCCTTTAAGCGCCGACATCGGGATAAAGTCAATCGTCTGGTTGAAGTTTTTATAGGGCAGGGAAAATTTGAGCTGATCGTACATCTGTTTGTAGTCGCTTACGATCTTGTCGTAAACTTCCCGGCTGTAGCCGACCAGATCCATTTTGTTGATCGCGACGACGATGTTGCGAATGCCCAGCAGGCTGACAAGAAAGGAGTGGCGGCGCGTCTGGGTGAGCACACCTTTTCTGGCATCGATGAGAATGACGGCAAGATCGGCGGTACTCGCACCCGTGACCATGTTGCGCGTGTACTGCTCGTGGCCGGGTGTGTCGGCGATGATGTATTTGCGTTTATCGGTCGAAAAGAAGCGGTAGGCCACGTCGATCGTGATGCCCTGTTCGCGTTCGCTCTGCAGGCCGTCGATGAGCAGGGCGAAGTCGATCTCTTCGTTTCCGACGGTTCCGTACTTTTTCGTTTCGTTTTTGGCCGCGGCGAGCTGGTCTTCGAAGATCATTTTGCTGTCGTAAAGCAGCCGGCCGATCAGCGTCGATTTTCCGTCGTCGACACTGCCGCAGGTGATGAAACGAAGCATCTGCTTGTTTTCGTGCTCCTTGAGATACTTTTCGATATTGTCTGCAATCTTTTCTCTGCCCATTAAAAGTATCCTTCGATTTTTTTCTTCTCCATCGACCCTTCCTGATCTTTGTCGATCAGGCGCCCTTCGCGTTCGCTGCTTCGGCTCAGCAGCATCTCCTGGATAATCTCCGGCAGTGTCGAAGCCGTCGATTCGATGGCTCCGGTCAGCGGGTAGCAGCCGAGCGTTCGGAAACGAACCATCTGCTTTTTCGCTTTTTTTCTCAACTCTTCGGGCATACGGTCGTCGTCGACCATCACTTTGGCCCCTTCATACTCGACGACCGGCCGCTCTTTGGCGAAATAGAGCGGAACGATGGGAATACCCTCCAGATAGATGTATTGCCAGATATCGAGTTCGGTCCAGTTTGAAAGCGGGAATACGCGTACGCTCTCGCCTTTGTGGATTTTTGTATTGAAAAGATTCCAGAGTTCGGGGCGCTGGTTTTTCGGATCCCAGCGGTGGTTTTTATCGCGGAACGAAAAGATGCGCTCTTTGGCACGGCTCTTTTCCTCGTCGCGCCTGGCACCTCCGATGACGGCGTCGTAGCCGCCGGCATTGAGTGCTTGCTTGAGCGCTTGTGTCTTCATGATGTCGGTGTGGACTTTGGAGCCGTGGATGAAGGGGTTGATGTTCATTTCGATCCCTTCGGGATTGGAGTGGACGACCAGGTCGACGCCCAACTCTTTGACCCGTCTGTCGCGAAATTCGATCATCTCCTTGAATTTCCAGAGGGTATCGACATGCAGAAGCGGAAACGGCGGTTTGGCGGGGTAAAAAGCTTTCATGGCCAGGTGCAGCATGACCGAGCTGTCCTTGCCGATGGAGTACATCATGACCGGGTTGGAAAATGTCGCCGCAACCTCTCGAAGGATGTAGATGCTCTCGGCTTCGAGTTGTTTGAGGTGGGTGAACCGTTGAGTGTCAGTCATATTCAATTCCTAAAGGTGGTGCATTGTTTTTTGAAACAGATTATATCTGTTTTTCATTGTAAAGTTCCTCAATCACTTTTTCCCACTCTTCGATCACGACTTTCCAGTCGAAACGTTTGGCGAGTTCTATGGCGTTTTTTGAAGCTTTGGCAAGTTCGTCCGAATGTTTTCGCAGGTGACGGATCGTCTTTTCCATCTCTTCGAAAGTGTGCACGACGTAACCATCTTTTCCGTGGGTTATCCACTCGTCGGCTCCGTAGTCGTCATAGACCAATGAGGGGACACCGGCGGCCGCGGTCTCGAGTGTTACTTTCGGAAAACCTTCGGAACGGGAAGGAAAGATATGCAGATCCATTTTTTTCAAAATTTCGGCGAGCTGTGAATGCGTGAGCGTACCGAGATATTCGACATTGGAAAGATTGTTCTCTTCGATATAGTTTCGAATTTCATCGAGATCCTCCCCGTTCCCTGCCATGTAAAAATCGAGTTCCGGAAAACGTTTTGCCAGGTCGAGAAAATCGAAAACCCCTTTTCTCTTTTTCATTCGACCGATGAAAATGACGTTTTTAAGGCCGGTAATCTCTTTGTTCTCGTTCAAAAAGGTATCGGTATCGGTTCCGAGATATAAAATCTTCTCTTCCGTTTTAATGCCGTGACGCTCTTCGTTGTAGTTTTTGAGAAACCTGGTGATAGAATATACTCTATTGTAACCCAAGAAAGAGCGTTTGAACGCTTCGTAAGTGGTTCCCGACTCCAGAATTTGGCCCAACATCTCGTCGCCGTAAATACCCTCGACAGTTCTAAAGCTCTTCTTTCCAAGGAGTTTCAACCAAAACTTGTTCCATCCACATATCTCGCCTTTGGGAAGATAAGCTACGTCGCACTGAATGATTCCCCACAGGTATCCCAAATATTTGGAAATTTTATGCGGATAGAAACATCTGAATGTTTTGATGTGGGAAGTTGATTGAATCGGTATTTTTCCCGAGTAGAGCGTTAGTGAAAAAATTTCGAATCTCTTTTTGTCCAGGTGATTGGCAATCGCAAGACAGTTGAGATTTTGGGCATTGGTAAAATTGATGTATCCACCAAGAAAAACTCTGATTTTTTTCATTTTCATTCTTTCATCAGTTTCAAGAATTTTGTTTCATCGAGCGGTGAATAGAAATGCTGGAACCACATGAACACTTTTTTTGCCTCTTCAAGATATTTGCGTTCGCTGGAGAGATACTCTTTTATCTTTTGGATAAGACTCGACTCGTCGAATATACCCAGTGGGTAGCGGTAGTCATCGATAAAGAAACGGGGGTCAAGCAAGTCGTTTTCCCATAACAGCGTAGGAATGCCTTCCGCCGCCGCTTCGAATGTCGTTGTGGAATGGAATGTGAGATGAAGTGAGCACTGCTGCAAAGCGTCCGAAAGAGAGCCTTTATATAGATGTGTAAAAGGATATCGAAACAAAGCGCTGTCATCGATATCGTGAGAAAAACGTGGGTGATGTTTTAGAAGCAGGGTAATACCGCTGTCGATGAAAAAATCTTGGTATGTGTCGAAAAAGTGGACTATTTTCTCGAGAAGCTTGTTGTTCAAGATAGGGTTCGGGTCAGAAAATTGAAGGGAGAACAAAATGCTCTTTTGCGCGAAATGATTTCGAAAATTTCCCCTAATGCGCTGTCCAATGACAAAGGCGTGATCGAGATAATACCCTTTTTTGTCTGCACGACACAAGACATCTTTGAATCCATCTCCGTAGAGAAGTACGTTGGCTTTGTTTCGCTCGATATGTTCAGCCGCCGTTTCGTTTCGAATATAGCCTGAATGCGAAGATGTGATGACACCGTGTTGATAATCGTAGAGACAGGCCTCTTTATCGATGCTCCGAAAAAAACCGAGCATACTGTTGGAAAGAACGATGTAGTTTTTGAAACGAAACTTTCTGAATAGAAGCGGCTTGAGTTTCTCTGCGATGTACCATTCGCGATGCTGAAACGACTCGAATTTTTCCAAAGAAACGATTTTACGGAAAATCAATATAAGAAAAAGTGGAAAATCAAACGGGACCGCTTGGTTATTGCGATCCGTTTTTTTCTCAAAATCGGGCTCCTCGAAAATGATGTAACGTAGATCGTTTCTTTCACAAATTTCGTAAAATGGCTCGAAAAACTCGTTTTTGCCATTTTCCCCGCGGTTGAAGTGTGTAGGGTAGTAGAAGACGATATCGTACTCTCTTCTGACAAACATGTTTCCAACGAAGAAAAAAAACGATTGGAGCATATGTATCATAAACTAAATCCGTCATCCACGACGATGTTCTGTCCGTTGACGTACCTGCTCATATCGCTCAGCAGATAGATCAGTGTGCCTTTCAGGTCACTCTTTTCCAGCATGCCCTTGGAAAGGCACTGCTCTTTGTAGGCTTGGAGAAAAGGTTCCGGCTGGTTGTCCAGTATCCCTCCCGGGCTGATGGCGTTGACCCGGATGTTCAGCCCTTTGAAATACTTCGCCATGTACTTCGTCAAGTGTATCAGGGCGGATTTGATGGCTGCGTACTCCACCGGCATCGTCATCTTCGTATTTTCGTAAATCTCGAATTTCGGGGGAATGACTCCGTAGATGGAGGATATGTTGACGATATTTCCATATCCTTGCCGTTTGAAATAGTTGGCGAACTGCTGAGAGGTGAGAAAGTATCCTCCGAGATTGAGCCCCACATTTTGTACAAAGTCCTGATACTCTACATCGAAAAAGTGGCGGCCGTAGTTTTTATTCCTCGGGTAGGCGTTGTTGACGAGAGCGTCGATTCTGCCATGTTTTTTCGAGAGATAGTCCAGACACTTTTGCAGTGATTCTTTGGATGTGATATCCATTTCGACGGCATCGATTCTATCTGTTCCGTACATTTCACAGAGTTCGGTTTTGACCTCGTTAGCCCTCGCAGGATCGATGTCGGCGATGATGGCCGTTCCTTCGTTTTCGACGACGGCTTTGACGAACTCCTGTCCGATGAGTCCGGCTCCTCCGGTAATGACGACGACATTATCTTTCAGCATCTTTTTTCCTCATCAAAAATTCGACGAATTCGAAGTCGAGTTCCGTATCTACATCGATCGACCTCTCCTCCGGCATAACGTACAGCCCCGTCTTTTCCAGGAAAAGCGTCTCGTTGTTGAGCAGAGCCTCTCTCTTCCAGATATAGATGGATGCATTCATGTCGTAGGTTTTGGGAGCGTCCTGCCGCCTCAGTACCGCTTTGTCGAGTGTTTTGGAGAGTTTGACTTTTCCGTCGGATGTCCTCTCTACGAGATTGAAATAGGGGCTTCTTCGTGAAGGCATGGCGGTTATGAGGTTTTCATAGTCGTTTTCGACGAACATGTTATAGGCATTGACGATATCGGAAGCATCCCGAAGCGGTGATGTGGCATCGAGATCGACGAGCGCATCGAATCGAATGCCGTAGTGCGCTTCGGAACGCATAAAAGCGTCTTTGATGACATCCAATTTTCCGGCCGTATCGCTCGCCAGTTCCGGAGATCTCTTGAAAAAGACTTCGGCACCGTATTTGACGGCGACTTCGGCGATGGCGTCCGAATCGGTACTTATGACGATATGATCGAAAATGCCGCTTTCGATTGCCTGCTCGATAGTATGGGCGATCAGGGGTTTGCCTTTCAGTGGACGGATGTTTTTGTCTTTGACACCTTTTGAGCCACCCCGAGCGCAGATGGTGCAGAGAGGTTTATTGGTCATAAGTATCCTTTCGAACGTAATCGCCGGCTTTTTCTATGAGTTCCATCGTTTTTATCCCTTCGTTGTAGGTGCAGAGGTTTTCGGCATCGCCACGGATAATCGCTTCATGCATTTTTCGATAGGTGTCGTTACGGGCCGTCTCTTTTACAATGGTTTCACTCGTACCTCTTTCGTCGTAGATACGCAGCGAGGATTCGACGAGGTTGGCTTCCACCGTCATCTCATCGGTATGAACGACGATCCTGCGCAACGGAGTTTTACTCAGGTAATCCATGGTTATGTTGAGAATGGTGCCTCTTTCCGTTCTTCCTATGGCGGTAAAGATATCGTCGGAAGAGATTTCCAGATTGGAGATCTTGTCGTTGATCGAGGAAAACGTGACGATATCGCCGAAGAGAAAGGCGGCATAGTCGAGTTCGTGACTCAGGTCCCGCAGAACCCCTCCACCTTTTTGTAAAGAAGCGCTGTAGGAGTCTCTGTAATCTGTTCCTGGGCGCCAGGTTGGAAGGTATTGACCGGTGAGAATGTTGACATAGAGGATCTTTTTGTTTTCGAGTATGGTGCGGAGCGCCTCTATGATGGGATGAAATCTCAGGTTATAGGCGACGAATACACGGTTGTCGTGGATATCGAGAGATCTGTTGCGACAAAAAAGAGGCTTTTCCACAAGGATTCTCTTTCCGTTCACATGGTTCACGACATGTTCGAGTGTATCGTAGTGTTTCGAAGTTTCGTTTGCGATAACGATATAATCGTAGGGATCGAACGTTTCGATATCGTGAATGGACGAAAAACGTTTTCCTTCGAGGTCGATGTTCTGTCTCGAAACGAGATCGATACTTTCGATCTCTTCGAAATCTTTCAGGATTTCGTTGTGACGCCTGCCGATGGAACCGAATCCGACTTGTAGCACCCTCAACTGAACACCTCGAAATACTCTCTGTTGGCTCTTTCGTACTCCTCCATCTGCCCAATGTCGAGCCAGTATTCCCGAAGGGGGAACGAAATGGCATTTTCACCCCGTTCGATGAGCTTTTCGAAGAGGGTAGGCATGTCGTAATATTCGTCTTTTGGAATCAAATCGAGATACTCGGGGTTGAGCATGTAGATACCGGCACTGACGAAGAATTTGTGCATCGGCTTCTCCTCGATCGACTTGATGCGTCCATTTTCGATGTGGACCACGCCGTAGGGGACTTGGAAATGGTATTCGCGTACGCACATACTGGCCGCGGCTTCGTTGTCGAGGTGGTACTGGAGCATGTTCTCGAAGTTGACGTTGGTGAGCAGGTCACCGTTCATGATGAAAAAAGGCTCTTTGGGCCGCTCTTTGAGCAGGCTCAGTGCTCCGGCTGTCCCCATACGCTTGTTCTCCAGAATATATTCGATTTTGACGCCGAAACGGCTTCCATCTCCGAAGTAGTCACGTATGATATCGGCCTTGTAGTTGACGCACATCACGATATCGGTAAAACCATGTGCGGCGAATCGCTCCACGATGGTCTGCAAGATCGGCTTGCCACCGACATGAAGCATCGGTTTGGGGGTCGTTTCGGTCAGTGGGCGTAGGCGTGTTCCAAGGCCACCGACCATGAGAACGACTTTGTTTGGATACTTTTTGGGCTTGAGCAGTTCGTCGAGCATCGCGATGCCGACGACGCGTCCTTCATTGTCGAGGATCGGGACCTGATAGATTTTTTTGGTCGTACAGATGTTGATGATGGAGTCTTTGCTCTCGTCTACGGAGACGACGGTCGGCTCCGTAAAGTAGACCCCTTCGATGGAGTTTTCGATGGATTTTCCGTTGAGGATGGCCCTTCGGATATCTCCATCCGTAATGGTTCCCAGCAGATGGTTGCGCTCATCCACGACGAGTGCTATCTTTACGGCACCGCTGTCGATGATGCCGAGCGCCTCTTTGATGGACGCTTTGGGCGAGAGTTTGATGGCATCGATTTTTTTCATATTTCGCTCTTTATGTCGTAAAATGATTTGACGGTCGAGAATTCCGTATTCTCGAGAATTCGTACGATCTTTTCGGCGCTGTCACCGCTGCCGTAAACGTTCGTCACATCTTCACAGTGTCGAATGAACGCTTTCGACAATGCCCGGTCGATGGCTTTTCCCACCTCTTCCACACTGCAGTCGATCGTGTTGGTACTTCGCAACCGCCCTTTCTGCCGGTCGCCGATGTTGACGACCGGTTTGCGGAAGCTGGCGGCTTCGATGATGCCGCTGGAGGTGTTGCCTATCAGCAGGTCGGCATACTTCATCGCCGCGAGATAGCGCTTCTGGCCGAGGTTTTTGACCACTTTGAAGCGTTTTGGGTCTTTGCGGCAGAACGCTTCGATCGCTTCGTTGACGATGTGCCCGCCCTCGTCGGCGTTGGCGTAGGTGAAAAGGGTCGACAGTCCGCTGTGTTCCAGTTGCTTCAGGATCGTTTCGATATCCTTTTTCGTATCGCCGGGGGAGAGGGTGACGGGGTGGTAGGTGAACAGAGCGGTTCGCGGGCCGAAGTGCCACTCGAGTGAAGCTTCCAGCTCCTCTTTCGAGGGCAGAGGCATCGAGAGGATGTTGTCGATGCCCGGCGCACCGACGGTGAAGACGCGTGAAGGCTCCTCCCCCATCTGGATGATACGCCGCCGATAGGTTTCGGTCGCGGCGAAGTGCAGATGGCTCATCTTCGTGATCGCATGGCGGATCTGTTCGTCGACGGCCCCTTCGGTCGTTTCGCCTCCGTGGATGTGCCCGATGGGTATGTTCATCAGCAAAGCGGCCGTCGCGGCGGCGAGGGTTTCGTAACGGTCGCCGAGCAGCAGCACGATGTCGGGCTTCAGCCGCCGGTAGGCATCTGACAGAAGCAGCGTCGCCATCCCCGTCGATTTCGCGACGGAGGATTTCGTATCGGCGCACAACAGGTTTTCGATCGTTTCGTCGACCCTGAAGCCGTCCTCTTCGATCTGGCGGATCGTCAGGCCGAATTGCGGTGCGAGGTGCATCGTCGTCGCGATCAGCTGAAGTTCGAGCCGATACGACGCTTCGATCTTTTTCATGATGGGGTAGAAGAGTCCGTATTCTGCCCGTGTTCCGGTGACGATACACACTCTACGTCTATTCATATCGGCTCGTCCGTTTCATACGTTTTTTGGGCGGTTGTCCCGATGATTTCATCCCATCGCATGGGACTCATGCCGTTACCGGGACGTTTGATGGTCAGATTCTCTTCCGTGAAACGCTCTCCCTTCGCGATCGGCCTTGCCGCGACGATCGACTTTCTGGCGACTTCCATATTCGGTTTTTCGCTGGGGCTCGGCTTTTTGATCCCCGTGCCAAGCGCCTTTTCGATGTTGCGAATCGCTTCGACCATCGCACCGAGTTCATGGGGTTCCAGAGAGGCTTTGTGGTCGGGTCCTTCCATCGTTTTGTCGAGAGTGAAGTGTTTTTCGATCACCTTCGCTCCCATGGCGACGGCGGCGATATCGACTTCGATGCCGAGGGTATGGTCACTGTAGCCGACATCGCATTGGAAGGTGCAGGCGATGGTCTGCATGGCTTTGAGGTTGACATCCTCCATCGGGGTCGGATACATCGTATTGGCATGCAGAATCGTAATTTTCTCTTTCGGGGTGCCGGCAGATGTAAGGATGTCGAGTGCATCTTCGATTTCGCCGATATCGGCCATCCCCGTCGAGAGAATGACCCGTTTGCCCAGAGAGCCGATATGGCGCAGATAGGGAAGATTGGTGATCTCTCCGCTAGGGATCTTGAAGATTTCGAGGCCGAGGCCATGAAGGAGTTCTATGCTGTCGTGATCGAACGGTGTCGAGAGGAACATGATCTCTTTTTCTTGGCAATAGGCGATCAGCTCCTTGTGGGTGTCGACATCGAGTTCGAGCTTTTTTATCATTTCGTACTGCGATTCGGACGCGTCGGTCGTCTCCTGCTGGTAAGCCGCTTTTTTCGCCGCCCTGGAGACCAGTTTCCGGGCTTTGAAGGTTTGAAACTTCACGGCATCGGCACCTGCACCGGCTGCGACGTCGATCAGCTTTTTTGCCAGTTCGACCGAACCGTTGTGGTTGACTCCCGCTTCGGCGATGATGAAGACTCTATCCATTGTCATGACCTTTGAAGAGTGTGCCCGCTTTGATGAAATCGAAGGGCTTCGTTTCGACATACTCTTTGCTTACCGCGTTGCTTCCGATGAACGTTCCGATTCTCACCAGCGTACCGCCGTTGAGAATCGCGCCTGTCGAAATATGGCAGTGTGCCTCGACAGTCGCGTCGTGTTCGACGAGGGCTTTGGAGTTGACGATGCAGTTTTCCCCTATCATGGCTCCCGCGTTGATCAGTGCATGGTGCATGACGACGCTTCCTCTGCCGATTTCGGCATGTGGCGAGACATAGGCCAGCGGAGAGACAACGGTCGCGATGTTGTCGGTATGTCGTTCGATCCGCTCGAAAATTTCGATCCGGATCTTTGGCGATGCGATCTGCCCCACCGTGACGAGAAAATGGTACCCCTCGGCAGCCAGCTTTGGAATGTCGCTGTCCGTTCCGACAATCTCGTAGCCAAGAACCGTTTCACCGACCATTTCGGGGCGGTCGAGAATGCCGGCGATCGTGTAGGTGCCCTCTTTTTCGACCACATCGATGACGGCTTTGCAATGCCCCCCGCCGCCTGCGAGGATCAGTTTTTCGTTCACGGACGTACTCCACTGGGAATGTTGACGACCCGCTCTTCGAGCCACTGGGCATTTTCGAGCGGTGCGCACTGCGCCTCTTCGAACATGGCGAGCCGGTTCATCAGGCGCCAGATAGGCCGCGTCATGACGCCGGCGTCGTTGCTCTCTTTCAAAAAAGCGTCTCTCGCGTCGCTGTTTTCGAGCACGACGGCGTTGAGCCAATAGTTGCTTTTCGCGTTTTCCGGTTCGCCGACGAATGCGATTTCCGGTTTTTGGGAAAAGTGTTTCCGGTAGGTTTCCGCCGTTTGACGCTTGTTGGCAAGGATCTCCTCGAGTTTCTCCATCTGTGCGCAGCCGAGCGCCGCGTTGAGATTGGGGAGGCGGTAGTTGTAGCCGATTTCGTCGTGGATGTATTCGTACGGATGCGGCACCTTGGCAGTGGTGGTGATATGTTTGGCCCGTCTGGCCAGCGCTTCGTCGTCGGTGACGATCATGCCACCGCCGCCGGTCGTGATGGTTTTGTTGCCGTTGAAGCTGAAAGCGGCGATTGTGCCGAAGGTGCCGGTATGACGCCCTTTGTACCAGCTTCCAAGGCTTTCGGCCGCATCTTCGACAAGAGGGATACGGTAGCGTTCGCAGATTTCGGCGATAAGATCGATACGGCAGGGATGGCCAAAGGTGTGCATCGGTACGACGGCACCGATCTTTTTGCCCGTCGTTTTGTTGACGCAACTGCCGTTTCGCATCGTCGTATGCTCTTTCAAAAACGCTTCGAGACTTTCAGGACTCAAACCCATCGTCTCTCTGTCGACATCGACAAAGAGGGGTTTGGCGTTACAGTAGCTGATGGCGTTACATGTGGCGATGAATGTCAGTGGCTGGGTGATCACTTCGCACCGCTCGTCGACACCGACAAGTTTGAGGGCGACATGCAGTGCCGCCGTGCCGTTGACAGTGGCGACGGCATACTTGGCTCCTGTAAATTCGGCGACCATCGCTTCGAACCGGTCGACGAATTTTCCGACACTGGAGACGAAAGTCGAGTCGATACACTCGTTTAGATACGCTTTTTCATTGCCCAGAAAAACCGGGGCATGCAACGGGATGAAGTCGTTCGTATCGTAAAGCGAGCGAATGAATTCGATGGTGTCTCGATACTTCATCGATCACATCTTCTCATCGAGATATTTTCCCGTCTCTTTATGCCCGAAATCGGGAATCATTCTGAAAAAGAGTTCGACGATCTGCTCTTTGGTCCAGCGGCCCGCTTTGCGGTAGCTTTTGATCGTCTCTTCGAATTCGTTCAGCAGGGCATCGTCATAGATGGGGTCGTTTTTGATGATACCGAGATTTTCAAAGCGCTCCATGTCGAGGACTTCCTTGTCGGTGAAAAACTCTTCGAAATCTTTTTCACCCGTCGTGTCGCTTTTGGTGAAGAGGCAGGGCCATTTGCCTTGGTCCGGAAGTATTTTCGCCAGCTCTCTGGCTTCATCTTCACTCTTGCAGAGGTAGGGTTCGTACCCCAGATTCTCGAGGTATTTGACGGCGATGTCGGCAAAGGAGATCAGATGGAGCGCTTCGGAGAGTTTCGGAAAGAAGATATCGCGGTTTTCGCCGAAGATGCAGCTCATCAGGCAGAGTTCTCCCGATTCTTGAGGGGTGACGAAATAGCGTTTGATATCGTTGGGGGCGACGATGGGCTGGCGTTTGGCGATACGCTGGTTGAAGCCGTGCAAAAGGGACCCGTCTGAAAATGCGACATTGGCGAACCGTGCCGTGGAGATCTGTATCTCGAGGCTTCGGCGCATCAGGAACATCTCCATGATCCGCTTGCTCGCACCCATCATGTTGACCGGATTGGCCGCCTTGTCGGTCGAGACACAGAAATACTTTTTCGTCCCCTTTTCGATCGACTGGCGAAGCGTCTTGTCGGTGTTGAAGATATTGACGTCGATCATGCGCATCAACGTATAGGGATCTTTTTCGCTACGGACATGTTTGAGGGCCGAGAGATTGAGCACGTAGTCGTATGCACCGTCGGACCGGATGAAGGCGTCGTAGATGTCGGAGCCGATATCGAGGGCGAAGGTTTTGAACTCGCCATCGATATAGCCCAGAGAACTGCGGATATCCCGAACGAGCTCGACCATGTTGTTTTCGCTGATGTCGACGACATGCAGCTTTTTCGGATTTCGTTTGAAGATCTCTTTGGTTACGGCCTGGCCGATCGAACCGGCTCCGCCGATGACGAGAAACGAGGAGGAAGAGACGATCTCCTTCAGCTCCTTTTCGTGCGTTTTTATATCATCCGAAAAGAGCGCTTTGTCCCGCCCGATCAAATGTAGTATGTTATTCATCGGTTACAACTTTTATATAGGGTTTAAAATATGTTACGAGTGTATCGTATGCTTTCGATTGCATGTTTTTTGTCCAAATCCACTTTTCAATGACCGTTATTTTAACGAAATTAAGATTAAACAAAATCTATATAAATTTCATTTTATTTAAATAATTATATAATTGTCGCAATCTATGTGCACAATTAAATCAAAAAATTAATAAAAGGCTTATGCATTGAAGGAAAAAATCGAGAAAATCATCGTCGAAGCCTTGGAGGACATCAACGACGAGTTGGAAAACGAAAGTTTGGAAAGTCCCACATCCGAAACGAAACTGTTCGGAGAGGGCGGCGCACTCGACAGTCTGGCATTGGTTTCGGTCATCACCGATATCGAAGAGGCGGTGCACGATGCGTTCGACAAACACATTACGATCGCCGATGAAAAAGCGATGAGCATGAAACATTCACCTTTCAGTACGGTCGGTACGCTTACCGCCTACGTCGAATCTCTTCTGGCCGCGTCCTGAACATGAAAAACGAAATCATGCTCATCACCGGTACGAGAAAAGGTATCGGCCGTTATTTGGCGGAGTATTATCTGGATAGAGGGTTTACGGTTATCGGGTGCAGCCGCGGAGAGAGTACCATAGAGAATGAAAACTATCGTCACCACCGGTTGAATGTCGCCGACGAGGAGAGCGTCGTCGATATGGTCAGGGGCATCCGCAAAGAGTTCGGGCGTATCGATGTATTGTTGAACAATGCGGGTGCGGCGTCGATGAACCATTTCGTCATAACGCCTTACAAAACCGCCAAAGAGATGATGGAGACGAACTATTACGGAACGTTTCTCTTCTCCAGGGAAGTCTCCAAGGTGATGCTCAAGAAGAAGTATGGCCGTATCGTCAACTTCGTCAGCATCGCGGCACCGTTGCAGGTGGAAGGAGAAGCGGCATATGCGGCCAGCAAGGCGGCGGTCGAAAATTTGACGAAAGTGGTGGCGAGAGAGGTCGCCGAATACGGTATTACCGTCAATGCACTGGGTGCGACGCCCATTTGGACCGACATGATCCGCAACGTTCCCAAAGAGAAGGTCGATGCACTGCTTGAGCGGCAGGCGATCAACCGACTGGGGGAGATGCGGGACGTTTCCCAGCTTTGCGATTTTCTCATCGATGAAAAGAGCGACTTCATCACGGGGCAGGTTATCTATCTGGGGGGCGTGAGTTGACCATGCCCGGGCAGGCTTGGATTCTCGACCATTTTTCGAAATTTTCCAATCGTACCGCCGTCATTTCCGACAATCGTGCCTATACATACGGCGAATTGTCGAAAGCGATAGAGGACTATCTCGCTTTCATCGAAGCACGACGTATCGAACCGGGTGAAGTCGTCGCGATCCACTCCGACTACACGTTCGATGCCATCGCACTTTTTTTTGCATTGAGCCGCAATAAAAACATTGTCGTTCCGATCGTTTCCGAAACTCCGGAGGAGGTGGAGAAACGCTTGGCAAGTTCGGGGACGGATTGGATAATGCAGAGAAGGGATGGAGGCTTCGAACTTCGAAAGAGAGATGCGGATAGTAGAGATATTTCCTATATCGAAAATCTGAAAAATCGCGGCCATTCCGGTTTGATCCTCTTCAGCAGCGGTTCGACCGGTGAACCCAAAGCGATGATTCACGACCTGGACAATCTCATCGATTCTTACCGGGGAAAAACCCCAAAAGCACTCAATACGCTGGTCTTTTTGACCTTCGACCATATCGGCGGGATCGATACGATGATGCGGGCATTCGCGATCGGCGGAACCATGACGATTCCAACTTCGCGCCAACCCGAAGCGGTATGTGAAGAGATTGAAAAGCATGGAGTCAATGTGCTTCCCGCCTCTCCGACCTTTATCAACCTTTTGCTAATGAGCGGTTTGCACCGGAAATACGATTTGAGCTCGCTCGAAATCATCGCTTTCGGTGCCGAGCCGATGCCGCAGCCTCTTTTGAAAAGGGTGCGGGAAAATTTTCCCCATGTCAGATTGCAACAAAAGTTCGGAACGAGTGAAACGGGGGCCATAAAGATAAGAAGCGATGAAGCGGGTTCGCTTCTTTTCAAGATCGACGATCCGAATGTCGAGTACAAGATCGTCGATGGCGAACTTTGGCTGAAAAGCAAAACGCAAGTCCTTGGATATTTGAATGCCTCGATGCAAAACTTTACGGAAGATGGGTGGTTTCGCACGGGTGACCTCGTGGAGCGGATGGAAGATGGCCGTCTCAAAATTATCGGAAGAAGTACCGAGGTCATCAATGTCGGGGGAGAAAAGGTGTTTCCTTCGGAAGTGGAAGCCGTTTTGCTCGAAATGGACGAGGTTGCCGATGCGATGGTTTACGGCGAAGAAAACCCGATTACCGGGCAGGGTGTGACAGTGGATGTGGTACCTACCGGTGGGCAGGATAAACGGGAAATGAAAAAGTTGATCCGCAAATTTTGCAAAGAGAGATTGGACGGTTACAAGATTCCAAGCAAAGTCAATATTGTAGATAAAACCAATTTCGGTGATCGATTCAAAAAGATAAGGAGAAAATAGTGGAAAAAATCTGGATTAACGATGCTTGGATGGAGTACAGGGAGACCCCTTGGGATCGACAAAGTTTCGGAGTACAGACCAAAGAGATCATGGCGGTGGAGTATAGCAACGAAGAAGATCTCGCCATGCTCGTGGAGGAGTTCGAAAAGACGCTCGAAGAGGAGGCGCTCGTCTATTTCCGATGCGACTCGAACGATTTGACGGTCAAAAAGGTGATGATCTCCAAGGGTTACTACATCGCCGAATGCTCATGCCTGATGAAATTGGCACGTTTCAAGAAAATCGACTTTGGAAAAATCTACAAAAACGACCTGCCGCTCGACACGCATTACGATGAAAAAGATATCGAGCAGCTGCAGGAGATCGCGCGCGAGAGCTTTCATTACAGCCGGTTTCACGAAGACCCTTTCATCGACCTGGAAAAGGCGAAGCGGCGTTACGAACACTGGATTCTCGATCTGATCGACCAGGGAAAGGAACTTTTTCTCTATCGCAGTGGTGACGAGATCATCTCTTTTCTCTTTTACGAAGTCATCGACAACAAGGCCAACCTGATTCTGGGCGGCAGCAAAGATGGTTACGGTATGATGACACTCTATTTCTTCTCCACCATTTTGACCCATTTTCAAAAAATCGGTATCAAAAAGGTCGAGGTAATGATCTCGGCATCGAACCTCGGTATCGCGAATACCTACATCAAGTTCGGCTTTACCGACCAGATGACGTTTTTCGACTATCACAAGATTTTCAAAAAATCGTGACGCTTCGAGGAGGTGCCATGAATTCTTCACGATGGCTTCTCCTCTTTTTTCTCCTGCTCGATATTTTCGTACTGCTGTTCGGTGATATCGCGTACGGCACGAAAGACGATGTCAGGATTTTGCAGCTGCTCTCGGGGACGATGCTCTGTAGCGAGCCGACGGCTTTCATCATGTATCCGAACATTCTCGTCGGGGTTTTTTTGAAAAGCCTCTATTTGCTCTGGCCGAACGTTCCCTGGTATTTTCTTTTTCTCTCCACTTTTCTCATCATCGCCCATCTCGTTTCCATCGCCGTCGTTTCACGCCACAAAGGAGTGCCTTTCGCTGCCGTCACAGGTATCGCGTTTTATCTTTTCTTCTACCAGATCACCTTTACCGCGACATCCATACTCATCGCCTTCGCGGGATATTCGATACTCTTCGATGCCGGCCTGCGAAACGGAAAGGGCTTTTTCGGGCGTCTCATGCCCTATTTGATAGCGGCACTCATGTTTCTCGCCGCTGTCTCGATACGCCCAGAAACTTTCTTTTTCGCCTCTGTTTTCGGTTCTTTTTCGCTTTTGATCGCTTTGGGTATACGAAGGTTCCTCAAAGAGATGGCCCCTTTTTTAGTGATAGTTTTCCTTTTTAGTGCATCTTTGCCCGCATTCGACATCATGCAGTACGACAGCAGTGGAGGGAACAGTGAGTTTGCCAAATACAACAAGTATAAAACGTTCATCGTCGATTTCGACGTTGGCGAACATTCGGAAAACTTCGACGAAGCTCTCGCGAAAGTGGGGTGGAGCCCGAACGATTATGAACTCTTCCATGCGTGGCTCTTTTTGAAAAACGAAGTCTTTTCGCTCCAGAATCTGAAAAATTTCGTGGAGTTCCTCGAAATCTCCTACGATTCGAAAACCCCCGATCTCATAGTTTTTTACGAACGGTTGATGAGAGATCCTTATGTCATCGTCGTTTTCGTGCTCTTTTCGCTGTGTCTTCTCCTGTACGGAAAATCGGCCGCGAAAAGAGCGTTGACGATGTTTCTTTTCGTCAATCTCGTTTTTGTCGGTGTGACGTTAACCATGAAAATGCCGCCGCCCCGGCTCTATCTGCCCGTTTTCTACTTTATACTTGTTTTGATTTTGTTGTATACGGACGATAGGGAGGCGGCTCGATTTCGTTGGACTCCATACCTTTTGTTGTCGGTTTCGGCTGGATTTTTCTTTGTATTCGCGCAGATTGCGAAACAAAACGACATACGCCGTACCACCCATCTGAAGTATGTGCAACAGTTGGAGAAAGAGAGGTTCTATCTGTCGGTAGACGATGCATTGATGCCTACGGGGGTCGATCCCCGTAGCGATCTGGCCTATCTAAAGGGGTTCAAGGTCGTGCCGTTCGGTACCGTCGTCATTCTGGGAGAGGTCGAGCGGTTCATGCATGAAAACGGTTTCGACGATTACGATGCCCTCTTCGAATCCGAAAATGTGCGTCTGCTTTTTCCCAGGAAAAGCCTCTGGAAAATCGAACTGTTGCGGAACTATCTACTGGAGCATTACAGTGTACGCGTCGAAGCGGAGGTGCGAAAGGGTACGAACGATCTCTACATCGTAGGCTTCATACCGCTGGAAAAGGCTTTCGGTACCGAAAGCTAACGATCTTCGCCGATTTCGTACCATGAGATCGTATCGTCCCCGTAGGAAGCGGCGACGATCTCCTCTTTGAAGTCCCTGTCCATATCGGCCGCGACGATGCAGAAAACCGCCTTTACGCTGTCGGTAACGGTATGGGGAACGAATTTTTCGTACCCCGTGTTTTCGTACCATACGATAGAGTTTTTATTCTTCAGCGCGGCGACGATGTCGATGTCCCCGTCTCTGTCCGCATCCAGTGCGATGACGGATGGGACCTGGGCTCCGGTGAAATCGACGATGTGGCTTTCGAAATTCTCTTTCGAGTCATTTTCGAACCATCGAATGATGCCATCCGAATAGTCCGAAGCGACGATGTCGATATCGCCATCTTTGTCCAGGTCGACGGCGAAAACGGAAAAGGCGTTCTTGGCTTTCGTAAATACATAATGGGTGGTGAAGCCGCCTTTGCCGTCGTTTTCGTGCCATATAATCTTTTCCCACCCTGCTGCGACGATGTCGACATCACCGTCCCTGTCCAGGTCCACGGGGTAGATCGAGGCGATTCTTCCTGCCGCAGGGGCAACCGGGCGGGTCGAAAAGCTTCCATCACCGTCGTTTCTGTGCCACAAAATCCTGCCGTCCGTGAAGTATGCGGTGATTGCGTCGTCTAAACCGTCTCCGTCGATGTCGGCGGCTTTTATTTTATACGCTCCGGCGGGCCCCGAGTAGATGGGGTGAATGGAGAATTCGCCATTCTCATCGTTGCGATGCAGCAATACATCGTGCCTGGTTTTCGATGTCGAAAGAAGGTCCACATCGCCGTCTCTGTCGATATCCGTGGCGAAAACGGATGTCGCATGGCCTCTGTTTTGGGCAAGAACATGCGGTTCGAAACGGTTTCCGTCGATGTTCTCGAGCAAATATATCTTTCCGTCGTCATACCCCGCGCAGAATATGTCGAGGTCGCCATCTTTGTCGACATCCACACAGCTTACGGAGTGCGCGCCATGAACTTCCATCGAGACGATGTGCCCTTGCGGCTTGCTGCACCCTTGTGCCAAGAGCAGTATCAGTGAGAAAAGAGAGAGAGAAACGGTTTTTTTCATAAAATTTCTTTCGCTGCGAGTCGTTCGAAACATAAACTTCTCCCGTCAATGATCATGATTTTATATTGTAAGTTACTCCGTATCAAACTCCGCTGAAAAATTTCAATTTGTCGTGTATTTCTTTGTAGACAGTTGAAAAAACACAGGCTAATCTTCCTTTTATTGAAAAACTGTTAACATTAATTAAATTATGAAGTTATTGATAACTAAAGAACTTTCGAGTATGAGGGATAAAAAAATGGGCAAAATAGTCGGAATGACACAATCGAACTATATTCCGTGGAAAGGATATTTCGATTATATCAACAGCGTGGATGAGTTCTATTTTTATGATGACGTTCAGTATACCAAGCAGGATTGGCGAAATCGCAATCTCATCAAAACCCCCGCAGGTACGGAGTGGTTGACCGTTCCGGTCGGATCGAGCCGCGACAGGCTCATTTGTGAAGTGGAAATCAGAGACTCCCTTTGGCAGCGAAGCCATTGGGATAAAATACTTTTTTACTACAAAAACGCTCCCTACTTCAAGATGTACCGGGAATTTTTCGAAGAGATTTTTTTGGGAAGTAGATGGACCAACCTTTCGGATATGAACCAGACGATCATCAAGCGTATTTCAAGAGAGCTGTTGGGAATCACGACGAAGTTCGGCGACTCGAGACCCTTCAATCTGACAGGGAAAAAGGCGGAACGCTACATACCTTTGTTGAAAGAGGTTGGCTGCACCACGTTTCTCAGCGGGCCTTCCGCCAAAAATTACCTGACGGAAGAGATGATGGCGAAAGAGGGGATCAAACTCGAGTGGATGAATTACGAGGGATACCCGGAATATCATCAGCTCTACCCACCCTTCGAACACAGAGTCACGATACTCGACCTGATATTCAACGAAGGACCCGATATGAAGAAATATATGTTGAGTTTTAAAGAGAAGGTCGAAAAATGAGAATCATCGGAACGAATTTCATGGGGCACGACAGTGCCCTGTTCTTCATCGATACACAGAAAAGAGAGATTTTCGCCATGAGTACGGAGCGTGTCACGCGTATCAAGCATGACAGCAAAGACGTCTCTCTCATACTCGAAAAATACCGTTTCGAAAATGTCGATTATGTCTGCCAGGGATACGGGAATTTCGAAGAGAAGGTCCGCAGCGATCTTGGGGCGGAAAAAGTGGCGGCACTCATCCAGAAAAAGGCATACTGCGACCTGATACAGCCAAAATATATCGCCGATCTTTTTCCCGATGCCAAAACCAAGTATTTGGCCTATTTGAACGCCTTCATCAAGCATCCAATGAAGACGTTGAAAGATCTCGACAGGATCAAGCCCGATTTCAAAGAGCGGTTCGTCGAGGAGCACCGGGGAAAATCGGACCGTGAAATCGTGGAGGGGTATATGCGCGAAGTCTTCGAATCGCACGGTGTCTCTCCCAAGGCGATAGAGTTTTACGATCATCACCTTTCCCACGCTGCAGGGGCCTACTTCTTTTCACCGTTTGCCTATGCAAAAAGGTGCATCAGCCTCACGCTCGACGGTTGGGGCGACGGATATTTCGGAAAAGCCTTTATTTTCGATGGAAATACGTATGAACTCATCGCGCGATCGCCGATCCGGGAGGTGGACCACGAGGGAATCGATATCAACCCCACACACGATTTGACCTCTATCGGCATTCTGTACGGCAACTTCACCGAAGCACTGGGGCTCCGGCGTTACAGTGACGAGGGAAAAGTGGAGGCGCTGGCGGCTTTTGGAAAAAGAGATGAGAAGATGTACCGCGAGATGATGGACGCCACCATCATCTCCGCGGATGGAATGGATTACGATCCGGCCGCCATCAAGCCTTACTATGACAGGAAGTTTTTGGCGGCCAAAGTGGAAGAGGTCGGCAAAGAGAACTTTTCGGCGACGATCCAGAGCTATCTCGAAGATGCCGTCGTCGAATACCTGCGGCTCCTTGGAGAGAGGTACGAAGATATCGATACACTCTGCCTCTCAGGCGGTGTGGCTGCCAACATTATCATGAATCTGAACATTTACGAGAGAACGAAATTCAAAAAGCTCTATATCTTTCCCCCGATGGGCGATGAAGGCGTCGCCGTGGGTGCGGCGCTTCTCAAGGCGCTCGAAATAGGAGAGGATATCAGTTGGGTGAACGAATACTATATGCCATATTTCGGGAACCGGCTGACGAAAGAGGAGATCGAGAAGAGTATAGAGCTCTTTTCGGACAGGGTGGAAACGAAATATATCGGTGACGAGTGGTATCTCGAAGCGGCACAGTCGGTGGCGGAGAAAAGAATCGTCGCTGTCGTACATGGAAGAATGGAGTTCGGCCCGAGGGCTCTTGGAAACCGCTCTATCCTTGCTAACCCCACCGACCCGCAGATCAAAGACAGAATCAATCTCACCGTGAAACGCCGCCCGAAATATCAGCCCTTTTGCCCTTCCATTCTGGAAGAGGAGCGTGAAAGGCTTTTCGAAAGCAGTTTTCCTCATAAACACATGGCCATCGGTTTTCGTGTCAAAAAGGAGTACCACGACAAAATACCTTCGGCCATTCATGTCGACGGTACGGCCCGTCCCCAGTTCGTCGAAGAGGCCGACAACCCCAACTATTACAAGCTTTTGAAAAGAGTGAAAGAGTTGACGGGATTTGGTGTGGTGATCAATACCTCTTTCAACCTACATGGAAGGACCATCGTCCATACGGCCGAAGACGCGCTTTTGGACTTCATCGACTGCAATATCGATGAGCTCTATATCGAAGGGTATCGGGTCAAACGCCGCTAGTTAGCTCTGACTGAATCGATCTTCGACACTGGCTACCTTGGAATATACCAGGGTTGAACAGAGATATTTTCTAATTTAAAAAGGAGAAAAGCCCGGTATGACACTTTCCATAATCGTTCCGTGTTACAACGAAGAGGAGGTACTGCCTGAAACGGTGGTTAGATTGAGCGAACTTCTGCAGGCGTTGATCGATAAGAAAAAAGTTGATGAGAAAAGTAGAATATGTTTTGTCGACGATGGAAGCAAAGATGCAACTTGGAAAATGATCGAACGTTATTCAACGGAGCAACCCAATATATGCGGTATAAAACTTTCCAGAAATTATGGCCACCAAAACGCTTTGATCGCCGGCTTGTTCAATACGGACAGTGATATTGCAATAACAATCGATGCGGACCTGCAAGACGATATAAGTGTTATCGAACGAATGATCGATGAATATTACCGCGGTAACGAAATCGTATATGGCGTGAGAAAAAAACGTGATACCGACACATGGTTTAAACGAATGACGGCGGAAAGTTTCTACAAATTGATGCAGCTACTTGGCGTGAATGTGGTTTACAACCATGCAGATTTTAGATTGATGAGTCGAAACGTGATAGAGCATCTCAAAGAGTTCAAAGAGGTGAATCTTTTTTTGCGTGCAATGATTCCGTTGATAGGGTTTAAACAGACATCCATCTATTATGATCGTTCCGAAAGGATGGCGGGAGAGACAAAATACCCACTGAAAAAAATGCTCGCTTTCGCTTGGGAGGGTATTACCTCTTTCTCTATTGTACCGTTACGGTTTATCACATTTGTAGGATTTGTCATTTTCTTTTTTTCGATTTTAATGAGTCTCTGGATTCTGGGGATCAAACTCTTTACCGACTCTGCCGTACCAGGCTGGGCGTCAACGGTTTTACCCATTTATCTCATAGGAGGTATTCAAGTGTTTTCCGTGGGTATCGTTGGAGAATACATCGGTAAAATCTATATGGAAACGAAATCCAGGCCTCGATTTATTATTGAAAGGACGCTGGATTGAAATGATGTCAAACCAAACGATGCAAGTGAATTTTAAAACGATCAATATGCGATTTGCCTTATGGTTTGCGATATATACGTTATTGTCCGTTCTCTTGATCCAGCTTGGCTACAGCTATCTCGGGACCATCGATGATTCGTATTTGAGAGATTTTCTTATCCATGGGGAAAGTCGCACGCTCATTATGAGCTATCCTCTGTCTATTGTTTTATCATGGTTGTATAGTCACTTTCCAAATATACAATGGCTCAGTTGGACATTTCTTTTATATATCGAACTTATCATAGCACTTTATTCTTATTACCTTGCAAATATAAAAGAAACTGGTGCTGGTGTTTTGGCTGGTTTGTTAGGGATGATTGTAATATTTTTTATTTGGATGAATGTATCCATAACCATGGTGACACTTTTGCTAATCACTATGGCATATCCTCTTATAAATCGGAACCAGATTATGTTTTGGTTTCTGGTGATGCTTGCAACTCTTTTGAGAGATACAATCGTTTTATCGATATTCCCATTATTGGTTGTTGCTTATTTATTGATGTTTCATAAATCTTCTTTTACAAAAAAAGATGTACCGATTGTATTGGTTTTGGTTTTACTTATGGGTGCGATCGTTCTATCTCCAAAATTGGATTCTGATTATCGGTCATGGTTAAAATTTTATCATGCAAGGGTTTTTTTTACCGACTTGCATGGTATCGATAAAAAAAATATTTTGAATGATGAGGAAAAGATCATTGCCAAGTCGTGGTATCCACAGGATGAGTCATTGCTTGCTTCTGAAAAGATAATTAAAGCAGCTGGTTCAAAATGGGATGTAGTCATGCAACATTTGACTCGATTGAACTTACGCTCCATAGTTGCTGAACTATATCAACACAAAATATGGTTATTTTTATTGATAATAACTTTTTATTTCCTGTTTTCTATAGAAAAGAGCTTGAAAAAAAGAGTGTACTATGCTATCTTCGTTTTTGGTTTTTTTTTACTTCTACTTATTCGCGATGCTCAAAGAGTAACTTATCCACTTTTGTTTTTATGGATGATCCTTTTATGGAGCGATTTATGGAAATATAGAAAGAAAAACACAATCAATATTATGTTGCTTGGGTTTATGGTTTTTTTTGTCATAGAGACTCCTATTGGTAATCAAAAACACCGGAAGGAAGATGAGAAACTCTCCATCGAACTTATTGCTTTGATGAAAAAGTACGATTATTTATATGAGCCCGGTATCAGTTTTCCGCTTACAATGAATGCAAAAATGTTTCGAGCAATGTTACAAAATCGGCTTTTTGATGAAAAGAACTGGATCTCCAATTATATAATGCCAGCTGGATGGATGTCGAGACATCCTTATTTTTATACTTCTCATAATATTTCCAACCATGGCGTTCAACGAAAATACAAAAATTATCATGATTTTTTACTCGCTGAAGAAAGTGCTTTTATTGGCTCCAAAACCACCAATGAGGAAATGAATGAAATGATTTGCGAACGATATGACAAACTATTTGGTATAAACGATCATTGTAAGCACCGATTGGTAACGCTTGATGAGTCCAAACACTTCAAAATTGTCAAAGTGATTTGTCAGAATGGCAAAGGCTTAAATTCCCTATAGAAATTTTATTTTAAAATAATATTTCTATAGGTAGATCAAAAATAGTTTATTTTTTTGTTAAATCTTCAAAGATTTATAGGATTTGAGCTCGTTATTGCGAACTTTACTTGACACTATCAACAATCTCAAAGCACTTCAAAAAGTTTAAAAAAAATAAGGCATTTATATCAAAGAATTTTATAAATATATATTGTCCAGAACTTGTTGGGGCTCTCAACTTTTGCCATAAATTTCAAATTTTGGTTATGTTTCAATTCGTAAGTGGACAATATATATTTAGCACCTAATTTTTTCATCTGTTTGAAATTGAGTTCCGAAGCATCTATAACAATATTTTTGGGTCTGTTTCCCATGAATGTGTTTTTTAAAGAAGTCACTTGCAAATAACAGTAACTTCCCCAGTAATCGAATTGTCTTTTCATTTCGGGATTATTGTTTAAAGTTTTTTCTATAATTTTTCTAAAAGAGTGTTTGTATTGTAAAGGATAGTTTGGACTATAACCTCCTATTGTAGCGATTCCATTATATTGTGCTATTGCAGGATAAAATCCCAAACAGGCAACTTTATACCTTTTAGTGTGTTTATTTAGAATATTTTTAACTCTATCAAACAATTCGGTATCGTAAAATTGTTTAAAAGTAGGCTGACCAGATCGATATACCTGCCAAAAATCACTTTTTGAAAAAAGATATATAGATTGCGTTGTAATAAAGGTCATTAAAATGAAAGGAATCAATTTTTTGTATTTAACATATTTTATAATAAAAAGTAATGAAAAGGCAAAAACAATGTACCATAGCAATGGGTTGATCCATACGATTCGGCCCATATTAAACTGTTTTAAGATGGGGACAGATGTTTTGACTTGATCGAATGGAGGGAAATACCAGAGTTTAAAAATGAAACTGAATATGACGATGAGAACCAGATAGAAAGAAAGGATTTTCAATGATTTTTTATCTCTCGCGATAGAACTCAACATCAATGCAAGTGCGAGAGAGAACCCAATAACATATTTATGGAAAGTCGCAATATGGGCATGGTGACCATTGATGATATACTCAAAAACGGCATTAAGATAGTCCTGTAAACTTTGCATATGAAAATGCATGGCTTTGGCAATCGACATTTCCTGTCTATGCGAAACAAAGTCACTTGGAAGTAGCATACCTGTGACCAATCTATAATTTACAATCAAATATATTATCGTCATCAAGCTGATGGCAACTAAAAATTTCGTATAAAATTTTTTATATTTCATTACCATATAGACCCAGGCAAAAGAAGCGAGCATTAAATAGAAAAAATAGACGAGCACGAAGGACGTGTAAAAAGGTATCAAACATAAAATTAGCCAATCGTACCATTTGTCTTTATCGTTCAGAATATTTAAGAAGAGATATGTTACCAATGGTAAACCAGCTACGGATAGCCCTCCGGAGGGCCAGAAAGGTAAAAGTGAAAAGGTCAAAGAAACGCCGGAAGATATGATGTAGATATAATATCTCTCAACATTCCAACCCTCCAAAAGATATCGTTTTAATAACAGGTACATGCCAATGTACGCAGTCAGCCGCATGAACAATTGATTGAGAGCATAACCGTATATCGGTCCAAACCATTTGTTCAGCCATAGTAGAAAATCGAATTCACTCCCAAAAGATATTCTTGGAAGCCCACCCATGATGGTTGGGATGATGGTATTTGGGGAAGCAAAAATTGCATGGGAGTCAATGAGTAATTTGTACCATACGACATTTGAGTCGAGGTTGTCACCGATACGGAAATATGAATTTTCTCCCAAAATAAATATTGGCGCAACATAGAGTAGAATAATCGATATGGCAATACCATGATATTTATATTGCTCCGTATATTTTGAAAGTGGCATCAATTTTTACCTTTAAAAGAAATCATGAACCTTATCAATAACGAAATCGACTTCTCCCGCTTTAATTGAATAATAAAGAGGAAGCCTGACGATACATTCGCTTTCTTTGGTCGTATAGATGTCTTGACCATGGAAATGGCCGAATATCATTCCTGCTCTACTGCTATGCAAAGGGACATAATGGAACACGGCTGAGATATTTTTCTCTTTCAGAAACTTTAACAATTTTGTACGTTCTTTCAGGTTCTTGACTTTTATGTAAAACATATGGGCATTATGAATGCAACCATCTGGAATGGTGGGGAGCGTTATATGCCCTGATTGTTCAAGATGCTGGAGATTTTCGTTATATCTATGCCAAATAGCAATTCTTTTTTCATTGATATTTTCGGCTTTTTCGAGCTGTCCCCAGAGATAAGCCGCCTGCAATTCGCTCGGCAGGTAGCTGCTGCCGAGATCGACCCAGCTGTACTTGTCGACCATCCCTCGGAAAAACTGGCTTCGGTTGGTCCCCTTTTCACGGATGATCTCCGCGCGTTCCGCGAAACGTTCGTCGTTGACGATGAGAAGGCCGCCTTCGCCTCCGCTCGTGTAGTTTTTCGTTTCGTGGAAGCTGTAGGTTCCGAGATGGCCGATGGTGCCCAGCGGTTTGCCTTTGTACGTGCTCATCATCCCCTGTGCGGCGTCTTCGATGACGAAGAGCCCATGTCGGTTCGCGATCTCCATGATCGTATCCATTTCGCATCCCACCCCGGCGTAGTGCACCGGAACGATCGCTTTGGTTTTCGGTGTGATGGCCGCTTCTATCAATGTTTCGTCGATGTTCATCGTATCGGGCCGGATGTCGACGAAGACGATTTTCGCGCCGCGTAAAACGAACGCGTTCGCGGTGGAGACGAACGTGTAGCTCGGCATGATCACTTCGTCACCGGGTTGAATGTCGATGAGGATGGCGGCCATTTCGAGTGCGTGGGTGCACGAGGGTGTCAACAACGCTTTGGCACAGCCGAGTTTTTCTTCGAACCAGCCATGGCATTTTTGCGTGAACGGCCCGTCTCCACAGAGTTTTTTGTTTCGTAACGCTTCGAGGATGTATCGCTCTTCGTTACCGGTCATGGGGGGCTCGTTGAAGGGAATGAATATTTTCACTTGAATCTCCTGCGGTAATACCAGCACTCGATGTTGTCGATGTTGAAGCCGTATTTGATGTAAAATTGTTGGGCTTGAATGTTTCTTCCTTCGGTGATGACGCTCAAATGGCGGTAGTTTTTGCCGTACAGAAAGTTTTCGGCATGCTGGATCAACGCTTTTCCGAGTTTTTTCCCCTGATGTCCTCTCTGGATGGAGATAAGTCCGATTTTCGCATTTCCGTTTTCGGAATATTTCAACGTGATGAAACCGATGGGGGAACGTTCGGCTTTCAGTGAGAAACAGATGTCGTCGAAGCTTCCATACACCGCTTTCTCCACCCATTTCGCATAAAACCTGCCGGTTTCGGCCTCTCCGACCAGAACCGGCAGGCGGCTATGCTCGACCAGCCCTTCGATGGCGATTCGCTGTAGGACGTCGATATCGTCTGGCGTGGAGATATCGATGGAAAACCTTTCCTCTTTCATGACGACGGGTTTTTTTTCGATCTCTTTTCCGAAAATCACCCTGGTGTCTTCGAAAACGAATTTGTATTCTCCGAAGATCGATTTGCTCACTTCGTCGGTGATGTAACATTTGCCCTGTACCCAGTCGTATGCGTTGAATGCGGCATCGTCGTAATACTCACCACTTTTGTGTCGTGGATAGAACTGCGCGCATTCCGTATGGAAAAAACCGCTTTCCCACTCCAGTTTTTTAAGCATATCCATTCTCTTTCTCTTTTTTCCCCGATCTGATGTAGAGGAACCAGCCGGCCAGGCCGATGACGATTTTAACGAGATACAATAAAAAAGAGACCATGACGGCATCGGAGACATCGACACCGTAGAGTGCCATACCGGCCGTCATGACCCCTTCACGCACACCCACACCGCCGAGCGAAACGGGAACGACGGTAGCCACATAGACGAGCGGCATGATCGACATCAGGTTCAGAATCGTGATATCGAGGTTGAAATATTGTACAAAAATATAGCTGATGACGATATCGCCGAACTGCCCCAGACCCGACAGAAGAAGAACGACCGCCATATCTTTGTAGCCGATCGTCATTTTTTTCTGTATGAAATATTTCGCGATGACCAGTGCCATCAACATCCCAAGTGTCGAAACGGCGATCAGGGTGAACCCGAAATCGAGTCGGCTACGGATCGTTTCGTTGAAAAGCAGGGAGAACATGAGAATGAGTCCGAGAGCGAAGAGCCCCGCCACCCGTTCGATGAAAACCGCGAGCAGGGATTTCGCTTTGCTCAGATGGTAGGCTTTGCTCACGTAGTAGAGCCGCATCGCGTCGCCACCGATGGCTCCCGGGATGAAAATGTTGAAAAAAGAGCCGATGAGATAGAACTCGTAAAGCATCCGTAAAGAGTAGTTTTTCGCTTCGATCAGCATCAGAACGAATCTCCAGCGCACCGTCATGAAGCCCAGGGCGGCGAGCATGACGATGGAAGATACCAGAATGTACCAGACGACATCGCCATGGAGTTTTGCCAAGGAGGTGAAGTCGAGCTTCGTGACGAGGTAGGCGAGCAGCGTGAAGGAAACGACGATTTTGGCGATAAGCAGGAAAAGTCGCCTGGCTCCGGAGGTTTCGACTTTTTCGTCGGCGGAAGCCACCGCTTCGATACCGTCGCTCATTCTATCACTCTTTTTCATCTTCGAAAGTGGTTTCGGCCACGACGTAGATGGGCCTTTGTTTCGTTTCGTTGAATATTTTGCCGATATAGAGCCCAAGTATTCCCATGTTGGCGAAAAGGAGACCGCCTATCAGATAGATGGAGACCATCACGCTGGTCCAGCCGGCTACGGGCACACCAAAGGCGAAATAGCGGATAATCAGCCAGATGGCGTATGCAAGGCTGAAAAAGGTCATCAGAAAACCAAATTCGATAGAAAGTCTCAGAGGTTTGTTGGAGTGGGCGACGATGGAATCGATGGCTAACGCAATGAGCTTTCTTAGAGAATAGGAACTTTTTCCGTATGCTCTTGGCGCATGTTCGATGTCGATGTCGGCACGTTTGAATCCCAACCAGTCGATAAAAGGGGCATAGCCTCGGTTCTGTTCACGCATTTTGCGAAAATATTTGACAACGTTGTGGGAAATGATACTGAAGTTGGCCGTCGACTCATCGGTTTTCATACCACTTACAAACTCGAATATCCTGTGATAGAGTTTCGAAGAGAACTTTTTGAAAAAGGAGTCTTTTCTAGTGGCTCGTCGTCCAAAAACGACATCGTAGCCCTCCTGCGCTTTGTTGTAAAGTTTGACGATCTCTTCGGGCTGGTCCTGCAGGTCGCAGTCCATGACGACCACCCAGTCGCCATCGGCATAGTCGAGTCCTGCCGTGATGGCCCGGTGCTGGCCGAAATTTCTGGAAAGGTTGATGCCCTTGACACGAGAATCTTTGGCCGATAGCTGCAAGATGACATCCCAGGCTTCGTCGGGACTCTGGTCGTTGACCATGATGATATCGAAATTTTCCGTTATCGGAGTCAATGTTTTGACAAGCCGCTGGTATAGTTCCGGCAGCGCTCGGGCACATCCGTAAACCGGTGTCACGATGGAAATGTGGGGTCGTTTAGTCGGCATTGTATTTCTCCAGGTACCATTTCACAGTTTTGAGGATGCCGCTTTCGAAGTTTTCGTCGGCTCTCCATCCGAGTTCGTTTTCTATTTTCGTGGCGTCGATGGCGTAGCGTCGGTCGTGGCCGGGACGGTCTTTTACAAAAGTTATCAGTTCTTTATAACTTTTGACTTTTGACTTTTGACTTTTGACTTTTGAATTATTTTCGATTGGATATATGTCATCTAAAATTTCGCAGATTTTGTTGGCGATGTAGAGGTTGTCGCGCTCGTTTCTTCCGCCGATGTTGTAAGTCTCTCCCACTTCGCCTTCGTGGTAGGCCAGGTCGATGCCCTTGCAGTGGTCCAGAACGTAGAGCCAGTCACGTATGTTCTTGCCGTCGCCGTAGATCGGAATGGGGTTTCCATGAATCGCGTTTCTTATGATGGTCGGGATCAGTTTTTCGTCATGCTGCTTGGGGCCGTAGTTGTTGGAGCAGTTGGTGATGATGGTATTCATCCCGTAGGTATGGTGATAACTTCGGACGATCATGTCGCTGCTCGCTTTGCTGGCCGAGTAGGGCGAGTTGGGGGCGTAAGGTGTCTTTTCGGTGAAGAGACCCGTTTCTCCGAGTGTTCCGTAGACTTCATCGGTCGAGATATGATGGAAGCGGGGAAGCGAAGCTTTCAGTGTCGAGTGTTGAGTACTGGGTGCTGAGTGTTGAGTGTTGAGATATTTCTCTTTGTATTTGAAGGGGGCATCCATCCAGTGTTTGTAGGCGACATCGATGAGGGTGAAGGTCCCTTTGACGTTGGTTTCTACGAAGACGCCCGGGTTTTCGATGGAGTTGTCGACATGGCTCTCGGCCGCGAAGTGGATGACGCCTCCAATGTCGTATTTGTCGAAAATGTATTCGACGAGTTCCCTGTTGCAAATGTCACCCTTGATGAACTCGTAACGGGGATGGCCTTCGACCTCTTCGAGATTTTCCAGGTTCCCTGCATAGGTGAGAAGATCGAGATTGACGAGGCGGTACTCCGGATACTTCTCGAGAAAATAGGGGACGAAGTTCGAGCCGATGAATCCCGCGCAACCCGTTACCAGTAATGTTTTCATTTCGCACCCGCCATTTCGAGCATGTATCGCCCATATTCGGTTTTTTTATAAGGTTGAGCCAGCTCTATGAGCTCCTCGTCGCTGATCCACCCTTTGTAGTGGGCGATCTCTTCGATACAGGCGACTTTGTACCCTTGTCTGTGTTCGATGGTCCGTATAAACTGGCTCGCTTCGGCCAGGCTTTCGTGTGTCCCCGTATCGAGCCAGGCATAGCCGCGGCGTAGAAGCTGGACTTCCAGCTTTCCGCGTTTGAGATACTCCTGGTTGACGGAGGTAATCTCGAGCTCTCCCCGGTGCGAGGGTTCGACGCTCTTCGCGATCTCGATGACGTCGTTGTCGTAGAAGTAGAGGCCCGTCACGGCGAAATTGCTTTTGGGGTTTTCCGGTTTCTCCTCGATGGAGAGGACTTTGAGGTTCTCGTCGAACTCGACGACGCCGAACCGCTCGGGGTCTTTGACCTGGTAGCCGAAAATCGTCGCACCGCTCTTTTTCTGCGCCGCCTTTTCGACCAGGGGGGTCAACCCTGGGCCGTAGAAGATGTTGTCCCCCAGTATCAAGCAAACACCGTCGTTTCCGATAAAATCTTCCCCGATGATGAACGCTTCGGCGAGCCCATTCGGTTTCTCCTGGACAGCATAACTGAAATGCATACCCAGATGACTTCCATCGCCCAGAAGATCTTCGAACCTCTTCAGATCGGCGGGTGTCGAGATGACGAGCACCTCTTTGATGCCCGCGAGCATCACGACCGACAGAGGATAGTAGATCATCGGTTTGTCATAGACAGGAAGCAACTGCTTGCTGATGACTTGCGTCGTTGGGTATAGTCTCGTTCCACTACCACCCGCTAAAATGATTGCTTTCATTCATAATGTCTTTGAACAGAAAAATATTTTTTCATTTTTTCATATTTTATCCCATATACACTTCACATAAATTAAAAAAGAGAAATATCCCAAACTCTTTTTTGATGTGTAGGACTATCGTTTTGAACGATTGTCCGTGCAGACAACGACGATTTGAGAAATTCCAAAATGCTCGGACTCCTTTACGATCTTCACCGTATGATGACAGTTTGTATTTTTCAGAAATTTTTTGTCATATTCTGAAAGTATTATGGGCGTAATACTTTCATTTAGTTTTTTCCCACCAATGAAAGCGGTATCCGGTGAAAGAAGGTATTCATGATAGTTTTTGTATCTGCGTTGTACTTCGTCATGAGAAATATCGTGCAATTTATAAAAGAGTGGATGACAGCTGACCCAGTCAGCAGGAAGAATATTTTTTATAAACCAGTGATCTTCATCGAAAAGCCTGTTTTGTAAAATAGTCGACCATAAATATTCTGGTGTATAGTCGGTAGGAAAATAGATTGCTGTTTCATACATGAAGTTTTTTTCTTGCATAAGATTGTTTTTTTCGCGTGCCCAAGCTAAATGTTTTTCGCTATGTATAGTGTTATATATTGGCAAATCAATACAAAATACCACAATTCCAGATGCAAATAATAACTTCAATCGATTAAGTTTTCGTCTTTCAAGAAAAAGCATCGATAGCATTATAAACCAAATCAAAGAGGTGGGAATGGTTACTCTCTCGACATTGCGGACCAAAAGAAGAGCGATGAAACTTATGATGAAAAAGAATAAAAGAAATTTTTTTCTCCAAGAAACTTCTCTCTCTAAAAAGAGTAATATTGAAAAGAACAGCAATAAAGAAATTATTTTGTTGTGATAAACGATACTTGTGACTTTCCTGATGCTTATATGCATTAGATTATCGAATAGTATTATATATTTGTTTCCCGCCGCTTCGATGACTTTTTTCGATGGAAGAAGATCTTCGTCCTGAATGACCCAAGTCCGAAGTAAGTGTTTTTCACTTTCAGTAAGATTTTCGAGGTTGCCCCTGCCATGAAAATCTATAAAATACTGATGTGAATTTCTGAATTCGAGCCAGTTTTGGTACGCTTGATCATAGAACTTGTTCCACATGAGGTTCATGATGAGTAGACTCCAAAGTATGAAAAGAACCGGTAGCTCTTTTTTACCGAAATTTTCTTTTCGAAAGAAAATGAGATAAGGAATGAGCATGATGGGTGCAAGTCCCAGAACGATATTGAACCGAAACAGGCTGGCGGCAACTATAAAAAACCAGAATAGCCTGTGATGATTTTTTATGAGGGGAATAGCGAGTGCTATGATGGTTATGGTTAAAGTCGTGACAGATACATTTGTAACGAGAAACCTTAAATAGATCAATCCTAAAACAAATAAGAGGAATTTCAAACTCGCGTTTTTGATACGAACGATATAAAAAGCGTATACAATGGATATAAGAATCAATGTGGAGACCATGCATAAACTGAACCACTGAACAGTCGGAAAAACTGAATAGAGTTTTGCAAGAAGTGTCGAAAGTGGAAAACTCATAATATAAGTTTCATTGTCGCCATGGAGCAAAAAGTTTTGCAGATAAACGTCGTCGTTCGTTCCTATATAAGCCTAGTTGAAAAAAATATTTAAAATGATAAAAATTACGTAAGCTGTTATCCAGATGGAAAAAGATTTTTTATCTATGCCATTCATCATATAACCTCTCAAATTCTGATCAATATCATATAATTAATAGTTAATTGAAAGTATAGTAAATTTGTATGGTTTGAATCAAACGAAAAAAATAAATACCATTTGGGTGAATCAGTTTTAACGACATGTGTTCTGCAGATGGTTGAAATAGGAATCGATATTTTTCAAAGTCAGGAGTTTGCCGAAATTTTCTGGAGTATCATTGCCGTTATAGCCGGAAATACGATGGGCAAGTAATTTGGCCGCCGAAGCGTACAGGTGATGGGCATCGAAAAAATTGTCCAGATTGCACGTGATTTCGTTGAGATCCATGAAGTGGTAAAGCTGTCCAAAAACTTCGACACTCTCATGGAGCCATCTTTTGTAGTCATCGATATGCCCTGCCTCGATAATAAAAGTTTCAAAAAAGGGCTTGGAGACCGGTGTGGTGAAAATGATGAAGCGTGTTTTCGGATATCTTTTTTTCATTCTTTCGAGCATCTCTTTCCATTCGGTTCTATATCGATATTGGGTGGTTAGATGCACTTTGTACTCGTTGATGTCCTTTTGAATGTGTTGTTGTTTGGTCATACCTGGTACGATGATGTTACAGTGCCTGACGTTTTTTCGGTCATAGTCACTGATGGTCGGATGAAAGGTTCGTTTGATAGATTCGAACGAATGTTTCAGCGCATCGAAATTTAGAAGAGATTTTAATCTGTAAATAGGCTCTATGGTTTTGTCGATATAATTTTCAGGCACTTTTCCCCTGTAAAAACGACTGATGATTACATCGTAGTTTTTTGCACTTCCGAAAAAATCGATACCGAGTATTATATTTTTAAAAGGTTTTCCCTTGATTTTCATTGCGATGTCGATCCAATGTTCATATTCCCAAGGAAGCATGTTGTCCGCAGCGTAGTTGAAGACCTTCATCCCTTTGAAGTCGTACTGGTTGACATACGCGGTACGGCTGCTGCCGAGCATGAGTGTATCGTACTGTTCGAGCCCTGTGAAATAGATGCGGTTGGTCTTCTGTTGTCGCTCATTGAAGCCGGGTTGATGATTGTTGAATCGGTTGCTGTGCGAAAAACACCATAACGGATCGATATACCAGTTGAAGATTGTAATCGGTAGGAGAGTTGCGCCGATTAGGAGAAACCAGAGTTTGACCGCTTTACGATAGTTCATAGCATTTCTTTAAAAATTGAAATAGATGAATTCTGAAATTTTGTTCATCGATAGAACCGATACGATGAACAAAATGGCCGAATAAAACATTTTCGCATAACTTATATTCGATTCAAATGTCAATTGAATGGAGTTTTTTGCAAACAGCACAACGGCAAGCATGACAACCATTTTTAATATCTCTTCGGCCCCTGCGCCTACTGCATCGAGATAAGCTCCGAATTTGACACCGAATGAGTTCAGAAAATGAAGTTTTCCCAAGAGTGCTGCCGGTAGAATCAAATCTCCCAAAAACATTCCTTTCAGCACTTTCACCGCATCGTTGAAATCTTTGGCGCGGAAAAAAACCCAGGAGATATTGACGAAATTAAACGTGACGAACCAGGCGAGCCAGCGGGGCATCGTAAATGCGAACAGTTGCCAGATACGATGTGTGACCAGTGCGATACCGTGTAAAAGGCCCCAGACGACGAATGTCCATCCGGCACCGTGCCAGATGCCGCCGAGAAGAAAAACTATAATGATGTTGCGGTATGTTTTCAAGGTTCCGGAACGGTTACCTCCAAGTGTAATATAAAGATAATCTCTTAAAAAACGTGTCAGTGTAATGTGCCAACGTCTCCAGAAATCTCGAATGTTCAGCGCTTTGTATGGGCTGTAGAAGTTGATCGGGAGTCGGATGTTGAAGAGTAGTGCGGCACCGATGGCCATATCTGTGTACCCGCTGAAGTCGAAATAGAGTTGTATCGTATATGCCAAAGAGGTAAACCAGGCTTCCAGCATATTGAGAGAATGAGCGATATCGAATCCTCTGTTCGCCCATATGGCGAAACTGTCGGCGATGATCACTTTTTTGAACAGACCGATGGAAAAGATGAAAAGCCCCAAAACGATATTTTTGTGTCGAATGACCCAGTTATATTTCGATGCGAACTGCGGCATCATCTCTTTGTGATGAACGATTGGGCCGGCGATGAGCTGAGGAAAAAATGTTACGAAGAGCGAGTAGTCCAAAAAACTGTAATTTTTTTTATCGCCTCTATATGCGTCGACAAGATAGGCGATTTGCTGAAAGGTAAAAAAAGAGATTGCCAGTGGCAGTACGATGTGTTGATAGGGCAATGAAAGATCAAACAAGAGATTGAGATTTTCAAGAAGGAAATCGGTGTATTTGAAGTATCCAAGCAGTGCAAGATTGGCGGTGATTCCAAAGAGAAGCAATGTTTTTTTTCTCTTTGCGGATATTGGAAAATTTTTGCTTACGAAATTTCCCACCATAAAGTTGAAAAATACGGATATCAGAATGATGATGAGATAGGAAGTTTCCCACCATGCATAGAAAAAAAGAGAGGTTCCAATAAGGAACGTTTTTGCGGCAAGCGCCAATCTTAGTTTATGCAGATAGAAATAGAGAAAGAAGGATGCCGGCAGGAAGAGAAAAATATACTCGTAGCTATTAAATAGCATGCCCGCGATTGACCTTCATTTTGGAGTGGCTTCTTACTTATTAATATTATATCATAGTTCCGGATGGGTTATCACTCCTATTTGTCCAATCTGTCGTGAAGAGAAGCCGTTTGATTTGAGCTTGTTAATTAAAATGAATATCTCACCGATATACACATGGATCGGCTAGAATAACCATCGGATTCCAGTTTGCAGGTTTTGCCTGTCAATCGTTTGGAGGAGACTATCATGAACAAACGTATATTGAAACTTTTGCTCGTTGCCTTTGCCGTTATGGCGACGATGGCCGGATGCGGTGAAGGCGGTGATGAGGCTGTAGTCTCTACGGTACCGAGTACACCGATCGTGTCGCGTTCGACACCGCTCGAGATGATTGGCGACGAAAGTTTCAATGCGTTGAGTGAAGAGGACAAAATTTATGTCGCGAACAAGCTCTACACGACTTTCTATAAGGGTGTCGATCTGGAGACACTGAAGGGAAAGATTGCTTCGGGCCATTTTATTTCCGACTTTTACGCCACGTTACATTCCGACGACGTAGCGCAGCCGGATCTGGACAAAATAAAAAAAGATGAATACGAGATCGCGGATGGAAAAAGATTTGGTGGTCCTTTGACGGAAAAGTTCAGAAGTATCTACACGGAAATTGCGACGACGCTCTATTACACGAAACTGAGCAAATCCTACTACGATGCATGGATGGCTTATATACTTGATCAGACCATTCTCTTTTCGCCGGGATGGGAGATCGAGAGTGTGCACCCCTTCCCGGAGCTAATATCGAGCAATTACAATAGGTTGAAGGATGGGATTTCCAAGGATATGCCTATCAAGAAGATCGCTTATGCGCACATGGTTTCTAAAGAGAACTGGGCACGCTTCAGAAGTTCTGAAGACAATGGGCGTGAGATGCTCGAGATATGGCTGTATGACTTCAATGATTTAGATGTTCCTTTGGCGGCCAAGGCACTGAAAAATTGGAGGTGGGAAGTCCGATATGAGCCGGTTAGCGATATGGCGAGAGATTATGCATATTATCACTTCAACGATACTACCAACGCTGATGAAAAGAATGCCGAGCCAATAGAGCTACTTGGGACTACTATCACTACTGGCGAAGACTTTTACCACGCTATCGTGAATCATGAGGATTTCATGCACGGTGTGGTGCTACGGCTCGTCAATATCTTTTTCCCCGATTATACGGAGGAGAAAAAAGTTAAAATTGTCAACGCTATCATTGAGACAAATCCTACAACTTTTAGAGATATTTTTGAAGAGATTCTTTTTTCTAAAGAGTATCTCTTCAATTCCAACAGGGTTAAATCTTACGAAGAGATATATATGGGACTCGCCCATAAACTCGATATAAATCCTGGGTATGAAATTTTTGGCTTTTTTCATCAAACCGGAAGACAGGTTTATGAGGGTGGTTTGGTCGTTTCGAAACAGGAAGCTTTTACGTACAAGCTTGGAAGAAGTGACAGGGTGCCTTCCGACTCCGACAGTGTTATGAGACTCCATCTCAATATCAGAGATGAGGTTTTCCTAAACAGAAGAGGTTCGAGAGGATGGAATTATTCAAATCTTCTTTCCAGATATTATAACGACGATACGACACTTAAAGGGTATTTGAACAATATGTTTCTCGATATTGTTGGAAGAAACATGACTGAGATGGAGGAGAAAAAACTTATAGAAGTTGCTACAAATGCCGGATGTGTAAGTGCCACCGGATTTGACAAATTTCCGATTATGCTGATGGCGTTCGACTATTTTTCGAGACTGAGTGAAGTTTATGTATACAGGAAAGTAGAAGTGGAAGGAGATGCATCATGAGACGAAGAGATTTTATAAAAACAACCATCGCAATGGCGGCGGCGACAGCGCTTTTACCCTCTTCTGCAGAGGCCGATGTCGTACCTGTGGATGCAAGCAACCCGCTGCCTATGGATCAGGTTGTGTTCGATAAAGATATATTCGACAAAAACGATGCTCAAACCATCATAATTTTCCTGAGTGGCGGGATGAGTGATGTTGTGGGAAACGTAAAGCATGTATTGGAGGACATAATACCCAACGATATGTCTTTGAAAAAATATCCAGATAAACTCATCTCTCCGACTGATAACGGTTTTTGGAAAGAGGCTGGTGGAGACTATTTGGAAGATATGCTCGTTTCAGGTAATCTAAATGTTTTCAGGACCTGTTATAATCCAACTGCTGCTTTAGCTCATGGAATAAACCAAAAAAGATATATGAATGGCAATGAAGCAGGTTTCAATTCAGGAATCGTTACAACACTTATGCATGTGTTGAATCGAAACAATGCAGTTTCGAAAGATGCTATTTTGACAAATGTCGCTATAAATGGTAGTGATTATCGACTGTTGGAAGATGGTGCAACTCCTACGATGCTGCCAGATTTTTTACGGCCTGCATCTTTCAATAGGAACCTTCAAAATGTCTATAATTATGCGATGACCTCAGATGGTTTGGTATCGGTGGGAGATACGAGTGCCACTGAAAAACTCAATGCAGCTAATTTCAGTACGGAGTTGACGGCTCTTTCACAAGAGCATAATTTATATGACGCGCTTAGCGATATTTTCAATCGTCGAGGTGAAATGAGTGATTTCCTCGATGAAATCGTCAATGGTGATCTACCTGTTCAATATCCTTCAACTGTGGATGGCACAAGGGTGGAAGCGGCAATGCGAATACTGATCAACAATCCTTCTACCAAAATAGTGAGCATGGTTGGAGGTTACAATGGATGGGATGATCACTCCAATGCTATAGAAAATCATACCAAGCGGGCTTCCCAATTGTTTGAAGCGATAAAAGTTGCGATAGATCATGCCGGAGCTGTTGGGAAAGATAGTATCAATATCGTGGTTTTCGGTGATTTCGGACGCAATTTGACGCTCAACAGTGCGGGTGGATGGGATCATGGGAACAACCAGGTCCTCTACTGGTTTGGTGGAAAAAAGTTTTTCAATCAGCTTGGCATTGTCGGTGAAACATACCTGGACGAGCATGTCAAGAAATATCGACTATATTCCCATCCGACTGACTCATCCTATCAACTCCGACCTTATTCAATCGCCGCGACGATCTATGCGCTTTACGGTGTGGAAAATCCAGAAGTTCTGACAGGCGGCGCCGGCATCATCGATCCTGTGGATTACACCGGGAAAACTTTTTTGAGGGGATGACTCTGTAACTTCGAATTTTCTTTTTTGAGCTTTGATTTTATTGATTAATGTTTTTTTAAGCTACAGATAATATAATTAGGTTAGATAAATGCCAAACCTGTTGTGAAGCAGGGACGGAAAGCCACGGGTCTTGTGAAAGATAGCCGGGTTGCCTCTTCTTTACAATGAGAGAAGAGTAAAATTTAGGAAATAGATACTCCTAATCCTTCCCTCTTTACTCTCCAAGTTTGACATAATCTGAATGTTGTTTTCATAAATAGAAGTGAAAAGTTTGTTAATGAAAATGAATTTTTCACCGATATGCGGATAGATGTACTATACTAGCCGTCGGATTTTAACCAACAGGTTTTGCCTGTCAATCGTTTGGAGGAGACTATCATGAACAAACGTATATTAAAACTTTTACTCGTTGCCTTCGCCGTTATGGCGACGATGAGTGGATGCGGAGGAAGCGGTAGTGAAGAGGCTGTAGTCTCTACGGTACCGAGTACGCCGATCGTGTCGCGTTCGACACCGCTCGAGATGATCGATGACGAAAGCTTCAATGCACTGAGTGAAGAGAACAAAGTTTATGTGGCGAAGAAACTTTATGGAACACTCTTCAAAGGGGTCGATATCGGCACCCTCGAAGAAGAGATCTCTACGGGAAAGTTTATTTCGAATTTTCATACGAGACTCTACAGTAAAGTTGCACAACCCGATGCGGACAAGATACTGGTCGATACATCGGGCCCTATGGATGACGAGCTTCGTCGTGGCGATTCGATACCCGCCAAAGAGGCCTTGATCATGAGAGAGATCGACTCGAGGCTCTATTTTACGAGACTCGGCGACGAGTATTACGGTGACTGGATCGCTTATACGCTCAACCAGACGATCATGTTCTCACCCGCATGGGAAGTGGAGAGTGTTTACAAATTTCCCGAACTGATCGCCAGCAACTTCGACCGGCTCCGTGCGAGAATCAACGCGGACGTTTCGATCAAAGATATCGTGAAAGAGCATATGATGTCGGTAGAGAACTGGTCCAGGTTCAGAAGCCCTGAAGACAATGGCCGTGAAATGCTCGAAATTTGGCTCTACGACTTCAACGACAACGACGTCCCGCTCGCCGCGAGAGTGTTGAAGAACTGGCGCTTTCTCAACCATGACGGTTATTCGCATACCTACTCTTTCATCGATGGTGTAGGCGACGAGGAGAACAACGAAACGGTCGTCATTCTCGGACACGAGCTGCGGACGGGAGAAGATTTCTTTTCGATGATCGTGAATCATGAAAATTTCCTCTATACAGTCGTCAACCGCCTGGTCGGGCGCTTCTTCCCCACTTTCGACGAGAGTGAAAAAGAGTCGATTACGCAGAAGATTCTCGCCTCAGACCCAAAAACGTTCAAAGATGTATTCGACCAGATTCTCTTTTCCAAAACCTATCTGTTCGAATCCGACAGAGTGAAAAGCCTGGAAGAGACCGCATTCGGGTTGATGCATACGGCCGGTTACAATGCCCAGTACAAGACATTCGTTACGACATATCAGCGTGCGCTCACCGCCGCCAATCAACGCTCGATGACCTATAAACTCGGGCGCGAAGACAAGGTGCCGGTCGATACCGTCAGCATGGCGGAGTATTACAAATATATCCGCGAGTACATCGTGCTTAACCGTGACGAGTCCGCCAATTATTCAGGAGACGATGGGATCGATCTCGGTGCCATCTCCGAACGATACGACGCATCGGATATGCGGAGCTATCTGAATGGAATCTTCCTCGACTTTCTCGGAAGGGAGCCGACGGATCGGGAGTTTACCCTCCTTTCGGAATATTTCGAAAACAAGGTGACCTATCAGGACAAGCGGTTGGGAGATTTGAACGAGCCTACGAGCAGAGCCTACATCGTCATGATCACGCTGGACTATATAACCCGTCTTAGCGAGTTCTATCAGTACAGAAAAATCACGGATACCGAAGGGGGTGTGCAATGAAACGACGTACATTTTTGAAAACGAGTCTGAGTTTGGCGGCGATCGCCGGCCTGAATCCCTCTTTGTTCGCGGAGACAGGGGTACCCTTGCCGCTGGAAGCGGTCGATTTCGATGCAGGTTCGGATGCCCAGACCATCGTCATCTACCTGATGGGCGGAATGGGCGATATCATCGGCAATATGACCAATTTCGACCAGATCGTCGATGAAAATCTTTCGCAGATTGCTTATCCGATGGACAAGTTCACGAAAACGGCCGACGGATTCTGGCGCGAAGCGGGCGGAGAGTATATCCAGTCGATGCTCGACGAGGGGAATCTGACGGTATTCAGGACATGCGAACAGACGGACGTTCTCAAAGCGCACAAGCTCAACCAGGTGCGTTTCATGCACGGCAACGACCAGGGGTATGAATCGGGAATCGTAACGACATTGATGCATGTGCTCGGCCGCTTCAATGCCGTGCCGGAAGATGCCTTCATGACCAACGTCTCTTTCGTCGACAGCAATTTTGAACTGCTGACCGACAATGCCGTCTCTTCCGGGCTCCCTTCCCATCTCAAACCGGTCTCTTTCGGCCTCTCGGTCAAAAACCCATTCGCGAGAAAAGCGGGCCTTCTCTATCAGGACGACGATTTGCTCGACAGGCTCAGCTTCGAGATGAACGCGAGAGCGGGAAACAACGCCAAAATCGGCCGAATGTTCTCTTCGAGAGAGGATCTCGAAGCGTTTATGGAAAATCTGGCTTCCTCTTCGCTTCCTTCCGGTATCGACTATACGATCGGGGGAACCTACGACAAGTTCAATTTTGGAAAACAGCTCGAAGTCGCGATGCGGATACTCGTGGAAAACCCCGATACGAAAGTGGTTTCGATGACGACGGAGTCGTGGGACGACCATTCGAACGCGATCGCCCAGCATACCGACAGAGGCTACCACCTCTTCAGGGCGGTCCATATGGCGATGGAGCACGCCAAAGCGCTGGGCAACGAGAACATCAACATCGTTCTCTTCGGAGATTTCGGACGCAATCTGAACATCAACAGTGCCTACGGATGGGACCACGGGAACAACCAGTGCGTCTATTTCATCGGTGGGAAAAAACATTTCAACCATCGGGGTATCGTAGGAGAGACGGTGCTGGACGAGACCATGCTCTCGATGGGAAGGATCTACACCACGCCGGCACCGGGATCCTACAAGTTCGAACCCTACGCCATCGCTTCCACGCTATACAAACTTTACGGCGTCAAAAACCCGGAAGTGCTTACAGGCGGCAGAAAAGCGATAGGGGACGAGCTGGATGTTCCCTTTTTGAAAGGGTGACGTTTGCCGTGTTCCGCTTTGGAGCACGGCAAACCTTCATCGCAACTTCATCAATACCTGCGAATTCAAAGACAAAACAAATACTGAAAAATCGATTCAAAATCATAAAAACGCCTCTTACCGCTTTACCTTCTTTCTGCGTTTTATCCTCTGGTCGAAAAGATTCAAGAAAATAAAAAAGAGTATGCCGAATAGAATGAGGGATAGAAAATTGTCCGAATGTCTGAGCTGCACGCCGATGATGGTAAAGGCTATCTGTATATAGACGAGCAGGATGGTCGTGTAGGGAACGTCTTCGTATCGGTTGTAGAGAATGTGGTGCATATGTGTCTTGTCCGCGGAGAAGGGGGAGAGGCCGCGCTGTATTCTTCTTGTCATCACGATAAAGGTATCCAGAACCGGCAGGACGACGATGAACAAAACGGCGGTGGGCTCGATGAACTCCATGGCTCGAACTGCCAGGATCGAAATGACGAATCCGAGTGTCAGGGAGCCGCTGTCGCCCATGAAGACCTTCGCCGGATGCCAGTTGAAAATCAAAAAAGCCGCGACGGCGGCCATGAAGACGGATGAAAGCATGATCATGAGCTCGTCGTGGTTGACATAGCCGATCCACAAAAACGCCCCCATCATCACCATGGAGATCATACCAGCGAGCCCGTCGAGCCCGTCGGTGAGGTTCAATGCATTAGTGAAGCCCGCCATGGCGAAGATGGTAAAAGGGACCGCGATGTAGAGAGGAAGATCGATCTTGAACCCCATATAGTTGCCAAGCGTTTTGATATAGAGGTCATTGACACACAGGAGCATGATGGCGAGGATAATGAAGAGGAATTTCAGTTTTGGAGAGAGCCCTTTGCGATCGTCCAGAAGGCCGGCTGCAAATACGATGGCAACAGCCGCATAGACATAGTAGTATTGTTGCAAGTGGTTGATGTTCCAAAGAAGGGCTACGAGAGAGATAACGAGCGAGACGCCGACGAAACATATGCCCGCCCCACGCGGTATGGGGGAGGTGTGCATACTGCGTTCATTCGGAGCGTCTATGAATCCCAACCGGGGTGCGGATTTGATGAAAACCGCAATGCATAAAATCGTCGCGACAAAAGTTACAAGCATCAAAACGAATATCATGAAATAGATGTGTCCTTCGTGTAAACAGAATCTTTATAATTATTGTTGTATCATATTAACGAAAAACAAATTTGAAAGAGATTAACATGAAAAGAGTGTTTTTGATTATTTTGGCGGTTGGGCTGAGTGCGCTTCATGCAGACAGGATCAAGAGTACGACGGTGGCTTGTCCCACCGTCGAGATACTCGAAGGGCTTGAAAAGAGCGATGCCGATTTCAAGGAGAAAAATTTCTACATCATGCAGCAGGGGTGTGTCGTTCTGACGCCGAAGGACAAGATTCACGTCCTCTCTCCGGATGCTTCATGCTGCGGAAAATATCTTCGCATTTCCATCGACCGGACGAACGACATCATGTATGTCAACAAGTACGATGTCTTCGTGGAGCAGGGTGGAACGAAAAATATTTTACGATTCTAACAGCTTCCGAACGGCCGCGGAACACATGGCGAGACCGAAAGCTCCGGTGACGCCGACGAAACTTCCTTTGCTCGTACATTTCGGTGTTTCCGGGCTGAAGAGGGCTGGGTAGTCACCTTCGAAGCCGCTCTTTTTGAGTTCGTATCGGATCTTTCTGGCGAAGGGGTCGCCGTGGGTTTTCCAGATGGATGCGATCTCGATTTTGGTCGGGTCGAGTTTTCTGGCACCTCCTGTCGCGCTGATGAGTTTGGGCCACACCTTGTGTGCCAGTGCGATCTTGGCGCGGATGTCGTCGATGGCGTCGAGCACCAGGTCGTAGGGTTCGAAATCGAAACGTTCGATCCACTCGGCGTCGATTTTCGCTTCGATCGGCGTGACGGTCGGGTAGAGCTCGGCCAGACGCCGGACTTTGACGGCACCGACCGCTTCGCTGCCGATCTGGCGGTTTTGGTTGGTGATGTCGTACGTGTCGAAGTCGACGATCGTGACATCCTCTACGCCGCTGCGAAAGAGACAGTCGAGGCAGAAGCTTCCGACACCGCCCGCGCCGAGCAGTAGGATTTTCGCTCGACGAAGTTTTTCGAAATCTTCACCCATCAGCGTTCGGCAGCGCTCGAATTTCATAGCCACGCTCTCAGGCGGTCGATATCTTCGTAGCTCGTGAGGTCGAGCTGCACCGGAGTGATGGAGACGCAGTCCGCTTTGATCGCTTCGAAGTCACAGAGCTCTCTTTCGTCCGGAACCCACTCGAGCGGGTGGAGTCCAAGCCAGTAGTACTCTTCACCGCGCGGGTTGCGGTGCAGTTGGGCGTCGTTGCCGTAGAGCCGATACCCCGCTTTGGTGATTTTGTACCCTTTGCAATCTTTGGGCTGGATGGGTGGCACATTGACGTTCAGAAAACGGCGCTCGCCCAGTGGAAACCCCTCTTCGAGAATCTTTTTGCAGATGGTATAAGCCGCCTCTTTCGCCAGTTCGAAGCCGAGTTCGTCGATGTTCTGGCAGCGGCTTCGGCACACTTGGCTGATGGCGATGCCCGGAATCCCCTGCAGTACCGCTTCCATCGCCGCGCTCGCGGTACCGCTGTAGGTGATGTCCTCGCCCATGTTGGCTCCTTTGTTGATGCCGCTGACGACCAGGTCGGGCTGGCGCTCTTCGTCGAAAAGGGCGTATTTGCTCAAGTAGACGCAGTCGGTCGGCGTGCCGTCGTCGAGTTTGAAGAAATCGTCGTCGATCTCGATGAAGCGAAGGGGCCGCGTCAGTGTGAGGCTGTGGCCGCAGGCCGATTTTTCGAGCGTCGGTGCGACGACGGTGACGTGGCCCAGCGGGCGGAGCGCCTCGACGAGTGCATGAAGCCCCGGCGATTCGAAGCCGTCGTCGTTGGTAACAAGGATACGTTTCATCATGATGGTATGGGTGCTCCGGAAATTTTTTCGCAAATTATATTATAATTGGGCCGCAATGGATACCCCAAAAAGAAAAGTTCCGATTCGTACGCCGTCGCTTGAAGGGCTTCGGTGTGTCGTATCGGGAAACGATATCGAAACCTTCTGTGCCGGCCGGTTCTCAGTGCTGCACTTTTTTACCGGAGGCTGCATCAACTGTCTTCACGTGCTCAAGGAGCTGAAACGGAGCGAGTTGCCTGAAGGTATCGCTCTCGTCGGCATCCATACAGGAAAGTTCGCCAGAGAGAAAGAGGATGGCTGGATATCGGAGCTGATCGCCCGACAGGGTATCTCTCATCCCGTCGTCAACGATGCCGATGGCGGTGGCGGGCTTTGGGACGGCTTTGCGGTGCGGGCGTGGCCGACCCTGGTACTCGTTTCGCCTGACGGCTACGAAGTGGCACGCGTAAGCGGAGAGGGGCGTGTGACGGAACTGATAGAGGCCTATGACGGCAGAGCCGGAGGCGACGAAGCGGAGGCGACGACGGTGATGCCAAGCGAAGCGGGTGCGAGTGGACGCGCTTTTTCCAAAATATTTGCCGACGAAACGCATCTGTATATTTCCGATACTGGCCGGAACACGGTCCATATCTGCACGCTCGAGGGGCGTATCGTCGAAACGCTCGAGGGGTTCGAAGAACCGCAGGGGCTCTTCGCCAAAGATGGCAGGCTCTATGTCGCCGACAGGGCGGCTGGCGCGGTGGTCGTCGTCGACCTCGAGACAATGGAGAAAAAAGTGCTCGCAAAGGGGCTCCGTTCGCCGTGGGGCGTGACGGGCAACGACGAGGGGTTACAGGTCGCCGTGGCTGGGGCGCACCAGATCTGGCAGGTGAGGTACGACGGCCGCGGCCTGGGCGTGATGGCCGGCATCGGTGCGGAGGGGATCCGTGACGGAAAGATGCGAAGCGACGCCCTCTTCGCGCAGCCGACCGATCTCGACTGGCTGGACGATGTGCTCTACGTCGTCGACGCGGAGGGGAGTGCCCTGCGCGCGATCGAAAACAAAGAGGTCAAAACTCCGATCGGATGGGATCTCTTCACCTATGGCGACCGTGACGGTATCGGCGAAGAGGTTCGGATCCAGCATCCGGAGGGGCTCTGTGCAGGTATCGGCGGTTGTGGGAATCACCGCATCTTCCTTTGCGACACCTATAACGACAAAGTGAAAGTGTACGATCCGCTGAACGGCCGCGTGACGACGCTGATCGAAGGGCTGCACCTGCCCACCGGTATCTGCAAGTCGGGCTGTTTTCTCTATGTGACGGAGTCGGGACGCGATACGATTGTGCGTTTCGATATTTCATCGATGCAATACGAAAGGATCGAAATCGAATGAGACTGCTTGTGAGTGCGCTGGAACCGTCGGCCAATCTCCATCTGAAGTATCTGCTCGAGGAGCTGGAAGGTGTGGAGATCGCCGGAATTTTCGATCGGAGCCTGGGGGAACCGCTCTACGGGATGGATGAGTTCTCGGTGATGGGGATCGTCGATGTACTGGCGAAATATTTCAAAGGCAAAGAGGCGGTGGCGGAGATGGTGTCGTTGTCCGGAAACTGTGACAAGGTTCTTCTCATCGACGCACCGGCATTCAACATCCCGCTGGCAAAGGCGATCAAAGAGAGATATCCAAAGAAAGAGATTGTCTACTACATTCTTCCCAAAGTGTGGGCATGGAAAAGGAAACGGGCCGAAAAGGTGGAGCGCTACTGCGACCGGCTCGCTTCGATCTTCCCTTTCGAGAGGCAGTTTTACCGCCGTGCCGAGTATGTTGGCAACCCGCTGCTCGATGAGATTCATCTCACGCGACATCCCAGTGAAGAGAGTGAAACGATCGCCTTTCTGCCCGGGAGCCGAAAAAGCGAGATTACGCGGTTGATGCCCGTTTTCAAAGCGACGGCGGAGGCACTTCCGGAGCGTCGGAAGCTGCTGGTGGTTCCCTCTTTCATCGCACCCGAAAAGGTCGAAGCGTGGTATGGCGATATCCGCAGTTTCGAAGTGGTTCACGATACCCATGAAGCGGTGGCACAGAGCCACTTCGCTTTTGTCTGCAGCGGTACGGCGACCCTGGAGACGGCACTTATCGGCACGCCTTTCGTACTGGTCTACAAAGCGCGCACGCTCGACTACAAAGTCGGCCGCTTTTTCGTCAAACTTCCGCATGTGGGACTGGCCAACATTATCATGGATTTCGAAGGTAAAAGCCCCGTCCATCCTGAAATTTTCCAAGATGATGTCAACCCGGAAAAGCTTTTGGAGTTGTATGAAACGATGGACCGCTCCCGTTTTGATGAAAAGAGCCAAGAACTTCGGGCGATCCTGGCGCATGGAAGTGCAAAGAGGGTGGGGGAGATGATAGCCCAATAGCCGCAAACCGACAGTCGATGGCCAAAAATCGTCGCTTCTTCGAAAAAAGTTGCGGCTTGCGGCTGAAAAGTTGCGGCTAAAAAGCTATAATAAACGAAAAAAGTTTGGAGAGAAACGTATGCAAAAAGAGCCGATGACAGAGTATGGTTATAAAAAACTGAGCGAGGAGCTCGAATATCTCAAGTCCGAAGCACGCCCCGCAATCGCGAAAGAGATCGAAAAGGCGCGTGAACTCGGCGATTTGAAAGAGAATGCGGAGTACCATGCTGCCAAAGAGAAGCAGGGAATGATGGAGGCGCGTATCGCGGAGCTCGAAGATATTCTCGGACGTGCGCAGGTGGTCGACCCGGCGACATTCGAGCACAAACGCGTCAGTTTCGGATCGACCGTTACGCTGATCGATCTCGATACCGACGAAGAGCTGACCTATACGATCGTGGGAGCGAGTGAAGCGAATCCCGACAAGGGGCTCATCTCCTACCATTCGCCGCTGTCACGCCAGCTGATCGGCAAAGAGCCGGGTGACGAGGTGCGCGTGAAGTTGCCGGGAGGAGAAAAGGAGTACGAGGTGGAGCAGGTCTGTTACAAAGATATCTGCTTCGGAGTCTGAGCCGTGATTCCCGTCGCGATTATCGGTGCCAGCGGATACACCGGACTCGAACTTATCAAAATTCTCGCAGCTCACCCCGAATTCGAACTGGTCTATGCCGCGACCAGCGAAGGGGAAACGCGTGTCGAACAGCTTCATCCATCCTTGGAAAAAGTGGTGGCGATGCCGGTCGAAAAGGCGGATGCGGCCGCTGTGGCTGAAGTGGCGCAGATCGCCTTTCTGGCACTGCCGCACAAGACGGCGATGGGGTTTGCCGCACAGTTGCTGGAGAGGGGTGTCAAGGTGGTCGATCTTTCGGCGGACTACCGCCTGAAGCTGGAAGCCTACGAAGCCCACTACTGCCCCCATATCGACAGAGAACATCTTCCCGAAGCGGTCTACGGCCTGCCGGAGTTCTACCGCGAAGCGATCAAGACGAGCCGCCTTGTCGCCAACCCCGGCTGCTATCCGACCGCTTCACTGCTCGGGCTTTTGCCGTTCATCCCCTATATCAAAGCCGACACACCGATCTTCATCGATGCCAAAAGCGGTGTGAGCGGGGCGGGGAAGAAACTTTCGGCCACGACCCATTACGTGACGATCAACGAAAATGTGTTTGCCTACAATCCCATCAAACACCGCCACGCACCCGAAATAGCGGAGAAGATCGACGACAAATTCGATACGCAAGTACAGGTCAATTTCGTCCCGCACCTGCTACCGGTGACGCGGGGTATGCTCTGCAGCGTCTATATGCAGCTCGAAACCGAGCTCGACCCGGTCGAAATATTGGAAGATCTTTACAGGGATGAACCGTTCGTGCGCGTCCGCCACCGACCGGTCGATATCAAAAGTGTCGCAGGCACGAATTTCTGCGATATCTATGCGACGATGAACGGCACCAGCCTCTTCGTCACTTCGTCCATCGACAATCTTCTCAGGGGTGCGAGCTCCCAGGCTGTCGTCAACGCCAACATTATCAGCGGGTTCGACGAGACGCTCGGCATTCCGAAATACGCTTACGTTCCGTAATTTATAGTGAGGAGTGGGAAGTGAGGAGTGGGAAGCGGGGCTTTGGTGCTGAGGTGAGGCTGAAGGAGGGGGCATGGTTCATTGCCGATGCCCACTACGCCCACTACAACCCGGCGCTCTACAGGTTTCTCTCCTCGATCGAAGCTTCCGACCTTCCGCCTCAGATGATTCTCATGGGTGATATTTTCGACCTTTTGTTCGCGGATGCACCCAATTCGATTGAACCAAATCTGAAAATGGTCGATCTTTTAAAACGTATAAGCGAATCGTGCGAAGTGATCTACCTGGAGGGGAATCACGATTTCGGTCTCGAGAAACTGTTCGGTGAGACCATGCGTGTGGTCAAACGCGCCGACCAGCCGCTCATGGCCTCTTTTGGGCCGCAGAGGGTCGCGCTTCATCACGGAGACCTGCTTCAGGGGGTCATGTATGAGATCTATACCGCACTGATTCGCAACCCGTCGATCGATCGATTGCTCAACCGGATCGATACGCTCAAAGCGGGTGCCATAATCGGATGGCTTGAAAATTACAACCGGAAAAAAGAGCCCTGTTACCGCATCGAAGGGTTCGAGACGCGGATGCGGCAGCGGCTCGATCTGTTGATGAAACGGTACGACTTCGATATTTGGGTCGAGGGGCACTATCATCAGGACATGGGATTCGAACATCGGGGCAGGCGATACCGCAATCTGCCCGCTTTCGCCTGTGATCAAAGTTGGGTTGTTGTAAAATCTTCTCCAAATGGCATCGATTTTGAAGAAAAAAAGGTTAGAAATGTCGTCTAAAAGTGATGTACTGCAGGTCGGGACCAACGAACTGGAACTTGTCGATTTCCGTATTTTCAAAGAGGAAAACGGCAAGGTCTATGAAGGGATATACGGCATCAACGTCTCGAAAGTCAGGGAGATTATCAAATATCCGAAACTGACGGAGTTGCCGGGTGTTCCCGATTTCATCGAAGGGATTTTCGACCTTCGTGGGGTCGTGATTCCAGTGGTCGATCTCGCGAAATGGATGGGAATCAAAACACCGGAAAACAAAGAGCTCCATCCGCGTGTCATCATCGCCGAATTCAACAATATCCTCATAGGGTTCGTAGTGCATGAAGCCAAACGGATACGGCGTATCAGCTGGAGCGCTATCGAACCCGCCTCTTTCTCCTCGGGGCAGGGGGTCTTGGACAAGAGCAAGATCACGGGTGTGACACGCATCGAAAACGATGAAGTGCTGCTGATTCTCGATCTCGAAAGTGTCGTCGAAGACCTCGGTTTCTATCAGCCGGATGTCGATACCGATATCTCTATCGACAAATTCAATGGTATGGCGATGGTTCTCGACGACAGCCTCACAGCTCGGAAGATCGTCAAAGAGGCGCTTCAGAAGATGGGTTTCGCCGTCGTCGAAGCCAAGGACGGAATGGAGGCCCTCGAAAAGCTGGAGGACCTCTACGCCCATTACGGCCACCAGCTTCCAGAACACCTCAAAATTATCGTTTCGGATGTCGAGATGCCGAGAATGGACGGTTTCCATTTCGCGGCCAAGGCGAAGGACGACCCGCGGTTTTCCGATATACCCATCGTATTCAACTCCTCCATCAGCGACCATTTCAGTGAAGAGCGCGGCAAAGAGGCGGGTGGCGAAGGGTATATGGTGAAATTCGACGCCAACGTCTTTTACGCCGAAATCGCCAAAATCGTTCGTGCTCATATCAAGCAGGCATCATAAAGGAAGAGTGTATGGATGAATTTCAAGAGATATTAGAGGATTTTCTGGTCGAAGCGTTCGAAATGATCGAACAACTCGACAACGACTTGATCGAACTCGAAAACAGTCCGGAGGATCTCGACCTGCTTAACCGGATCTTCCGCGTAGCGCACACGATCAAAGGGTCGAGTTCGTTTCTCAACTTCGATGTATTGACCCATCTGACCCACCATATGGAAGATGTACTCAACAAGGCGCGCCGTGGTGAACTGCTCATTACACCGGAAGTGATGGACGTGGTGCTGGAGTCGACGGACAAGATGAAGGGGCTTCTCGAGCATATCAAAGAGACCGGCAGCGACGAGGGTGCCCTTGACGTCGGGCCCACTGTGGCGAGGCTCGAGGCGGCACTCAAAGGCGAGCCGATAGAGGAGATGGCGGCTGCCGAAACGAAGTCCGAACCCGAACCTGAGCCTGCAGCCGAAGAGAAGGAGCTCTCCGAGATGAGCGACGAAGAGATCGATGCGGAGATCGAACGACTTTTGCAGGAGCGCCAGGAGGAGGACCGGAAAAGGCGGGAAGAGAAGAAAAAAGCCGAAGCGGCGGCGGAAACTCCCGGGGAGAGTGGTGAAAAAGATCTCTCCGAGATGAGCGAAGCGGAGATCGAAGCGGAGATCGAACGACTCCTGAAGGAGCGCCAGGAGGAGGACCGAAGAAAACGGGAGGCGAAGAAGGCGAAAAAAGAGAGTGTGGAGGCCAAAGAAGCCAAGCCGGCCGAACGCGAAGCGCCTGCCAAAGCTTCCGCGCCGAGGCCTGTAGAACCCAAACAGAAACCGGAAGCCAAAACGGCTGTGCCGAAGGAACGCAAAGCGACAGTGGAGCAGACGATACGCGTCGATGTGAAGAGGCTCGACGATCTGATGAACCTCATCGGCGAATTGGTGCTTGGGAAAAACCGGCTTCTGAAAATCTACGACGATGTCGAAGAGCGCTATGAAGGGGAGCAGTTCCTGGAGGAGCTCAATCAGGTGGTCTCTTCCATTTCGCTTGTCACGACCGACCTTCAGATCGCGGTCATGAAAACACGAATGCTTCCGATCGGAAAGGTCTTCAACAAATTCCCCCGTATGGTACGTGACCTCTCCCGGGAGCTTCACAAAGAGATCGAACTGGTGATCAGCGGCGAGGAGACGGAGCTCGACAAATCGATTGTCGAAGAGATCGGCGACCCGCTTGTGCATATCATTCGAAATTCGTGCGACCACGGCATCGAACCGCCGGAAGAGCGTGTCGCGAAGGGTAAGCCGCCGAAAGGGACGGTTCAGCTCAAAGCCTACAACGAAGGAAATCATATCATTATCGAGATTGTCGATGACGGAAAAGGCCTCGATGCGGAGATGCTGAAGATGAAGGCGGTCGAAAAGGGGCTCATCAGCGAGAAGGAAGCGGATCAGATGAGTGACAAAGAGGCTTTCATGCTCATCTTCAGGCCGGGTTTCTCTACGGCTGCCAAGGTAACCAATGTCTCCGGGCGGGGTGTTGGAATGGATGTCGTCAAATCCAACATCGAAAAGCTCAACGGCATCATCGAGATCGATTCCGAAAAAGGCAAAGGAACGACGCTCAAACTCAAAATCCCTCTGACGCTCGCCATCATTCAGTCCCTTTTGGTCAGTGTGCAGGACGAGTACTATGCGGTACCCCTCGCTTCGGTACTCGAGACGGTGCGCATTACGCCCGACGAGATTCAGACAGTCGAGGGGCGCAGTGTACTTCGTTTGCGCGACGAAGTTCTTTCACTGGTACATCTGGCCGACATTTTCGATGTCGAGCGTGTCTTCAGCATGGGAGAACACGCCTATGTCGTCATTATCGGCCTTGCCGAGTCGAAAATCGGCCTGATCGTCGATTCGCTTGTCGGGCAGGAGGAGATCGTCATCAAATCGCTGGGCGAGTATCTCAAAGGGATCGAAGGGATTGCCGGTGCGACGATCAGGGGAGACGGTCGGGTGACACTGATCGTCGATGTCGGGGTTTTGATGGATATGGCCAAGCATGTCAAAAGCAGCATAAAAAATCTCGAAAGTCAGGTGCTCGTCAAGGAGAAGAACTCGCCGTCGGATTACAATATCCTGATCGTCGACGACAGCAAGACCGACCGGACCATCATGCGCAAAGCACTCGAGCCGTTGGGTGTGACGATTGCCGAAGCGACCAATGGTGTGGAGGCACTCAATATGATGAAAGATGGAAGCAAGATGTTCGATGCGGCGCTGGTGGATATCGAGATGCCGAGAATGGACGGCTATACATTGGCGAGTGAAATCAGGAAATTCAACAAATTCAAAAATATTCCGCTGATCGCCGTGACGAGCCGTACCAGCCGAAGCGACCGGCTGCGTGGCGTGGAAGTGGGGATGACCGAATATATCACCAAACCCTACACGCCCGATTATCTGATGAACGTCGTCGCCAGGAATATCAACCTCAATGTGGAGCAGGTATCATGAGCACGCAACTCGAAAAGGTTCTGAAGAAACAGCAGCAACAGCAGAAGGCTCCGGTAGAGGGTGAGATCGAAAACGTGATTCAGCTGGTCGGTTTCATGGTCGGGGACGAAGAGTTCGCCGTGCCGATATTGAGTATTCAGGAGATCATCAAACCGATCGAATATACGCGTGTCCCCAAAACGCCGGAGTATGTCCTGGGTGTTTTCAATCTTCGCGGAAGTGTTTTGCCGCTCATCGATCTTCGGATGAAGTTCGGCCTTTCACGATCCAAGGAGAACGAGGATACCCGCTATATGGTCATCAAACACAACGATGAGATCGCCGGTTTCGTAATCGACAGGCTGACGCAGGCGACGCGCATCAAAGAGAGTGCGATCGACCCGGCACCCGAAACGATTCACGACGACCAGAACCTCATTTACGGGGTTGGAAAAAAGGAGGATTCATTGATCTCCATCCTCAATGTCGAGGCGTTGTTGAAGCGGGATTTTTAGAGATTGGCCGACGGCCGATGCCGTAGGGGTTGTCGGTCAGGGCGTCAACAACTCTTTCGCCAATGAAAATCGGTTGGCGGTCATCATATGGATTTTCGGATGGATCGATTTGATCGCTTCGAAAAGCTCCCGGCTCAACGCCAGGCCTCTTTTTTCTTCCTCTTTTTCACCTTTCGCATGGGCATCGTAGAGTGTATCGATCCAGTTTTTCGGAACATGGATGCCCGGGACATGCGATGCGAGAAACTGGGCCGTTCTGAGTCGTGTGATCGGGAAGATCCCCAGGATGAGCGTTCCTTTTCTGTTGCCGCTCATCTTTTTCGCCTCTTCGAAGTGTTCGAGCAGCTCCAGAGCGTTTTGCGTATCGAATACCGGCTGGGTGATGATGCCGAGCGCGCCGTGTTCCAGCTTTTTCGTAAACTTCTTCAGAAGCGTTTTCGGATTCTTCGCGAAGGCGTTGCTGACGGCGAAGGGGTAGACGGGACGCGGCTTGATGCCGAATTCGCGCCCGGCATAGTCGATGCCGGCATTGAAACATTTGATGATATCGAGAAGCATTGTGCTGTCGCTCTCGAACACCCCTTTGGCTGCCGGCTGGTCGCTGATTTTCGCCGGGTCGCCCGTGAGTGCCAGGATGGCACGTACGTCGATCCCGTTGGCGCCGAGCAGATCAGACTGCAGGGCGATCTTGTTACGGTCGCGCATGCTCATCGTCGCGAGAACCGGCTTGTCGAAACGCTGTTGCAGCAGCATCGCGGCGATGATGGCGTTGAATTTGAGTTTCGCCAGGGGATTGTCGGTTGTGCTGAAACCGTCCACCTTTTCGGCGATGCCGAGTTTTTCGATCGTATCGATGACCGGGATGAAGTCTGCGTCGTGCTTGGGCGTGGTCTCGAGCGTAATGTAGGTTTGTTTCGGGTCTTGAAGTTTGTTGATGAGCTGTTCGAACATGATTTTCCGTTATCTGCCTGTTATTTTGGTTTGGATATTATAGCATCTAAAAAAATAGCCCGATAGCCAATGGCCCAATGAGGAAAAAGTCCATCGGCTATCGGGCTATCGAACTACAAGGATACATATGAAACTAGCCGTATTCGATTTCGATTCGACTCTGATGGATGGAGAGACGATCGACTTTCTGGCCGAACCGTTGGGGCTCAAGGAGAAGGTGGCGATCATCACCGAGCGGGCGATGCGCGGGGAACTCGACTTCTTCGAAAGCCTCACGACGCGTGTGCAGCTGCTCGAGGGCCTCGCTGTCGAGACGGTCGATACGATCTGCCAAAATCTTCCCTTTATGCCGGGCGCCGAAGAGACGATCACCGAGCTGAAAAATTTCGGTTACAAGGTGGTGGTTTTCAGCGGCGGTTTTCGAAACGCCACGCGCCACGCCAGGGAGATTCTGGGGTTCGACGCCGACTTTTCCAATGTCCTGCACGCCAAGGATGGACAGCTGACGGGACTTGTAGGCGGCGATATGATGTTCGATTTCTCCAAAGGCGATATGCTGGAGCGCCTGCAGGCGCTTCTGGGTGTCACACCCAAAGAGACGCTCGTCGTCGGCGACGGCGCCAACGACCGCAGTATGTTCGCTCACGCCGAGACGCGTATCGCCTTCTGTGCCAAAGAGATTTTGAAAAAAGAGGCGAATATCGTTATCGATAAAAAAGATCTGACACAGATTTTGGCGCATGTCTCTTAGCCTCGGCTCCGTTTTTCAGACGATCAAGGGGTACAAGCGGCCCCTGGTCGCCGGAAACATCGTAGCGATCCTCGCGACGCTCGTCAGCGTGCCGACGCCGCTGCTGATTCCGGTGCTGGTCGATGAAGTGCTTCTGCACAAAAGCGATACACTGACACATTGGCTCGATACCCATATCGTGCCGATGGATACTTTCGGCTATGTCGTTACGGTGTTGCTCGCCACCGTCGTGCTTCGCTTTCTCTACACCGCACTCAGTATTCTGCAGACGAAGATCTTTATGCAGATCTCCAAAGATGTCACCTACCGCATTCGTGTCGATGCGCTCGGACACCTCGAGCGGATCTCGATGAAGGCGTACGAGACATCCCGATCGGGATCGATCGCGGCGAAGCTGGTGACCGACGTCGAGACGATCGACACTTTCATCGCCTCGACGGTGAGCCGGCTGATCATCTCGGTTCTGTCGCTTATCGGCATCGCAGGTGTGCTCTTTTGGATCCACTGGGGACTGGCACTTTTCATTATCGTTCTCAATCCGCTGGTCATCACCTTTACGACGAAGCTGGCGCGAAAGGTGTCGAAACTGAAAAAAGAGGAGAACCGTGCCATCGATGCCTTTCAGTCGGCTTTGACGGAGACATTGGATCTTTTCGGACAGATCAGAGCGTCCAATCAGGAGCGGGAATTTTTTTCCAAGTTGACCGACAAAGCGCGCCACATCCGGGAACGGAGCATCGCGTTTGGATGGAAAAGCGACGCTGCGAGCCGCATCTCCTACCTCACTTTTCTGGCCGGCTACGAAGTGTTCCGCGCCGCGAGTATTTTGGCTGTCGCCTTTTCGGATCTCAGCATCGGGATGATGCTGGCGGTGTTCGGTTACCTGTGGTACATGGTGACGCCGGTGCAGGACATTCTGGGAATCCAGTATGCGTTGCACAACGCCAGGGCGGCGGTGGCACGCATCAACGAGGTTTTCGAAATGCCGACCGAACCCGACTATCCGCACAGGGCCAATCCGTTCACCGCCGAACGGGTCGGCGTGAAGCTGGAGAGTGTCAGTTTCGGCTACTCCCCCGAAATACCGGTGTTGTCCGATATCCATTTCGAAGCCAAACCGTCGCAACGGGTCGCGCTGGTCGGAGCCAGCGGGTCGGGGAAGACGACGCTGGCACAGCTGATCGTCGGCTTCTATCCGATCGACGGCGGGCGGGTGCTTTTCAACGGTGTGGACGTACGGGAAATCGGGCTCGACGTGGTGCGCGAACATGTGAATCTCGTGTTGCAGAGCCCCAAACTTTTCAACGATACGATCCGCTTCAACATAACGCTCGGGCGCGAGGTGCCGGAATCTCTCATCTGGAAGGCGCTCGATATGGCGCAGATGAAAGCGGTGATCGAAAGTTTCGAGGAAGGGCTCGACACGGTCGTCGGGCGCGACGGCATCAAACTCTCCGGCGGACAGCGGCAGCGCATCGCGATCGCACGGATGATCGTCGCCGAACCGAAAATCGCCATTCTCGACGAGTCGACGTCGGCATTGGACGTCCATACAGAAGCACACCTCTACGAAGCGCTGGAACCCTTTTTCTCCAGTCGTACGACGATCATGATCGCCCACCGGCTCAGTACGATTCGCAAAGCGGATTATATTTACGTCCTGGAAAAGGGGCATATCGTCGAAGAGGGGACACACGAAGAACTTTTAAAAAAGGAGGGGGTATATATGGGATACATCAAACAGTCGGGGGATTGTCATGGAGTGGTTTGACGCGTTGATTCTAGGCATCGTCGAGGGAGTGACCGAGTTTCTTCCGGTCTCGTCGACGGGACACCTCATTTTGGCTTCGAAACTGATGGGTATCGAACAGACGGAGGTGCATAAAACGTTCGAGGTGGTGATCCAGCTCGGTTCCATCCTGGCGGTCATCTTCGCCTTCAAAGAGAAGATTTTTCACAGTATCGAACTCTGGAAACGCCTCATCGTGGGTTTCATTCCGACGGCGGTACTGGGCTTGACGCTCTACAAGATCATCAAGTCGCTCTTCGCGCCCGAGACGGTGGCGTATATGCTGATCGTCGGCGGGATTATCTTCGTCGTCGTGGAGCTTTTCTACAAAGAGAAGGAGCACCATGTCGCCCACGTGGAGGAGGTGAGTTACAGACAGGCTTTTCTCATCGGGCTTTTTCAGTCGCTGGCGATGGTACCGGGAACGTCACGCTCGGGTGCGACGATTATCGGTGGGCTTTTGATCGGCCTCAAGCGTAAGACGGCGACGGAATTCAGCTTTCTGCTGGCGGTACCGACGATGCTGGCGGCGACGGCCTACGACATTCTCAAGCACCACAGCGAATTCGATTTTTCCGATGCACAGGCTCTCGGAGTCGGGTTCGTGACGGCGTTTGTCGTGGCGCTTATGATCATCAAATGGTTTTTGGCCTTCATCAAAAAGCACACCTTCATCCCTTTCGGAATCTACCGTATAATTGTCGGACTTTTCTTTCTTGGAGTGATTTTATGAGCAAATATTTCGATATGGCATCGAAGCTTTATCAAGAGGGCGACAAGGTTTCGGCATTCAATGCCTTTTTGGAGCTTGCGATCGACGGCGATGTCGATGCGCAGGCGATGGTGGGCTACATGCTCGAAAACGGTGAAGGGGTCGAAGCGAATCTCGCGGAAGCGGTCGGCTGGTATAAAAAAGCGGCCGACCAGGGGCACCATATCGCCCACTTCAACCTCGGGCAGATACTTCGCAGCGGCAAAGCCGGTGCGGTGGACGAGACGGCAGCGTTCAACCATTTCATGAAAGCGGCCCATGCGGGCAACGTTCATGCGATGTTCGAGGCGGCACAGATGCTCGAGTACGGTGCCGGTACGCAAAAAAGTGTCGAACGCGCCGCGAGCTGGTATGAAACGGCGGCCAAATATGGCCATACCGAAGCGCAGAACTGCATCGGTGCGATGTATCAGGAGGGCGAGGGCGTGCCTCAGGATTACGTCAAAGCCTTCGACTGGTATGAAAAAGCGGCCATTGCGGGCCATGCCCGGGCCATGTACAACCTCGGTATGCTTTACGACAAAGGCTGGGGTGTGGAGCGCGACAGCGAAAAGGCGCTGGAGTGGTGCCGCAAAGCGGCGCATGCAGGGCACGAAAAGGCCCGAAACATCATACGCAGGCTCCAGGAAGAGGGAAAAATCGTTTTTTGACCGATGTGGAGCGTTTCAAGCGAGCTTTTTCAGATACTCGAGCAGCGTCAGATACTCCTGCTCGATCGTCTGCATCGTCTCGGTCAGGCGCCGCTCCTCGATCTGCGGATTTTCGCTAAGAAAAGTTTCGCGCCATGCCAGGTCTTTTTGAAGCTCCCGGAGTGAAGTTTCCAAGTACTCCATCATATCTTCGTATGCGGTGTCGTTGATCGTTTTTGTCGCATCCACGGCATAAAAAAGCTGTGCATATTTTTCGTACTCACCGCTGTAGCGGAAATCTTCCGCGATGTTGTGGACGATGGTGAGGATCTTCTCCTCTTCGATTTTGTGTTCCATAAATCTACCTCTTTTTAGCCGATTGTAGCATATGTCCAGCCGCTTTCACGCCAGGGAGAACCAAATGTACCGACTTTACGTTCTCCCCGGCGTTACAGGTAGCCTCTCTCCTTTCTGATCAAATGCCACGCTTCGACACTCTGGGGCCGGCCGATAAAATATCCCTGCGCATATTCGATGCCGAACTCCTCCAGCTCTCTTCGCTGTTTCTCGGTTTCGACACATTCGATGATCGATTCGAGTCCCAGAGAGTGGCTCATTTTCGATGCGATGTGGATAATACGCCGTGTCGACTCCGAATCTTCCATCGATTGCGTGAGGGAGCCGTCGAATTTCAGGTACTGGATGATGCCCTCTTCCGCAAGTTTGATGACCGTTTGAAGCGAACTGTATCCGGTTCCGAAATCGTCGATCGCGAAGATGAGCCCATGCTCTTTGTGCAGTCTCACGATCAGCCCGAGGTTTTCCAGGAGGACCTGCTCCGTCAGTTCGATGATGATCTCCGTCCCGATCAACGGCCCCCTGATCGCCTTGATAAGTTTCTCGACATAGTCGTTTTCGAGCAGTGTATGGGCGGAGACGTTGATGAAGAGTTTGGTCGCAAAGAGGTGGATCAAATCTTTGTAATGGATGATACGGTCGAGAATGAGGTGGTCGAGACGGGGAATGAGTTTCATGTCGATCAGAAGGTCGATGAAGGCACCGGCGGGGATGTACCCATCTTTCTCTTTGATGCGTGCGAGCACCTCGAAAGCGTGGATGTTGTCGGGATTGTAGATGCGTGAGATCGGCTGGAGAAAAATCTCCACGTTTTTCAAGTCGAGCATCTTTTTGAGATGGGTGATATGTTTGTAGTGGTTGTTGATCCAGTGCAGCATCTTTTTCTGATCCGATTCGGAGGTCAGAAAGAGTGGTGATTCGGCACTTTTGAGCCGCTCTTTGAGATAGATGAAAATGGTCCGTATCTCCTCTTTTTCGAGTGTGAAAGGGGAGTTGATGGCGATGAGCCCCTGCTTGACGCTGAAAACTGGGAGCGAAGGGCGGTTTTCGACTCTTTTTCGAAGGTCTTCCTCGAATGCCTGCATCATCTGTTTGACCTCGTCCAGGGGACATCCTTCGAAAAAGAGGTAGTAGTCTCCGCCGACACCCCGTGTGTAGATCATGAATGGCTGGTTCTCCTGATAGACGGCTTTGAGGGATTGTTCTACCGTTTCGATGACCATGTCTCCTACTTTCGGGTTGTAGAACGTGTTGATCTGCTTCATACTGTGGATATCGAAAACGGCGATATAGGAGGTTTCGAGTTCCGGAATGGTGCGGTGAAGATAGTTTTTGAATGTTTGGGTCCGGTCGAGCTGGGCATTGAAGTAGAGAACGCCGATGAGGTTCATCAGGCGTTCGCTGTACTCCCTGATTTCGTTATAGAGGATATAGGCCGATTTGTAGTGTTTCTGCGTGAGAAGATAGGCGAACGTTGCGGCCAACTCATGCAGTTTGGTATGTGTCGTACGAAGATATTCGCAGATATTGAGTTCGTTGCATATCATCTTCGACTCGGGATAGTTCAGAGCGGCCGTGAAAGGGCATGTCGAGCTGCCGTGGATAGGAAATTCGCCCATATCGTTTCCAATGATCGCTTTTCGAAGCTGTTCCTGCCATTCGGCGTGTATCTTGTAGAGAATCTTTTCTCTGTAGTTTCCTGTAACGATCGGTTCGTGACGCCTGGCGGCAACGATGAGAAAACGGAAGGCGATATCGTTTCTCAACGCTTTGAAGTAGTCGTTGAACTCTTCGATCCTCTCGTGTTCGACGGCGGAGATGAGCGTATCTTTGATGATATCCAGATCGTCCGACAAAATGGCGAAGGGGATATCGTGTTCTATGAACGTTTCGCTCAGCCTGTCGGCTGCTTTCTCCACACTCAGGGGATCCGTTTCGAACGTTTTTATGAATTTCTCTATTTCCGCCAGGATGGCATCTTCACTGAATTTCAGATGATAGTTGTGCATCAGCGGATTGTGTTTGTGAAGTTTTCTCAATTTGTGTGTCAATGTTTCATAGTGTTTTTTTACCAACTGAACTCTCTTCATCGTTAACGGCTCTATTGTAATTAAAAAGTCAGAGTATAAATTGTAGGATCTCTTTGCATAGCGATTATAGTGGATGAAAAGTGTCAAAAAAGTGTCAAGAATGTGGAATTTACGAGAAGTGGTGGTCGTTATACCGTCGATTTTTATGGGCGTAATAGTCGATAGCCCAGGCCGAAACGATTCTCGATCAGTTCGTCGGGAAGTTTCTTTTTCAGACGCTTGATGAGCGATTTGACGGCGTTTTCGCTCAAATCTCTGTCATACTTGATATAGAAGAGTTCGCTCACCTTCGAGACGGAGAGAAAATGGACCGGTTCGGAGGCCAGGATCGAAATGAAGAGTTGCTCGTTTTTGCTCAGTGGCAGGGGCTCTCCTTTGTACATCAACGCTTCTCTCTCTTTGTGAAACGTGTACTCGCCTGTAAGTTTCAAGATAGCGCTCTTGAGTCTGTCGAGCTGAGAAACCGCCCGGTCGATCGCCTCTTTCAACGCCTGTTTCCGCACCGGCTTGATCAGGTATTTCGTGATATTGAGTTCCGTCGCCTTGAGAAGCTGCGCCTGGTCGCTGTAGGCCGTGAGAAGAATAGAACGGGTCGTGTCGTCGTGACGGCGGATCGTTTCGATCAGTGAGAGTCCATCGAGTTTCGGCATGACGATATCCGCGATGACGAGGTCGGGCTTGTATTTGCGGTAGAGTTCCAGCGCCTCTTCGCCGTCGCGTGCTCCAATGACGGTTTCGAAATAGTGCGAGAGGAAATGGAGATAGGCGTTCCTGATGGTCTCTTCGTCTTCCGCGTACAAGACGGTATAGGCTCTTTTTCGAATCACACAATACCTTTCAGAATGATTTTGAACAGGCTTTTTTCGGCATCGGCAAGTTTCAATGTCCCCTGCATACGGTTTTCGACGATCATCTTCGCCATGTAAAGACCGATGCCCCGGCCCTTTTCTTTGAACTTCGTCGTGAAGTAGGGGTCGAACATCTGTTTGGCGACTTCGGGGGTGATACCCCCGGCATTGTCGCAGATCGAAATTTCACATCGGCTCTCTTTTTCACTCCTGTACGTTTTGATGAAAATCTCGATTTGCGGATTTTTGGTTTGCCGTGCGTCGAGTGCGTCGAGTGCATTGTTGAGCAGTACGAGGAACAGATGGACCATGTCCTGTTTCGTGCCGACGGTTTTGACACAGGTACGGTGTCTTATCTCCACTTTCGCCCCTACCTCTTCGATGCGTGAGCGCAGTAAAGCGAGTGCCTCGTCGAGTGCTTCCGCCGGTTCGATCAGGGTGAGTTCTTTGGATGGTGTCGTATATTCGTGAAAAGTTTCGATGGTGTCGCCCATGAAACCGGTCACTTTTTCGAACTGTTCGAAGTACCAGTTGAACCGTTTTTCGTCCAGTGTGCCGTGATGGTAGTCGGTGTCCATATCCAGCAACAGGGCATTGAGCTCGGCCAACGGTTGTTTCCACTGGTGGGCGATATTGTTCAGGAGCCGTCCCATCTGCGCCAGACGTGTCTGGTGCATCAAAAGGGCCTGTTTCGCTTCATTCTCTTTTTGCAATCGATGAGACTGGGTAATGTCCTGGACCACCCCTTTCATCCAGTGAGGCCGCTGTTGGAAATCGTATATGAGATGCGCGGAGGAGTGGAGTATGGCTTCGGTACCGTCTTTTTTGCGAATCGTGTAGACGATGTTGAATTCGGAATCGCGATTTTCGGTGGCTCGCTCCAGTGCCTGGAGCAGCCTCTCCCGGTCTTCGGGAACGATATGCTGAAAAAAGGTTTCGAACGAAATGGGTTGCTCCATGGGCGTATATCCGAAAATACGATAGGTCTCTTCCGACCACGAGATGCTTTTGTCCCTGAGGTTGAAGTCCCAATAGCCGATTTTCGCCATCTGCTGCGCCTCTTTGAGCCGGTAGGCATTCTCTTTGAGTTGAATCTCCTGTGTTTTGAGTTTCGTGATATCGATGTAGGCTCCGAGAATACCGAAAATATTTCCAGAATGGTCCTGGAGGGGAGTTTTGTAGAGTGAAACCCACATCTTCTTTCCCGTATGGGTGTAGATCACCTCCTCTTCGCCGTACATATCTCTGCCCGTATGGAGGATTTCCAGATCTCCCCGGCGGCAGATCTCCGCGGTTTCGGATTTCAAAAGCGTGAAATCCTCTTTTCCCAGAATTTCGTCGAGTGTTTCGATTCCGAGATCCTGTAAAAAGAGGCGGTTGGCGCCGAGATAGCGGAAGTTTCTGTCTTTCCAGAAAATACGGATCGGAAGTGTGTTGATAATCGATTCGAAAATGATGTGCTCACCGAGAATGCGGTCACTCAGTCTCTTTTCTGCCGACGTGCTGTCGGGAACCTTCCGGCTGATTCCCCGGTATCCGAGAAATGTGCCATTGCTGTCGAAAAAGGGTTTGCCTTTGATTTCGAAGAGAAAGGTTCGGCCATCCTTGTGGCGTACAGAGTGAACGAGACCCTCGAAACTGCGCGGGGAGACCTCTCTCAAAAGATAGGAGATTTTTTCGTATCTCCCTTTCTCCTCTTCCGGAATATGCGGAGGGACCGTGGTCCCGATAATCTCGTCGCGTCTGTATCCGAGTTCTGTCTCGATGGCTCTGTTGATGTAGGTGATGCGGCCTTTCGCATCTGTCTGCCAGATGATGTCGTCGCTGTTTTCCACCAGGTCTTCGTAATCGATAATCTCCATTTTTTTACTATAGGTGCAAACAGATAAATTTTCCATTAATTTGGTTTCACGGTCTCGGGAGCGGCAGTAGAGAACTCATTCGTGAATCATTGGCCACAGGATCGCGAAATAGAGCAGAAAGAAGAGGGAGCTGACAAAAACCAATGCCGCCGCATCTTTTGGACGGCAGTGAAAGAGTGCGGCGAAGTTGACATTGGCGATGGCCAGCGGAGTGATAAGTTCCATCAGAAGCACCGATTTGACGAAAGGTTCCATCGAAAGGGCCTGCAGAAGCAGCCACGCCGCACCCGGCAGCAGGAAAAACTTGATGGATCCGACCGTCTTGACCAGCAGCCAGTCGATATGTTCGATGCGCACCTGTGAGAGATAGATGCCAAAGAGCAGCAGCTGGATGACGATGGAGGCATACGCTCCGAGTTTGAGGTTCTCTTCGATGGCATCGGGAATCTGCCATCCGATGAGGTTGACCAGCAGGGCCGCCAATGCACTCCATAAAATCGGCATTTTTATGACGTTCATCAGCGACTCTTTTGGACTGAAGCGGCCCGAAGAGTAGATGTAGACACCAATCGTGTTGACAAAAAGGACGTTGGCGAGGTTGATCATTGTCGTATAAGGTACACTCGCTTCGCCAAAGATCGCGATACCGAGCGGAATGCCGAGGTTGGCGGTGTTGCCCACCAAAGAGGCGACGAGAAAGATGGCCCGTTTTTTTCTGTCGGGGAAAAGGTGGCGGCCGAATGGAGTCATCAGAAGGAAAAAACCGAGAACGATGGCGAGATACCAAATCGGTGCTTCGAAGATGCCGGGTTCGAGCGGCCGGGCCGTAAGCCCCCAGAAGGTGAGGAAAGGTTGCAGAATATAGACCGAAACGAGAATGAGTGAACGATCGTGTAGCTCTTCTTTGAAGTGCCATTTGGCGTAGGCACCCAATGCTACGAAAAAGTAGATACCGAGGATTGAAATCAGTAGGGAAATCATGGGTGAAAGTATAGTATAATCGAGATAAAAAACGGAGGACGGTATGGAGAAAGACGCCATTATGAAAGAGTTGCGCTCCTATGAGGAGCGGCGTGACGAATTTTACAGATTTCTGGATGAACATATTCCTCACGATGCAAGCACAGGGCTTTACGATTTCCGGGCCAAAGTGATGCTCGATGCCGAAAAGGTCTATGAACTTTTCCACAAACTCGACTACCAGGCACGGAAGATCCGTGGTATCGTCATCAATGAAGTGATAGAAAAGAAGGCCGATTGACCCTTCTTTTTCTACTTGTCGCCGCCGCTGCCGGCGTCGTCGTACTGGTTTACGAGAAACGGCTGCGGGAAGAGAACATTATCAAACTGCAGAACTATCTCGTGAAGGTGGTGAGTGACGAGAAACTGCTGGAACGCGAAAAGATGATGCGTGTCATCGATCTCTTCACCCAGAACCACTACAAAATAGAAGATATGAAAAACGGAACGCTGATCGTCAGCCGAAGAGAGTTCAGTGTCGGGGCGGCACTGCTGTGGCTCTCTGTCGCGGGTATCGGACTGATTCTCTATCTTATCTACTACTTTCTGAAGGCGCCGGAGTCGCTGCGTATCGATCTGCGGACGGGAACGATTCATGCAGATTGAATGTCCCTGCGGTTCGGGCCTGGGTTATGAGGAGTGCTGTGGAAAGTTTGTCGAAGGGAAGGCCCATGCCCCGACGGCCGAAGCGCTGATGCGGTCGAGATACGCCGCCTACGCTTTGAAAAGAGCCGACTACATCGTGCAGACCGCACTGCATGCGGATAACCGCGACTCGATCGCGTCATGGATGGAAAAAGCGGAATTTTTCAGGCTCGAAATCGTGCAAACGAAGCGGGGTGGGGTGCTCGACAAAAAAGGCATTGTGGAGTTCAGAGCGTGGTTCAAAGAGGAGGATGAAGAATATATCCTCCATGAGATTTCGGCCTTTGTCAAGCGAAAAGGCCGATGGTATTACGACGAGGAGGGTTCCGAAACGGTTACGCTTTAGCCAAATCTTCGAATGCACGCGCATTTCTGGGACGGTTGACCAGAAGTTTGGAGTATTGATCCAAAAAGCGAAAATAGGATTCGACCAGTGCCGGATCGATTGCTTTGGCATGCTCTTCGAGTACTTCGCGCCAGGTGCCGAGCCATTCGTCGCGGTGCTTTTCGTTGATACTGAAGGGTTTGTGCATCTTGATCTGGTCGACATGGCCCAACGCTTCACTGTAGCGTTTCGGCCCGCCGGAGATTTCGGCAAAATATTTTCCGTTGTGGGTTTTGATCTTTTCGATCTCCTCTTCTTCTTGTGGGAAAAAGAAGGCGATGTCGCTCTCGACAATACGGTCGTAAAAATCATCGATGAGTTTTCTGAACCCCTCTTCGCCGCCGACCGCTTCATAAAAACGCGGATCTGGAAGGGGGATCTCCTCCTCGTTCGGGATGTCGTTTGGATCGTAAGGGGTAATGACGAGATTCATCATGGCTCCTCAATAACGTCAGTCAATAAATTTTCGGTAACTTTACCATACTGCAAACTCTTTTTCGATAAATTCAGATCAGATTTTCAAACGAAAGTGGTGGATGATGAAATTTGTAATACTCGATACCGAAACGACCGGCGCCGAAGAGAGGGACCGGATCTGTCAGCTTGCCTATATCGTGGCCCTACCGCAATTGGTGGGTACAATGATCGAAGAGGTACACGAAGATTTGTGCAAGCCTCCGCTTCCGATCTCCTACGGTGCGATGGCCGTGCACCACATCACGAACGAGATGGTAGAGAAAAAGCCGCCATGCATCGAGACGGAAAGCTACAGACGGCTCGAAGCGCTCAATAACCCGGAAAATATTCTGGTGATTCAGAATGCATCTTTCGATCTTGCGATGCTGCAAAAAGAGGGGTTTTCATCGAAGATGAGGCTGATCGACACGCTGCGCTGCCTGCGGCATCTGCATCCCGATCTCGAGGCGCACGGCCTGCAGTATGTACGTTACGCCTTCGGTCTTTACAGAAGCGAAACGAAAGAGGCGAAGTCGATCGGCCTGAAGATCCAGGCCCACGATGCGCTTGGCGATGTGCTGGTGCTGAAGCTGCTGCTCGATTACCTTCTGATTGACCATTCGCCCGAAAAGCTGATCGAACTGACGGCAAAGCCGATCATCTACAAAACGTTCAGATTCGGCAAATACAAAGGCGAGGAGATTGTCGAGGTGGCCAGGAAAGATCCGGGCTATCTGGAGTGGATGCTGATGGATAAAGAGGGCGAAGAGGGGCTCGACGAAGATTGGCGGCAGACACTTGAAAAGGCGCTGGAGGCGGCGGAGGAAGAGGCGGTGTGGCTCTTCCCGTTCGGCAAATATAAAGGGCAGAGCGTCGAGGAGATCGCTCAGCACGACATCGGATATCTCAGATGGAGTCTCGAGAATATGGATAAATTGTCGGAAGGGATGAAAAAGGCTATTCGGCGCGTCGTCGGATAGCTGAAAATTTTCCATAAAAAAAGGCCGGAACGCCAAAACAGGCGCCCGACCTTCAAAACTTGAAGAAGTATAACTTACTTCAGGCCGTGGATGTACTCTGCGACCGCTTTGATGTCAGCATCGCTCATAGATGCGACCTGACCTTTCATCAGCATACCCATCCCGTGCTTGTTGAGCGTGCCCGCTTTGTAGCCTTTGATATCTGCTTCGAGCGTCGCAACGTCCATTCCACCGATAACGGCAGATTTCCCGAGCGCTTTCTTTTCACCTTTGGCACCGTGGCATCCGGCACATTTTTTGAACAGAGCCGCTCCATCAGCCATGACCAGGCTTGCCGCTCCGGCGAGCATCAATGCGAGTGTTACTTTTTTCATAATAATCTCCTTTTGGAATTTTTGATATGTTCGTATTATAGCGAATTGTCGTCACCAAAGCTTGATGAAAATCAAGCTTTTTTTTAATGAATGTTACAATCCGAAATTAGCAGGCCGGTACATTGCCGCTGTCGTTTGCATACTCATATGCGAAATCGTAAAGATCTTTCAAGTATTTTTTGAATTTGCCGCTCGTGAAAATTTTTGCACCTTTCGGGCAGAGTTTTCCCATCTCTTCGGCGAATTTTCCCTCTTCATAGAGCTCTTCCCACTCGTCCTGAGAGTGTTTCGCAGCGAATTTTGCACCGTTGAATCCGCACAGGTTTTTCACCTTTTTGCTGTAGATCTTCTGTCCTTTGGCAGCGTCTGCAGATGCCGATGTCGCCATCAGACTCATAGCAACGAATCCCGCTGCGACCATTGTAAGTAGCTTTTTCATGTATACCTCCTAAATTTGTTACCCACATTGTAAAGTACAATCGTGGAGTAATCGTGAAAACGATTTTAGCACAAACTATTTTATTTTCCCAAATACTTTATAGGTTTCCCAGTAGGTGTCGATCGCTTTGCGTAAATCTGTATCACTTAGCGCTGTTTTGGGCATCAGTCCATACTGTTTTATAAGTTCTTCTGAAGCAAGCACTTTTTTCTTCGTAGGATTTTTGATGAAATCGTAGAGTGCCTCCTTGACGCGCCGTTCGCTGCTGTGTTTGAGGAGGTAATTGAAGAAAAACTTATCGAGTGAGACCGTCAACCGCTTGTGACAGGCTACACAGTTTCGTTCATAGATGTTTACATTTTCGGCGTTCAGCAAGCTCAGCAAGAGTAAAAAAGTGACACTTAACCGTTCCATTGTATGAATACCTCCGAGCCTTTTCCTTTTTTCGAATGGATGTCGATGTGCAATCCATACTCTTTCGCGATCATCGCGACGATATTGAGGCCGATACCGAAGCCGCCGGCACTTGTATCGAACCGTTTGTAGCGCTTGAAGACCTCTTTGATCTGTTTTTCGTCCATTCCGCTGCCGGTATCCTGCACCAGCAGTTCGCCAGGCCTGAGCCGCACAAAGATCTCACCGCCTCTGCGATTGTATTTGATGGCATTGGAGAGCAGATTGTCGATGAGCCGGGCCATTTTTCCCTCATCGATCCAGAGTTTGACGCCGGGCTGGATATCGGTTTCGATCTCTATTTTTTTCGATTCGGCCAGAATTTTGAAGTAATCGGCCCGCTCCTGTACCAGCCGGCTCAGATCGACCTCACGGTTCTGCGAGGCGATTTTGTGATTGAGAACGAGATAGGTAAGGTCCTGGTAGATGTTGCTGATGGTTCGTGCGGCGATTTCGATACGTTTGATCTTTTTTCTCAGCTTCGGCTCGAGGTTTTGTGTGTCGATCATCTCTATATTGCTCAAAATGGCGTTGACGGGGGTGTTGAGTTCATGTGTCGTGTCTTTGATAAAATGATCGAGCAGTCGGATGGCATTGCGCATGGGGGCGAGAAAGAGACGTACCAACGCGAGACCCGCAAGCAAAAAGAGTGTCAGCATTGCACCTCCGTAAAGGAGGAGGTTCTTCCATGTTTGGAGGAACCATTCGCCGTCGTCGTCGATTTCGACGACGACATATTTGGCTCCGAGATAGTAGGAGTCGAGGACATGAATGTAGTGGATGACATGGCCGGTGGTGTAGATCACTTTATCGAGTTGCACGCTTTCGGGATGCTTGAGTGTCGAAAAGATCCGTACTTTGTCGGCATCGTAGATTGCGGAGCGGTAGAGAGGATTTCTTGGATAGGTGCGGTAGCGGTCGAAATAGATGTGAAGCAGTTTCAGCCCATCGATCAGCTCTTTGGAGTGCTCCTCCAGTTCGAGGCGTTTGGTCTGCAGCATCAGGTCTTTTTGGAGTGTGTAGTAGATCGTGCTGCCAAGAATCAGAATGAGCAGTGCCAAAAAGGCGTAGAGCCCCAAAAAGCGCAGCAGTGTGCGCCGTTCGCTATGGGAGATACTTGTAGCCGTAGCGTTTGATGCTGACAATTTTATCTTTTCCTATCGCTTTTCGCAATTTTTTGATGTAAGTACGCAGCGCCGATTCGCTTGGCGTCTCCTCGTAGCTCCACAGATACTCGTAGATGGTTTCGTGGGGGAGAACTTCGTTCGGATGGCTCAAAAAGAGTTTGAGCAGTGTAAGTTCCTTGGGCTGAAGGGCGGTCGGTTCGTTGTCGATGTAGAGTGTGTTGCCGATAGAGTCGTACTCTATGTTCGGCGCGATCTCGATGCGTGGACTCTCCTTGTGTGAAAAGTTGCGCTTCAGAAGCGTCGTGACGCGAAGCAGCAGCTCTTTGAGCGCAAAGGGTTTGCGGATGTAGTCGTCGGCACCGCTTTCGTACCCCTCTTCGAGGTTTTCAATGGCGTTGAGCGATGTGATGAAGATGGCAGGGGTGTCGATACCCCGCTCCCTGGCCTCTTTGAGCAGTTCGAAGCCGCTTGTTCCCGGGACGTTGACATCCAGCAGCAGCAGGTCGTAGCGCTTTTCGTAAAGCCTCTCCTCCGCCTCCTCGCCGTCGTAGGCCGTTTCGACCTCGAATCCTTCATCTTCCAGAAAATCGGTGATCGTTTCGGAGAGGTTCGTGTCGTCCTCCAGAAGAAATATTTTACTTTTTTGACCCATGCTTTAACTTTTTCAAAATCTCTTCGTAACGCTTTTTCTCCTGTGGCGACATCGTCACTTCGCGCTTTTTGAGCTCATGCAGAATGACCGGTAGGTTATCGCCTCCCGTTTTGAGCGCTGCCAGCAGCTCCTGCGTGCTGCGGTCGCTGTAGTCGATGGCGAATGCCAGCGAAAAGGCGAGCAGAGAGATTCCCGCGAACCGCTTCATCGCTTATCCAATGTGGCGTGCAACGAGCTGTGCGATCTGCTGAGCCGGCAGCGCACCGCTGACACGGTCGACTTCCTGCCCGTGTTTGAAGACGATGATTGTCGGAATGCCACGGATGCCGAAGGGGGCGGCGAGCTGCTGGTACTGTTCGGTGTTGACCTTCGCGAACTGCGCCTTGAGCGGAAACTGTGCCGCCGCCTCTTCGTAAGCCGGTGCCATCATACGGCACGGCCCACACCACGGCGCCCAGAAGTCGACGACGACCGGAATGTCGCTCTTTTGTATATGGGTTGGGAACGTTTCGGGCGTCAGTTCCACCGGGTGGGTATCGAGTAGGGACTGTTTGCAGTGGCCGCAGTTGGCTTTGGTGTAGTGATCTTTCAGCGGAATGCGGTTGACTTTGTGACAATGTGGACAGACTATGTGTATAGTGGACATATCGAATCCTCCTTTATGACATTCATTGAATTCCATTTACACCTATTTTACCTCAATTTTTGGAGCCTTTTTGTACAATAGGTACCAAAAAAGGGATAATTTTTGCAATTTGAAACCTATCCGTTTGAAAAACTGAACGTATTGCTCGAAAACATCGTACCGGATGCCCGGTACGATCCGATCGCATTGACGATCGGAGAGCCGCAGTTCGATACTCCGGCGTTCATCACCGAAGCGCTTTGCCAAAACGCGCCGCTTTTGAAAAAGTACCCCAAAACTTCCGGGGAACCGGACCTTCGGGAGGCGATGCGCGGATTTGTCAAACGCCGTTTTCATATCGAGCTGGACGACTCGCAGATCATCCCGACGTTCGGGACGCGCGAGTTGCTTTTCAACTTCCCGCAGTTCCTTCTCTCCGATATCGACGAACCGATGATGGCCTACACCAATCCCTTCTACCAGATTTACGAAGGGGCGGCGATCGCCTCGGGTGCGAAGGTGTTACACCTGCACCTGACGAAAGAGAACGACTTTCTGCCGCGCATCGATGAAACGGAGCTTGCCGGCTGCGATCTGGTCATTCTGAATTTTCCGAACAACCCGACCGCTTCGGTCATGGATCTTCAGACGATGGCCGAGTGGGTGAAACTGGCACTCGAATATGATTTCGTTCTGCTCAACGACGAGTGTTACAGCGAAATCTATACCCATGTCCCGCCGCCGTCGCTGCTGCAGGCGTCGATCGAGGCGGACAACCCGGCCTTCAAAAACGTGTTGGTCATCAACTCCGTCTCCAAGCGCTCCAGTGCACCGGGGCTGCGCAGCGGCTTCATCGCCGGGGACGATCGGATTTTACGCGAATATATGCGTTACCGTACCTACGTCGGCTGCGCTTCGCCACTGCCGCTGCAGATGGCTGCCGCCGCTGCGTGGAGCGATAACGAGCATGTCATCGCGTTTCGTGAAAAGTACAAAGAAAATTTCGAGATCGCCCGTGAAGTGCTGGGGATAAAAATACCGGAAGCGACGTTTTACATCTGGCTCGAAGTGGGTGACGAATTGGAGTTTACGAAGCGTCTCTACGAGCGCTACAACGTCAAAGTTCTTCCCGGAAGCTTCCTCGGGCGCGAAGGGATCGGCCAGGGGTTCGTACGCATCGCGTTGGTCGAAAACGCCGAACGAACGCTGGAAGCGGTCAAGCGGGTGAAAGCGTGCCTGGAAGCGTGCTGATTTTGTGGTGCGTGACGTCAGTTGAATAAAAAAGGAGAAAGTATGCAATCGAACGAATTCGAAGATTTGAAAAACAATCCTCAGTTCATGCTGGAGCTGGGACAGAAAGAGGAGGCGGCCGTAAAGGCCAAGGATATCGTCGGCATGTACGAAGTGCTCGATACGGCGGTGATGCTCGACCTCTCGGCAGAGCGGCTGGACCGCATCTATACCGAGATTTTACAGACGGTTTTCGACCGCCTGGCCGACAAGCTGACCAAAGAGCAGTTTTTCGACATCAACGATCAGCGTGATCTCTACACGATGCGAGGCATCTATGAGCACGGCATCGAGCGTTACAGTGACAACGACTTCAAAGGGGCCAAAGAGATTTTTTTGATTCTGCACCATACAGCCAATGACGAGACGCTGAGCAAAGCAATGATGCCGCACATCGCCGCTGCGGCGTCGCAGATGAAGTTCGACGATTTCATCGACGAACTGGTCGATGTGGAGAATCCCAACGACAGCGAGACCTACGGCTTTTTCCTGACCAACTTCAAGCCCTCCGTCGAAGGGTTCATGAAAGAGAAGGCCGAAGCGCTCGAAAGCGCGCTAAAAGAGCTGGAAACGCTTAAAAGTGAGAAGTGAGAAGTGAGAAATAGGAAGTTTTTTTCGACAGGTTTCCGATCTCGTGAGCGGGGCGAAGGGTGAAGATTCATTTCATCGGTATTGGCGGTATCGGGATTTCGGCACTGGCGAAGTTCATGGCGGGCGAGGGGCACACCATCAGCGGATCGGATATCCGCCAGAGCGAGATTACCGACGAGTTGGCACTCAAGTTTGGCGCCAAGATTACGATACCCCACCATGGCGATGCGGTGGATGGGGCGGATATGGTGATCCACTCCGCGGCGGTACGAAAGAACAATCCCGAGTATCTTCGCGCAAAAGCGCTGGGAATTCCTCTTTATGCACGCAAAGAGGCGCTGAAGTTCATTCTGAAAGATAAAAAAGTCTATGCCGTCGGCGGGGCGCACGGAAAGAGCACGACGTCGGCGATGCTGGCCGAGCTTTTGCCTCAGAGCAACGCCATCATCGGCGCCATCTCCAAAGCTTTCCACTCCAATGTCCGTACCGCTTCCAACGACGAAGTGGTTTTCGAAGCGGACGAGAGCGATGCCAGTTTTCTCAACTGCAACCCTTACATGGCGCTCCTCACCAATGTCGAACCGGAGCATATGGAGTACTACGAGTACGATCTCGATCGTTTCTACGGTGCGTATGAGAAGTTTCTTTCGCTGGCCAAAGTGCGTGTCATCAATGCCGAGGACCCTTTTTTGTCCGGGCTTTCGATGGAGAGCGTCAAACTCTATCCGAGCCGTGACATTCGCGATATCGAATATGTTCTGATTGGAGATGAACCGCATACCCGTTTCAGATTGAAAGATCTGGGGCTTTTCGACGTATTCGGAATCGGAGAGCATATCGCGCTCGATGCGGCATTGGCGATACTGGCTGCACTCCATGAGGGGCAGAGCCCCCAGGCGATTCGTGAAAATCTTCGTAACTACAAAGGGATCAAAAAACGCTTCGATATCATCGAAAATCGCGATGAGTGCGTCGTGATCGACGATTACGGCCACCACCCGACCGAGATCAAAGCGACGATGGATGCGCTTCGACACTACGCTGCCATGCGGGGATTCAAAAAGATCCGTGCTATCTGGCAGCCGCACAAATACAGCCGCACGATGGACAATCTTCAGGGCTTTGTCGACTGCTTTTCGGGGGCCGACGAATTGGTGATTTTGCCTATCTGGGCGGCAGGCGAAGTGGAGGTTCCGATCGACTTGAAGGGCGCTTTTTCAGGCTATGAACTGACGATGGCGGAAGGTGTGACGAAAGAGGGGGGCGCTGTGAAAATCGTCGATGCACACGGACAGACGATCAGGCGGTTCGACCGCGATCTGATCGTCGCTTTCGGAGCCGGCGACATCACCTACCAGATCCGGGGGTTGAAGTGATGGATGAGGGGTTGAAGATCGTCAAACAACTCGATCTGACAGGCTATATCGAGAAGTTCGAGGGATTGCTCGCCCGGCCGAAACCGCTTTTTATCGAGGGGGACAGAGCACTGCACTTCAGGTTTATCCGTGCGCTCGAGGATGTGGAGTTCAAAGCGCCGCCGAAGGTAAAAAATCTGGACGAGCTCTGGATGCGCCTTGGCAAACAGGGGGTTTTGGGCCTGGATGAAATTTTCGAAGCCGTCAAGGTCGTCCGATATTTCCGCTATCTCAAAAATATTCGCATCGAAAACGAGCTCGGTGCATGGCTTGGAGAGATCGATGTTCCCGAAGCGATCGTAGAGATCGACCGGATGTTTGACGAAAAAGGGCAGCTCGCCGACAGTGTCGACGAACGGCTCGCGTCGCTCAAAGCGTCGATGAAGCAGAACCGCGAAGCGATCCGGCAAACCCTCTCGAGAATGCTGAACAGCTCCAAGCTCGGGCCGTATCTGGTCGATCGGCAGATTCACTATGTCAACGATGAAGAGGCACTTCTGGTGCGCGGCGGCTTCAACCATGTGATGAAAGGGACCGTCATCGGCCGTACGACAGCCGGCTTTTTCTATGTCCTGCCCGAAGCGATAAGCAAGCTCAAAGAGAAGGAGTCGGGGATTGTCAGCCGTCTGGAGGAAGTCTATTACGAAATCGCAAGAAAAACGAGCCAGACGATGGCTGGATGGTTGAAGTTCTGGCGCTTCATCGACAAGGCGTTCGATCGGTTCGACCACTATCAGGCACGGATGCAGATGGCGCGGCTGGGCGATCTGTCGTTCGTGCTTCCGGGCAACGGCGATGCGATAAAGCTGGCTGACTTCGCTCACCCCGCGTTGGCCCATCCCAAGCCGGTGACGATCGATTTTTCAAAAGATGTGCTGATGATCACAGGGGTCAACGCCGGCGGCAAGACGATGCTGCTTAAATCGATTCTGGCATCAGCATGGCTGGCCAAATACCTTCTGCCGATGAAGTGTGATGCCAAAAAGAGCAAAATCGGCAGTTTCAAGACGATCGAGGCGATCATCGAAGATCCGCAGAATGTCAAAAACGACATCTCCACGTTTGCCGGGCGGATGCGTCAGTTCTCACGCCTCTTTTCGCAGCAGGGTGTGCTGGTCGGGGTTGACGAGATCGAACTGGGTACCGACAGCGACGAGGCGGCGAGCCTTTTTAAAGTGATGATCGAGGAGCTTGTCAAACGGAAGGTCAAGATCGTCATCACGACCCACCACAAGCGGCTTGCGGCGATGATGGCGGGAGATGACCGGGTGGAGCTCGTGGCGGCGGTTTATGATGAAAAGAATCAGAGGCCGACCTACACTTTCTTGCAGGGGATCATCGGCAAGAGTTACGCTTTCGAAACGGCCGAACGCTACGGCGTGCCAAAAAATATCGTCGCCAAAGCGCGCATCGAGTACGGGGAGGACAAGGAGAGGCTCAACGAGTTGATCGAGCGCTCCAGCACGCTCGAAAAAGAGCTTCGCGAAAAACGCGAGCAGCTCGAGCGCGAAATCGAGGCACTTGAACGCGAGAAAGCACGCTACAAAGAACTCAACGATACGCTGGAGAGCGAACTGTACGCAAAAAAACGCGAGCTCGAAGCGATCTACCGCGAAGCGACGAAACAGGCGCGTGAAGCGCTGAAGCAAAAAGATGAAAAGGCGATCCACCGCCAATTGAACCGGGCACACAAAACGGTGCAGAAAGCGAAAATCGAAGCCCCAAAGCGGATCGAGACCTTCGCTGTAGGTGACCAAGTGAAATATCGAAAGAATCGCGGCACAATCATCGCGCTCAAAGCCAAGGAGGCGACGATCGAGATCGACGGGATGAAACTGCGGGTGCCGCTAAGCGAGCTGAAACGCTCCGGAAACCCGCCAAAAGCCCCGAAAAAGAAGCAGGCAACGGTCTCCCTGGAGCGTTCACAGGCAAGTGCGGGGGTCAAGCTCGATCTACATGGACTGCGGGCCGAAGAGGCGATCGAGCGGCTCGACAAGTTTCTTTCCGATGCGCTGTTGGCGGGGTTTGACGAGGTGCTGGTCTACCATGGGATCGGAACCGGACGGCTGGCGCATGCCGTGAGGAGTTTTCTCAAAGAGCATCCGAGTGTGAAGGGCTTTCACGACGCCCCTCAGCATATGGGAGGTTTCGGAGCGACGGTTATCGAGTTGTAATGGCGGTCCCGGCGGAACGCCTCACCCTTTTAGGCGACGATCCGGTTGCGGCCGGCGGCCTTGGCTGCATAGAGTTTTTCATCCGCTCTTTTCAACATGGTCTGAAGGTCGTACCCGCATTCGTCGGTATCGGTCACGCCGCCGCTGAACGTAAAGGAGACCTCTCCTTCCGCCGTATCGATGACCCCTCTTTCTTTTACGATCGCCTGGAGGCGTTTCGCGATTTTCAATGCATCCGACCGGTTTGTGTATGGCATGAGAACCATGAACTCTTCACCTCCAAGCCGAAATGCGAGATCGCCTTTTCTGAGATGTCCCGAGATGAGAGTCGCGAAATGTTTGAGGATTCTGTCTCCGATATCGTGGCCATACCGATCGTTGATTTTTTTAAAATAGTCGATATCGAGGTATAAAACGGCGACGGGGTAAGCGTGGCGCTTCGCTCTGGCGAGTTCCGCTTCACCTGTCTCTTCGAGATAGTAGCGGTTGTAGAGGCCAGTCAATTGGTCGGTGATGGCCATCGTATAGACCTTTTTCTTTTCGTTTTCGAGCCGATAGACTTCAACCTCGCGTTTCGCGATGACATCGACGGCGATTTCGAATTTTCTCAACATATTGAGAATCTCCTCGGATGTTTCGAACGCCGGGTCGAGTGCGAACATTCCGATGCCCGTCACCTTCTTTTTGTAGTTTCGAATCGGGAAAAGGTAGAGCTTTTTGGGTGTGTCGAAGCGGATACACTCAATGATCTCGCTTCCCATGACCAACCTCTTCTGCTTGTAGAAAGTTTCGGAAAACTTATTGAGAATGTCCTCTTTCCGCCGATTGCAGGGAACGACGGTATCGTTGTCCGAGTCGAGTTTTATAAAGTAACTGTTGTCGATAAGCACAAGTGCAAGGATACGCGATATGGGGAAAACTTTTTGCATGATCTTCAAAATGTGCTGCGTGTCCCTGTGAAAACTGTCGAAAAATGCCGCCGCTTCGAAAACCTCCGGCATGATGGCGTTGATTTTGGAGATGAGTTCGATCTTGCGGGTTCCGCCATACTCCAGGTAGATACCGCACTTGAGGTTCCTGAGCTCTTTGATGAGGAAGGGAATGAACGCTTTTTTTATAATCGATCCGTGCTGCGGTGCAATGAGGGAGAGTGGATATTTTTCAATATTGTCCAGACCGTGGTTGACGATTTCCGTCGCCGGCATATAGTGGGTGTGAAATGGGATCATCGCTTGGAAATAGGATTTTTCGTCTGTGGCGAAGAGTGAGAAATTTTCGGTGACGGCGCCGAAAATATCGCTTGAAAAGAGAATCTCTGTCTGGACATCGTAGGTACAGATAGCGCCGGGGAAGTGCATGTAGGGGGTGAAGATGAATTTTATGCGGCGATCACCTGCGACAAGTTCCCAGTTTTCGGCCTGCACTTCGTAAAAATCGAGCCCCCAGTCGTAGTGCTCCAAAAGTTCGGCACTGCGCCAATGGGTGACAAGCTGCCGACCCTCCGTTCCTATCTCCGCAAGCAGGTCTTCGATGCCCGATGTTATGTCGGGGTCGGGATGCTGACAGACGATGTATTTGATATGTTCGAGCGGGAGGATACGGCGAATCTTTTCTCTACTGTGGGGCCATGTCAATTTCGAACCGGGATCGATCAGAATACTTCGATCTCCGTTTTCGATCAAATAGACATGGCACTGAAAGGGGTCGTTTTCAAGAAGATGGCCGACCCACCAGATTTGTGGCGAGATTTCGATCGGTCCAGTAAGGTCATTTTCATGGTTGAATGGGGAAATGGATGGTGAAACTTTCATGATAGAGATAGGATAGCATAAATGGTTTCATGAACACCTTAGCGATATAAAAGAAAAATCGTCGTAAACTTTATTCAATCACTGGATTTTGCGCACGATGCCTACAGCGTGTCGTATAATGTGCAGCGTCAGTCGATAACCGTTTCAAGGATTTCCATGGAAAAAATACATAACCTTGTGATTGTCGGAGCCGGCCCTGCCGGAATCGCCACGGCAGTCGAGAGCTATATACTCGGTATCCGCGATATTGTCGTGCTGGAGAAAGATGAAAACCACAACGCGACGATCCGGAAATATTACAAAGAGAATAAACGGGTCGACAAAGATTGGAAAGGCCAGAAGGTCGAACTCGACGGCAACATCTACTTTATGGATGGAACGAAAGAGAGTACGCTCGATTTTTTCGACGAGATTATCGCCTACCACTCCGTAGAACTCCGCACCCATACCGAGGTGCAGAAGATTCTCAAAAAAGAGGGCCATTTCGACGTGATGATTCCCGGCGGGAGCATCAAGGCACGCTATGTGGTAGTGACGATCGGACGGATGGGAAAACCGAACAAGCCCGATTACAAAATTCCTCCTTCTATCAGAAAAAGGGTCAACTACACCCTCGATGAGTGCAGTGAAGGTGAAAAGGTTCTTGTGGTGGGGGGCGGCGATTCGGCGGTGGAGTATGCCGTGGACCTGGCGGAAAAGAACAGCGTGACGATCTGTTACCGTAGAGAGACGTTCAGAAGAGCGAACCCGACCAATCAGACCGCGATCGCCAATGCGATTGCACACGGCGAAGTACGTCCCTATCTAGGTGTCAATATTGAAGGGTTGGAAGAGGATAATGGCAAAGTCCGTGTACTTTTTTCCGAGCGTGAGGCCGAAACGTTCGACCGCATCGTCTATGCTATTGGCGGTACGACACCGAGCGCTTTTCTACAGGGGTCGGGCATCCGTATCGAAGAGGGAAAACCGGTCCATGACGAAAATTATATGACGGATGTGCCGGGCCTCTATGTCGCGGGTGACATAACACAGGAATCCGGCGGTTCGATTGCGTTGGGGCTTAACCATGGCTATGCCATAGCACAACACATTATGGAACACATGAAAGTGTGTGAAGGATGTAAACAATCTATTGTAAAATAGATTCGCACTATGCATTATTCGGTGGCGTATGGTGTGTAATGTCAGAAAATACAACAGGAGATAAATGAGAGATTTTTTCAGGTCCCTCCTTAAAAATATAAAGACGATTCCATCCGACTCGGATATACTTCATCAATTTCTTAGGGAACAGGTTTTGATCACGCTCTGTTCGAAGGTTCCTCTAACGATGAGTGCATCGATCGTGATCGCGACAAGTTTGCTGATGCTTCTTTGGTCTTTCGTCGATCATCTGCTGATAGGGATCTGGTATGCTCTTGTGCTTTTTCTTGCACTCGAACGGATATACAATGCTTTTAAAGGATGTAGATACGGTGATAAATCGCTGGAAGCGCGTTATCAGCGATTCCGGATCGAAGCGGTGATGATGGCGGGTCTTTGGTCGTTTGCCGCATTTGTATTCTATCCTGAAGGCCATTTCGAGTATGAACTGCTCCTGGCTCTGATCATCGCAGGAATGGCCGGTGGAGGGGCTATTACGCTCGGAATCGACCGAAGAATCGCCGATACCTACATCCTGATGGTATTGTCGCCATTGGCCTTGCGTTTCCTTATGTGTGCGGACAAAGCGCATTTCATTCTTTTCGTTATGACACTTGTATTCATGGTGATTTTTATGGTAAGCACTCGGCAGCTCAGTAAAATCCTCGAAAAGGGGATTCGTCAGCATGGGGAACTCGACGAGATTCAGGGGCGGCTCAACATGATTTTGGATCAGACGCCGACGGGTATCTTCTATTACGACAGGAATTTCAGGATAGTCGATTGCAATCAAGCATTTTCACAGTTGTTGAAAGTCGAAAAAGAGAAGATTGTCGGGTTGGACCTGAATACGCTCGAAGACAGAAATTCATTGAAAATCCTTCGACAGGTCATCGATGGAAAGAGAACGTTGCGATATGACGGCCCCTATAAAAGCATGATGAGCCATAGAGAGATTTGGGTCAGTGCGGTGGTCGCACCGCTGATCGATCCTTCGGAGAGAATTCTTGGAGCCATCGCGGTTATCGAGGACAAGACCAACGAACATAAAGCGCTCGAAAAAGCCGAGTTTCTCGCTTTTCACGATGCCCTTACCTCGCTTCCGAATCGTAAGCTGCTGGGAGACCGGTACACGCTGCAAGTAGCGCAGGCGGAGCGGAAAGGCTCTTTTTCCGCGCTTCTTTTTCTCGATCTTGACCGTTTCAAACATGTCAACGATACCTATGGCCACAAAATAGGCGACGAGCTTCTGAAGGAGACTGCTGCGAGATTGAAGGAGATTTTCAGAAGAGGCGATACGGTTTGCCGTCTCGGCGGCGACGAGTTCATCATCTTTTTGCCGATGATCTCTTCGGACTTGAACCGAAGCATCGACCATACCAGCCAGGTTGCGAAAAAGATTCATAAAGAGCTGGCACAGCCCTATGAAATCGATGGCCATCAGCTCTTTATCTCGACGAGTATCGGAGCTGTGATGATTGGTGGCAGTCGCGAAACACTCGACGAGGTGTTGCGTTGTGCGGATATCGCGATGTATCATGCAAAAAAAATGGGGCGAGGGGTGACGAGTTTTTATGAAGTAGAGATGGATGAAAAGATCAAGACAGCCATTAGAATGGAGCATGATCTGCGCCACGCTATCGACCGTAACGAGTTGAAGCTCTTTTTTCAGCCGATAGTCGATATTCGGACAGAGGAGATCTATGGAGCCGAAACGCTGTTGAGATGGCACCACTCCTCCGGAAAGATGATCTCTCCTGCCGATTTCATTCCGGTCGCGGAAGAGTCGAAACTGATCCACCAAATAGGGCGATGGGTGATAAAAGAGGCATGTCGTAAGATCGGAGAGTGGAGTGAAAAGGGGCGGCTCCCGATCCGTTATGTCAGCATCAATCTCAGCTCGAAGCAACTTGCCCACGGCAGTTTCTTCGATGAAACGATGGCGGCGATTCGCGATAGCGGTATCGATCCAAAGTGTATCAAATTCGAGATTACCGAAAGTGTGTTGATGGATGAAAGTGAACAGACCCAGAAGATAATCAGCCGTTTCAATCGCGAGGGGATCGGATTTTTGATCGATGATTTCGGAACGGGTTACTCATCGCTATCTTACCTCAAACGTTTCAAATTCGAATCGATCAAAATCGACAAGTCGTTTATTCACGATATTTTGAGCGATGAAGACGATGTTGCACTGGTCCGGGCGATTCTCGACATCGCCAAGCAGTTCGACTACCGGGTTATCGCAGAGGGTGTCGAGAGCGAAGCACAACGTAAAAAACTGGAGGAGATGGATCGAAATATGTTTTATCAGGGATATCTTTTCAGTAAACCGCTCGATGCGGACCGGTTTGCCAAAATGTTGAAAGGAGAAACATGATCAGGAGAGTAGTGATAGCGATAATGGTCCTCTCTTTCGGACTCTCTGCCGCTACAGCCGGCGATACGGTATTTGAAAACGAAATCGTTGCAGATGGAATACCTCTGAAACTCAACGGATCGGGTGTTAGAGAAAAGTTCTGGATCGATCTGTATGCCGTGGGGCTCTATCTTCCCAAAAAGGAGCGTGACGCACAGAAAATTTTGGAAGCGAAGGAGCCACAGCTGCTGCGGCTGGTTATCGTCTCCTCTTTTATATCGGACAAGACGATGAGAAAAGGGATCATGGAGGGATTCGAAAAAGCGACAGGAGGAGATCTTGCGCCACTGAAGTCCCGTATCGCAAAATTCGTCGAGTCGTTTGCCGACAGAATAGAGAAAGGGGATGTGTTCGAACTCTTTTATCGTCCCGGTTCCGGCCTCCTGATCGTAAAAAACGGAAAAGAGGTCGAAACGATCGAAGGAGACGACTTCAAAAGGGCACTTTTCGCGATATGGCTTGGGGATAAGCCGGCGCAAAAAAGGTTGAAAGAGAATCTGCTTGGAAAATAGCCTCAGATATCTTTTTTCTTCAGGTCACCGTGGTAGACGATATCCTCGGCACGGATGGAGTCGTCGTTGAGCATTTCCGGCACATTCGGCCCCATCTCCAGTTTCGAACGCTCCTCTTCCAGCTCCTCTTCACTGTAGGCCATCATCATATCGGCAGTGATGACGTGCGGTACGGCCTGAATCTGCTTGACTTTCGCGATCTCTTCGCTTACACCTTCACCTTCGACGGTAACGATGATCTTGCCGATCGATTTGTCGTGAAAATGGTAGTCGCAAAAATCAGCGGCTTTAAGCGCTTCGACAACTTCGTCGATATACTCTTGCCGAACCTGTACTACAATGCTTGATATGTTCATGGAATCCTCCAGATTAAGATGTGGTTGTCGTCGCTCGAACTGATGAGCGTTTTATTGTCGATGAAAATGATGTTGTTGAGTGTTGAGTGGGCACCTTTGAGCACAAGTTTGAGTGCTTTACTGCCATTGTCGTAGATTCCGATATCGTTATCTTCGTTATAACCGAATGCACTGAGTGAGGCATCAGGGTTCAATGCACCTGCATAGACAAGGAATGTTGTTGGGTAGATGATCATTCGATCGTTTTTGAGATCATAAAGAACCGCTTTCCTGTCCTGTCCGCAAGCGAGGATTCGGTTATTCTTGAAATCGACTTTGAAGACATTGTCCTTGTTTCCCCCTTCCAGAGTTTTGAGCACTTTACCACTTTTTACGTCAGTTACGTAGACAATCCCGGATTCGCAGCTGCTTGCCACCCGTGAATGGTCTTCGTTGAGTTGGAAATCGGAGAAGACAGAAAGGCTCAGTTTGTTGTGGTAAAGTACTTTTTGGGTGCTGATTTCAAAGAGCATCAGTTCATTGTCCATCGTCGCGATGAGAAGGTGGTCGTTGTCGACAAAACGGACTTCTCTCATGGGAATATGAGATTTTTCATCGATCAGTTTCATCAGTTTGTCATGATCGTAAAGATATAAAACGCGTGCTCCCTCTTCGGCCTGCACCTGAATGAGAAGTTTGGAGGCGTCGGCGTTGGCATCGACTCCGAATACTTTCGGTTTCATTAGATCGCCCATGAAATCGTGAATGGGATCGAATGATATTTTGTTTAGAAGTTTTCTCGTTTTCCAATTATAAATCTCTACGGTTCCTGCATCGGTAGCGACATAAAGATTCGCAGTGTTGATCGAAATGTCGATGACGTTACCTTCGACGTCAATCGAGTGAAGTGGTTTTACAATGGGTGCCGCAACGGAAAGAAGAATGGTCGTGAAAAAAAGCAGTAAATATTTCATCTCTTTTTACCTTTGGTTGACGGATGTGATTTCGATCGCTTCGGTCGGGCAAACAGATAGACACCAGCTGCAGGCTGTACATTTCTCCATATTGATTTCCGGCCTAAAAAGGCCAAGAAAGACGATGGCATCCTCAAGGCATGGGTCTTTGCAACTGCTGCACATCACCTGGTGCCAGGCGATACATTTTAGTACATCGATCTCGACTTTGGCATCGATATAGTTTACCGTTTTATCGCTTAAAACATTGGCTTCGCAAGCTGATAGACAGGCATCGCAGAAGGTACATCCCCGTTTTTGAAACGAAAGTTCCGGCGTACCGTCATCGCGTATATGAATGATATCTTCTTCGCACACTTTGGCACAGGGTTTTTCAATGCACTCGGGACAAAGTTTGAGAAAAAGATTGGCATCATTGTTATAAGGAGGTCGTACGATTGGTCGTTCACGCTCCTTTTTTCCTTTGATTGCCGAGGAGAGCGAGGCGAAAACGCCCCGTCTCTTTGGATCGGTCATCTTATTTAACACCTTCGTTGAGTGTATCTATGAGATTGGATCTTTTCTTCTCGTTCGGATTTCTATAATCGGGCTGGAAAGTATTTTTGACCAGCGGTTTGACATTGGCCTGGGGAACGTGACACTGTGAGCAGTTGAAACGCTGTTGTGCCAGATGGTCAAGTTTCTTTTGGGTTCTGAAATCCATGAAGTGTGTCGGTGGAATCGGTGTCGCGCCGACGCTCGATGCGACTTCTGGCATATGGCATCCCAAACATGCATTGTTGTTTCTCGTGATCGGAAGAAGACCATCCACGCTATGCGGAATGAGCGGTGGTGCATTCTCGTACGATCGCTCGAAGCGTTTTGCCGTACCGGGTGCCGCCGTAACATCCACTTTCTTGACCGGCGCGACACCTTTTTCGGTGTAGAGGTTCTCTTTGCGAAGACCAAGCTCCTCTTCCGTCACTATCGTATTGGAAGTGGCACTTTTTGTACTTTGGGCACTGCTCTCTTGCGATTTATCGGCACAAGCACTCATGCTCAATACCAATGCGGCCGAGAGCGCCATTAGAATCGTTTTTTTCATTGTTTTTCTCCTTTGGCTTTACGCGTTGTAAAATCTCTTATACTAAATCCAAGTGCGTCATCGTCACATACTTCAATGCAGCGTGCGCAGTTGACACATTCGCCCATGTTCACGGTTGTACTCTCTTTCCCAATCATGAAAAGGACCTCGGTTTCGGGGCATACATCTTTACATTTCATACAGAGCGTACAGTTGGGCTGGTTGTGGCGAACACGGATTAGACTGAAGCGGCCGATCAGGGAGTAGAAACCTCCAAGTGGGCAGATATGACCGCACCAGCCGTTTTTGACACCGAAAAGATCGAAAAGAAAGATCGCAAGCAAAACGCCGCCGCCCATCCCCATACCGAAGATGATACCCCGGTTGAAGATCGTGATTGGGCTGACTAGCTCGAATGCCGCCAGGCCGGTCAGTGCCGAGATGATAAGTGATAGGCCTAGAACCCAGTAGCGGGCATTTCTGCTGACCCACACCTTTCTTTCGGTTTTGTCCAGCAGCAGCACACGACGCATCCAGTTGGCAAGGTCGGTGACCATATTGACCGGACAGACCCAGCTGCAAAAGGCACGGCCTCCGATAATGCCGTAAAAGAGCGTGATGATGGCAGCGCCGATAAAGACGTTGATGCCCATCATCGCACCAGCTGAAAGCATCTGCAGTACCGCAAATGGATCGGCCAACGGAATTTTGTCGAAGAGCAGCGATGCACTAAGTGTTCCCTTGAGGACGTTCCAGCCATAGGCGTTGCCGGCGAAATAAAGAAAGAGCAGCCCGATTTGTGTGATTCGGCGCAATATTAGATATCGCATTTTAAAGAGCTTATTCATTAAAGAGCTCCTCATCCATATTCAGGTAATCCTGCGGTTTCTTTTCACTGCGTTCGGTTTTGGTCTTGAGCTCCTGAAGATTGCGTTGTTTGATACGCTCCTGATCTTTTTCACTCCACCCTTTGACGTAGTAGTCACCCGGTTTTCCCATCGCGACTTCGCGCGGCAGGACAAAGATGGCCGGCTTTTCTGTCACACAGGCGTGTTCGCACAATCCGCACCCGGTGCAGTGATCGGCATGGACGATGGGAACCAGCTTGGCATGTTTTCCGGTCCGTTCATTTCGGATAAACTCGATTGTGATCGCCTCGCCGAGAATCGGACAGGCCCGGTAGCATGCATCACACTGAATACCCCAATAAGCGATACACGATTCATGGTCGACGAGGGCAAGGCCCATTTTCGACTTGTTGATATCGAGTACTTTTTTTCCGTCTACGACGCTCGAGACCGAATCCTCATCCAGTGCACCTGTCGGACAGACGGGTACGCATGGAATATCCGTACACATATAGCACGGAATATCCCTCGGGATGAAATAGGGTGTTCCCATCGGTTTTCTATCACCTGGTTTCGCCATGATCAGTGTGTCATAAGGACATGCTTCTGCACACTGACCGCACTTGATGCATGTACGGAGAAAGTCGTCTTCAGCCAAAGCACCCGGTGGGCGTAGTGTCAAAGGCGCCGATTTGGCTTCCTCGACATAGCCTGTCCAGACGATGCCTCCAAGTGCGGAAAGGCCGATACTTTGAGCCATGATACTCAAAAAGCGCCGTCGCTCCGTCACTTTTGGTTTTTTGGTCGATTTGACTTTCTCTTGACGTTCGTTCACTTTATATCCTGTCTCTTTTATGCTTTATAGATCTTGACCGCACATTTTTTGTAGTCAGTCTGTTTGGACATAGGACATGTATGGTCGAGACAAACTTTGTTGATGAAGACACGTTCGTCGAACCAAGGTACGAAAACCAGTCCTCTCGGTGGTCTGTTACGTCCACGTGTCTCGATATGTGCTTTGACTTTTCCGCGTCGGCTTTCAACCCACACCATATCGCCGTCTTTCAGCCCTTTTGCTTTGGCGTCGAGTGGGTTCATATAGCAGAGTGCTTCTGGCATTGCACGGAAGAGCTCCGGTACACGCATCGTCATCGTACCACTGTGCCAGTGCTCAATCACACGGCCTGTACAAAGCCATGTATCGTACTCTTTATCCGGCTGTTCGGTCGGATCCATATATGGTCTGAAAAAGATCTTCGCTTTGTTGTGAAGGTCGACTTTCCCCATCGATGGATCGATTTTTTTGAGACTTCCTCGCTTGAGAACTTTGAGTGCAGGCCCATAGAATGCAAACTCTTCACCCGGTTTTGCGTGTTTGCGTGCATACGGATCGTACTTGACATTGAAGCGCCATGGTGTATCTTTTCCGTCGACGACAGGCCATCGGAGTCCACGTACCCGATGATAGGTATCGAAGTCTGCGAGATCGTGACCATGACCAAGACCAAATTTTCGATACTCTTCCCACAACGCTTTCTGGATAAAGAATCCATAACCTTTCCACGGTTTGCCGTCGCTTCCGAGGACGTTTCGGTTGTCACCGAAGACTTCACTGTTATCGAATCCTTCTCCGATCGGGTCATCCGCCTTGAAGCTTCTGTAATAATCGTTTGCGAAAAGGATTTCGAACATGGTTGTATCTTCGTTGTATCCCATCGCTTTCGCTTTTTCGATGACGTTTGGAAGTTTTTTGCCGCCTTTGATCGTCGCTTCACCCCATAGATCTTTGACGGTGAAGCGCTTGGAAAGCTCGACCCACTGCCATGTATCACTCATCGCGTCGCCGACAGGAACGACCTGCTGACGCCAGTGTTGCGTACGTCGCTCGGCGTTTCCGTATGCACCCCATTTTTCGTAGATCATGGCAGATGGTAGGACGAGGTCGGATACTTTTGCCGAGATACCTGGATAACCGTCGGATGTAACGATGAAACAGTCCATCTTTCGTGCCGCTTTGATCCAGTGGTTGGCGTTTGCGGAGTCCTGATAGGGGTTGCATACGTTGACCCATGCGAATTTGATTTTTCCGTCTTCGATCTGACGGTGAATATTCATGATATGCTGATAACCGACTGGGTTGATCGTACCTTCGGGCAGCTTCCATATTTTTTCGGTTATTTTTCGGTGTTTCGGGCTTTTGACAACCAAATCAGCTGGAAGGCGGTGGGTAAATGTACCGACTTCACGTGCCGTTCCGCATGCAGAAGGCTGTCCTGTGAGCGAGAATGCGCCCATGCCAGGTTTCGCCTGTTTGCCCAGAAGGAAGTGGACCATATAGGACTGTTCGTTGACCCACGATCCACGATAGTGCTGGTTCATGCCCATTGTCCAGAAGCTGACCATTTTACGGCTCTTATCGATGTAGAGATCACGAAGTGCCTCAAGTTTTCCTTTGAAAACTTCGATACTTTCGTCCGGATCACCTTTTGCGACGCTTGCAACATAATCCAATGTATATGGCTCAAGGCCTTTTTTGAACTCTTCGAAGCTGATCTCCCAGTGTCCGAGCGCATGGCCGCGATGGACCATTTTCATATTGTCGCCCGCTTTGTAGCCCAGAGGGGCGAGTCCGCCGGCTTCTCTTTCGGTTACTGTATGATTCGCTTCTTCTTTGATTGTTTCGAGCTCTTTGTCGCTGTATCCCAGTTTTTTCGCTTCGTCCGGCATTCTCATTCCATAACCGGTTTCGACGAATCCTGTCGCGAAAATCGTGTGTTTCTTGACAAAATCCCAGTCGATCACTTCCGGATGATTGTAGACGATCTCTCGTGCGAGATAGTTCCACATTGCGAGATCGGAGCCCGGTCGGAAGATGATCTCCATGTCGGCAAGGTCGGAACATCGATGTCGATAAGTGGAAATGTTGACGACTTTGACACGTTCGGGGTCAGAGAGTTTTCGATCGGTAACGCGTGCCCATAGAATCGGGTGCATCTCCGCCATGTTCGCGCCCCATGTTACGATCGTATCGGTGATTTCAATGTCGTCGTAGCAGCCGGCCGGTTCGTCGATACCGAATGTCTGGATAAATCCGACAACGGCAGAAGCCATACAATGGCGCGCGTTGGGATCGATGGCGTTGGAGCGGAAGCCCGCTTTCATCATTTTTGCGGCGGCATAACCCTCCTGAATCGTATATTGTCCCGATCCGAAGACCGCGACCGCTTCAGGACCACCTTCCTTCAGCGCTTTTCTAATGGCGCGCTCCATTTCATCGAATGCGCGCTTCCAGCTGACAGGGCGGAATTTTCCCTGTTTGCTGAAATTGCCTTTTTCATCCATTCGCAGAAGTGGCGTCGTAAGACGGTCGGCACCGTACATAATTTTCGCGTTGAAGTATCCTTTGATACAGTTCAGACCGCGATTGACAGGTGCTGCCGGGTCGCCTTTGACTGCAACGATCTTTCCTTCTTTGGTTGCGACCATGATACCGCATCCGGTACCACAGAATCGACAGACCGCCTTGTCCCATCGCCAGCCACTTTCGGCTGCACTGGCTTTGGCCTCTACTTCGGTAGGAACTGACATCCCAACAGCGCTTGCAGCCGTAGCGGCCGCCGCACTCTTGAGGAAGTCACGTCGTGACATAGATGACATATTTACCTCCTAATAAATTTGCACGTTTCTGGAATCACCAAGCGCCCAGATTCAAAGAATTATTTTAATTATTCCTTGAATCCAGGCACTAAGACTCCAACACAAATTTATTTTACATGAGTCCGACTGAATTCTTCTTGATTTATGTCAAAAATATTTATGAATGAGACAAAAAAACTAAATAATGAAAAAAAGATTAATATTATTTATTAACTTATCTATTATGAGTAAGATTGATTGCTTTTATAATCGAAGCTGAATTGTATGAAAAATCAGAATACTAAAGTCGAACACGTAGTTACGCTGGAAGAGAGTGTTTTTCGTTTGTTTTGAAAGAGGAGTGTTATAAATAGAAAGTTTCGAGACCCTCCTTGTCAAGAATAATAATCTCATCTTTCTGTTTTTCGATGAGGCCAAGTGTTGAGAGTTTTTTCAAAATTCGTGAAAGCGTCTCCGGTGTCATGTTCAAATCGGCGGCGATCATGCTTTTTTTGAGTTTTGAAATTTCATCACCATGCTCGCAGATAAATTTCGCTACTCTGGCCGTTGAATTCATCACCATATTGGTTGCAATGACGTTTTCTAGATATTTGATCTTTTTCGAAAGCGATTTGATAAATGCAAATGAAACCTCGGAATCTTTGAGAAACTCCTGCTCGAATGCTTCATAGTTTATGACTAGGGCTTTCCCATCGGTTTCGAATTCGGCGGATGCGGGGTAGCACATATGTTCAAGGTTGACAATTTCTGCAATCATGTCGATCGGGAAAAAGTGATGAAGGATCACTTTGTTTCCCTTTTGATCTGTTTTGTATACCTGTAATATACCATCAATGAGGATGATCAGAGATTTTGCTTTGTCTCCTTCGAAAAAAACGATCGATCCCTTTTTGTATTCCACAACATTGGAGATCTCTTCGAGACGTGCAAACTGCTTGTCGTCCAAATGACGAAAAAGATAGAATTTTTTTAATTGGCTCAGTATATTCATATCATGCATATCTTAAAAAAAGTCCGATGATGATCGAAAGCAATACCACGATCGAAAGCATCACAGGTGTATAGATTTTTTTCGGAATTGGATAGTGTCTATCGATCCATTCGGTAATTTTCATTGCAGGAAAAATCATGAAAAAGAGCATCACGATACTAAAGACTAAGGTGAGGACTATGTTCAAGATGTTTCCTTGCAAACTTTAATAATGCTGAGAAGTATAGAGTGAATTACCTAAGAAATAGTTTAGGGCAGTGTTGATGTAGGTCAAAATATTTCCAGCTAATCTATGTTACCATTGATTCCAAAAAACTGGGATTTTGAATGCAGAAATTTTTCTATCTCGAAGGCGGTTATCTGATTCTCGCTGCGGTCGTCCTGCTTGTGACACTCTTTGTGACAACGCGTCCATTTATGGGGAAAAATGCAAAGAAAAAGGGGTTGATGGCTGTTTCGGCCATTCTTGCAGTGATGATCGGCGGACACTACTGGGTAACGATGGATAGGATGGAGAAAGTGAAGCAGGCCTTTGAAAATGGGGATGAAATTATCTGTGAAAGCCGGCTGATTCGCAAAGGTGCCCAATCTATCATTCTTAAAAAAACTTTGGGATGGCGTATTGAAGGGGATTACTTTGTTTCAGACGCTTACAGTCGCCCTTTTTTTATGGCACGTTGCATCATATATAAAAAAGCTCAAAACAACATTTTGAAAAAGCCCTGAAATATGGGCTTTGAGCCCAACTATCTTAAAACCAACTAAAACAAAAAATTCATCTTCTAAATTACAAAAAAATCGCTTCTTCTTGATGTATGTCAATCCCAAATCCGATAAAAATTGTCATAATTGACGTATGCCTTGTTTGGGGTATATAACGAAAGGAGTGTCATGGAACCTGTGATCTATATGCCGCAGATTGCGTCGGATCAGTTTTTGGGAATATTTGTTGTGGCAACACTCGTACTGGTATTCGGGGTGGGTTTTGCTGCAGCGATTACACTCTCGAAAATGGGATTTATCTCCAGGAGATGGCAGCTTGTCGGCTATATATTCTGGATATTGCAGGCTTACAGTTTGTACGATCTCGCTGTTCGGATTCAAAGCAGTCCATTTACGACGAAAGTATTGTTGGTAGCGATGGTGGCGTATCTCTTTGCGCCGCATCTGTACTTCTACCTGATCGACGAGTCGGAAAAACGCTATGAATCCGCCAATGACGGACAACTATAAAAACAAAGGAGGAGTGATGAGCAAGAAGAGTGCTTCTGTCTGGACGAGTATACCGTTTTGGCGTCGTTCGGCAGCATGGGTAACCGGTACGGCAACCGTACTTTTGATCTGGCTAACGTTCGATACGATGGGGCAGATCGCAATGGGTAGCGATGCCGATCTTGAAAAAGGGATCAAACATAGGATTCCCGCTGCATCGGTCATCAACTATCATATCGATTATGTGATGGATGAAAAGCGTGGGCACGAGGTTCCGGTTATCGGAGAAAAAGAGCCGTTTTTCGGCAAAGAGTGGAGCAATCAGGAAGCGGCGGACCTGCTGCATCTTGGTAAACTCGCTTCACAGGCAAAAAACTGTATGAACTGCCATACGCTTCTGGGCAACGGTGCCTATTACGCACCGGATCTGACCAAAGCGTGGCTTGATACAAAATGGAATGATGGCACAATGACCGGTATTACCGGCAAAGAGACGAAAGAGGAAGCGATGGCGGAATTTTTGATGCATCCTTCCCGATATCCTACGCATGCGCGTATGATGCCAAACCTGGGAATTACGAAAAAAGAAGCGGTTGCGTTGGTTGCATTCTTGAAACATATGAGTTCTATCGATACCAACGGTTTCCCCCGTAACTTCTCCCAGTCTGCGAAACGTTTAGAAGGAGGTACACATGCTCACTAGTGCACATTTGAAGTATGAATCGCAAAAACTTGCGATGAACTATTTTCGCGTAGCGATCGTCCTGTTCGGCGCACAGTTGCTGATGGGTCTCATTGCCGCGATTCAATTTCTATATCCTGGGTTCTTGTTCGAACTTTTTGACTTCAGTGTCGCCCGGATGGTGCATATCAACGCACTTGTCGTCTGGATGCTTTTCGCCATGATCGGATCGGTCTACTACATGATCCCTGACGAAACGGGCGAAGAGGCTGTTGCGATCGGCCTTGGAAAGTTGGCATTCTGGGTTTTGACCGCCGCCGTTACGGTTGTCGTTCTGGTCTACATCTTTATACAGGTCGGGTCTGCAAGCGAAACGACAATCTGGTTCATCAATGAAGGACGCGAATATCTTGAAGCCCCACGCTGGGCAGACATCGGTATTGTCGTCGTCGTTCTTATCTTTTACTGGAACGTTTTCGCGACCTACATGAAAGGGCGCAGAACCGGTATTATGACCGTTATGGTTGCGAACCTTTTTGCCTTGGCGGGCCTCTATCTGTGCGGTATGTTCTTTACCGACAACATCTCCATGGACCAGTACTGGTGGTGGTGGGTCATTCACCTTTGGGTTGAAGCGACATGGGAAGTTTTCGTCGGTACACTTGCCGCATACGCCCTTATCAAGATTCTCGGTGCGAAACGAGAGATTGTCGAAATGTGGTTATGGATTGAAGTTCTGATGCTTTTTGGTTCAGGTATCCTTGGCCTCGGACACCACTACTTCTGGATCGGTACACCTGAGTACTGGTGGGAAATCGGTGCACTCTTCAGTGCCCTGGAACCGGTTCCGCTGGTTGCGATGTTCGTTCATGTCCTTTATGATTGGGGCAAAGAACAGGGGCATTGCGAAGCGAAAGGCAACGCGCATGCTATCAACAATACGCCTGCCATGGCATGGATTGCGGCCAACGCGTTCGGAAACTTCCTTGGTGCAGGTATCTGGGGATTTTTCCACACATTGCCACAGGTCAATATCTATACACACGGTACGCAGTTTACGGCGGCACACGGCCACCTGGCGTTCTTCGGCGCTTATGCGACGATTCTTATCGGAATGATGTATCTCGCTGTGCAGGGTGCATACGGTGTCAAAACTATGAAGATGACATTCAAGACAAAAATGTCGCTTTTCCTCATCATTTTCGGTGTACTCGGTATGACGGTCGCATTGACGATCGCCGGATATGAGCAGGTTCTCGTCGAACGTGCGGATCTTGGTGGCGGATGGGATGCATTCTTCATCGCACAGGAACTGCCTTGGTACGTACAGGCTCAGGCGTGGCGCTTGGTGATGGGCCTCGTCACCTTTGCGGGATTCGTTTATCTCGCATGGGACCTTTTGACTATCGGAAAAGTCACAGCTACTGAGGAAGCAGCTGAAGGCATGGCCGCTCAAGCGGCATAAAAGTGAGGAAGAGGTTGCTCTTCCTTACGATTTATATTTAATATAAGAATGAAAGGAGTAAACTATGTGGGAAGCATGTACAGATCTGGCATGCGGCAATTTGTTTGCATGGCTGAATCAAGGTCCGTTAACGCTTACGATCTTTTTGCATACGGTCATCGTCATCCCGATGTTCTTCATCTATTTTCAGGAGAAGAAACGTCTGGAACAAGGTGAGTAGCCTTCGGGCTGCTTTTGTGGGGAGGGCTTATCCAAATAAAGGAGAGAATATGAAGCTTGGGAAAATGCTAAGTATGGCTGCAGCTGTCTCAATGGTTGCCGGATCGCTCTATGCCGGTACATCGAAGATGGATTTCGCAAAAGTGTACGAAAAAGAGTGCCAGGGATGTCATGGACCGATTCACCAAGGTGGCGTCGGCTCCGACCTTCGGCCAAAAGCGCTTAAAAAGAAGAATGCGCAGATGCTCGCCGAAACCATTTTGAACGGACGACCGGGTACGGCGATGCCTGAATGGAAGCATCTGTTCAGCAAAGACGATGCCGCTGGCATGGTCGATTGGTTGATGAACTGGAAGAATACGGTGGAACTTCGCCTCAGTCTCGATGAGGTGAAAAAAACCTGGAAGAAGCTTGCGGATCGAAAACAGCTTCTGAAAAAATATCCGCATGCGACGGATGTCAAGAGTGTCATGAATATTGTCTTCGCGACCGAGCGTGACGCATCGCTCGTCGATTTCATCGACGGTACGAACGGAAAAGTCCTCTCACGCCACAAAGCCGGCTTCGCGGTTCATGTTACGGTGACCAACAAGCGGATGCCGCGTTATGCATACTCCATCAGCCGCTCAGGCCGATTGACGATGTTCGATCTGGCAGCGCCGGGCCAGCCCGCCCTTGCAAGTGTCCAGGTAGGACAGGAGTCACGCGGTCTGGCAGTCTCTCCAGACGGTAAATATGTGATGGCGGGCAACTACAACCCCGGTGGAGCAGTCCTCTGTGACGCATTGACGCTCGAGCCGCTCAAAGTTTATCAGACGGCTGGCGTCATCGATCCGGACGGTAACATCGTCGCGAGTCGTGTCGCATCGATCGCCGATACACCGTATGGCCCTTATTTCGCATTCGCATTGAAAGATGGCGGCCATGTTTACATCGTCGATTACAGCAAACCCGACTTTCCGATTGTCGGTGATGTTCCGAACATCGGTAAAATTCTTCACGATGCATTCCTGAACGAAGGAAAAGAGATCGGCCGATACTACATGATTGCATCTCAGGGAAGCGATGTCATCGGTATCGTCGATTTCAAAACCAAAAAACTGGCAGCGAAGGTCTATACCGGTCCGGGAACGAAACCGCACCCGGGACAGGGAAGTTCGTGGTATAACAAAGACTACGGCCAACTCAATGCAACTGTCAGTATGAATGTTGGTAATGTCGTTATCTGGGATATGAACTGGGATGTCGTCGCCAACGTTCCGACAGCGGGCGGTGGACTCTTTGTCGGTACGAGCAAAGACACTCCCTATCTGTGGGCAGACTGTGTGCTCGGATCACCCGAAAACTACAACAAAGTGTATCTGATCAACAAAGAGACACTCGAAACCGACCGAATCATCGAAGTCGGCAAGAAAAAGGGTAGACTGATCGATGCGCATACAGGAAAAATTCTCCAGACCTGGGATGCGACACAGTACCAGACGGTCAAAGGGAAAGAGGTCGATTCCAAGCTTTCAAACGAAAAACTTCTTACCTATACGGCCAAGAAAGGCAAGAAGGTCAAAAAACCCGTACAGCCTCGTCTGCTTCATGCAGAGCCTGCAAACCATGGCAAATGGACATTCATTTCCGAGTGGACAACCGGACGTATCGGTATCTATGATGCCAAAACAGGTAAGTTCATCAAGTATATCTACAACTTGACGACACCTACCTTTACTTACTCTGTCGAACATCGTCAGCATATTCCTGGCGCATAAGACAGACCACACTCTCTCCCTTTTTGGGAGAGAGACTCTACACCATATCCCTGCATAAAGGGTCTATCATGAAAAATGTATCTATTTTGATTCTTCTTGCTGTTACACTTTTCTCTGCAGAGTATCTAACGAACAAATCGTGCAACGAGTGTCATCCCGATATTTATGACGAGTATCAGTCATCCTATCACTCGAAAACTTACTTCAATGATGAATTGCATAGAAAAGTGGCGCAGAAAGTACCGGTCTATGATTGTGGCCGCTGCCACATGCCCGCGGCGAAGAATCTTTCGGATATGGAGGCGGGAAAGACAACACCGAATCCTATTCACAAAGAGCAGAAGGATGCTATCTCCTGTTTTTATTGCCATCAGATAGCCTATGTCAAGAAGTCGCACAAATTTAACATCAATACGCTTGCGCGTCAGGCGGCGGGCTACAAACCGACACTCTACGGCTCTCTCGACAATCCTGATGATAGTGACAAGCATGGAATGGTCAAAAGTCCTATCTATGACAAATATGCCTGCATGGGATGTCATTCGCATAAGCGCAACGCGCAAGGGGTACTTATATTCAAAGCGATGGATGAAAACCAGGACAGTAAAGGGTGTATCAAATGTCATATGCCCTATATCGAGGGTCCTGTCGAAAAGATGAACAAACGTTCCAGAACAGAGCATAGAAGCCACTTTTTTGCTGGAATACACGATGCGGAGATGCGAACGAAGAGTGTGGATATCACGATCAGACCAGAAGGCAACACCATTCATGTGGTCATTGAAAACAAGATGGAACATCCGCTCATTGTGCAGGCTGCTCGGATGAAATATCTGAAGCTCAAAGTGATACGTGACGGAAAAGTGATTTGGGAAAATTTCAAAACAGATCCGATGGAGGACAAGCAGGCAACGTTCGTAACGGAGTTCGCCGATGAGCATGGAAAGCGCGTCGCGATTCCATATTTTGCGAAAAAACGTGGATTTGTGAACAATTTGGGTGCAAAAGAGAAAAAAGAGTTCGTTTATAAGGTTCCTTCACTGCACAAAAATGATAGAATTGTGGCCGAAATGTATGTCATACTGGCAAAACCGAGTTGTGCAGCCGTTTTGGACCTCGAGGACAAAACGCTGACAGAGCCGATATTGATGAAAAAAGTCGAAACGATTGTAAAATGAGGATGCTGTGAAAAAGATAATGGTTACCGTTGTTTTGACTGCACTTGCAGTGATGGCTGACAACGGAGATGGAGAAAAACTTTTCAAAACGTACTGCTGGGGATGTCATCACCAGACGGCCGAAGCGTTCGGCCCGTCGTTCAAAACGATTGCCTCGAAACGCGACAAGGGCCAGATCATTGCAATGATCGCCGATCCTGAGGGAACTTTCAAGTCGCTTGGATACAAGCGAAATTCGATGCCATCGTTCGGTGATTTGAAACCGGAAGAGATGCAGGCGTTAGCCGATTATATTATGAAATTCAAGGATGCCAAATGAACCTGTTGAAAAAATCTATTCTCGTTGCGGGCCTGTTCGCACTTTCGGCACTTTCGGCGGATCTGCCGAAAGACCCTGCGCTTATCTTACCGAAATCGAAAGACAAACTTTTTGTCGTCGAGCGTGAAAATTCAGCCCTTGCCGTCATCGAGAACAATATGTTTACCAACGAAATCAAGGATATGCACAACTTCAACCATGCCGTCGTGAAGTTTCGCGACAATGACGGGTATGTGATAACCCGTGACGGGTATGTGGTCAAGTTCGATCCGATCCGGGAGAAGAAACTCAAAGAGTACAAAACCAGTGAGAGCGCCATTGGATTTATCGTCGGCGACAACTATGTCGCAGTGGCAAACTACGACAACAAAACCGTTGAAATTCTCGACCGTGATCTGAACCATCTGCAGACGATCGAAACCGGAAGCAGAAACGTCGGCATCAAAGAGTATGGCGACTATCTTGTCTTCGCCTGTATGGACAGTGATGAACTCTGGGTCATGAAGGATGAGATGCCCACCGGTAAAACGCCGAAATTCAGACTCTACAAAAAGATCGAGCACGCCGGTGAAGTCCCGTTCGACGCGATGATCGACAAAAACCTCTATGTCGTCGGCTTCTTCAACTCCAAAAATGTCGGCGTATTGGACCTGGACACGATGAATTACCGGAAAGTGCCGCTGAAAATGGGCAAAAAGGAGCGCATACTCAAGGTGCCGCATTTCGGTTTTTGGAGTATCAGCGGCGACTACTTCTTCATTCCGGCCGTCGGAAACAGAAAAGTCTTTGTCTTCGATCACGGTTTCAATTTCGTCAAAGCGATCGAAGTGGAAGGCAATCCCGTCTTTACGGCACTGAGCCCGAATAAAAAGTGGCTTGCCGTCACTTTCAGCGGAAAGAAATTTCCGGTGGTACAGATCGTCGATGCGAAAAGGCTCGAAGTGGTTCGCCGTCTCGAGTTTCCGGGTATGATTCTGCATGTACGCTGGTCGCCGAATCATCCCTATCTCTACTTTTCGGTCAATGATAAAAATATGGTCCAAGCCTACAAGACAACCGATCCCGATCCGAAAAAGTGGTGGCTGAACCTCGAGTGGCAGATCCCAAAACCTTCCGGCATCTTCGTCTTCGAGAAAAAAGAGAGCCACTGATGTTTCGTCTCTCCAATCTCATCAAATCGGTGACAAGCGGCAAAAAAGAGCGGGTCCTGGATGGCAGCATCGTTATCTGGAACTTTACCAACCGCTGCAACCTCGCATGTCACCACTGCTACAGCTACGCCGATCCCAATTCGGAAGATTTTCTGAGTACCGAATTCATTTTGGGCTCCATCCCGGAGTTGAAAAAAGCCGGCATCAAATTTGTCATTTTCAGCGGGGGTGAACCACTGATTCGCCGTGACATTTTCCAGATCGCCGAAGCGATGCGGGAAGCGGGTATCGTTACCTACCTTTCGACCAACGGCCTTTACGTGAGTGAAAAGAATGTCGACAGAATTATCGAAACGTTCAACTATATCGGTATCAGTATCGACGGGATCGAAGAGGTTCACGACAAGTTCCGTGGCCTCGAAGGCGCGTACCGCAAGAGTCTCGATGCGATTGCGTTGATTCAAAAACACGGCGGCAACGCCGGTATCCGCTTTACGATCACGAACGAGACGAAAGAGAGTTTCTACCCTATCTTCGAACTCGCCGAAAATATCGGTGTCGACAAGATTTACATCTCCCATCTGGTCTACAGCGGCCGCGGGCTGGACAATCTCAAGATCGACATCTCCAAGGCCGAGCGCCGTGAGTTCGTCGAGTTTATCATCGACAAAGCCTTCGAGTATATCGAGGAGGGAAAAGATATCGACATCGTCACAGGCAATATGGAGATGGATGCGATTGTGTTTCTGGAAAAGTTTGGCGAAAAGTATCCGGATCTCAAAGAGGAGATGGCACGGCGCCTTGGAAACTGGGGCGGAAACAGTGCCGGACGAAAGCTCGGCAACATCGACTGGATGGGGCGTGTCAAACCCGATCCGTTCTTTCCTTTCTATATCGGCAATATGACCGAGCGGCCTTTCAGCGAGATATGGCTGGATGAGAGCAACGAGATGCTGACGAAACTGCGTGAGCATCCGAGAAAACTGGAAGGGTATTGCAAGGATTGCGGTGTCATCGATATCTGCAACGGCGGATCGCGAAGCCGTGCCTACGCGATTCACGGGGATTTGTGGGCGGAGGACCCGTCCTGTTATTTAAATGAAGATGAAAGAAGAGGATTGTAACTTATGGGCAAAGTCTATCTGACCGGCGCCGGACCGGGCGATATCGATCTTTTGACGGTGAAGGCGCTGCGTGTAGTGCGTGAGGCCGATGTGATTATCTACGACCGTCTCGCAAACCCCGATATTCTGAAAGAGGCGAAGGATGGCTGTGAATTTGTCTATGTCGGCAAGGCGGACGGCCGTCATACGCTGCCGCAGGATCAGATCAACGAAGTGATCTACCAAAACGCACTCAAATACGACAATGTCGTCCGGCTCAAGGGAGGCGACCCGCTGGTTTTCGGACGAGGGGGCGAGGAGGCGAAATACCTCAAAGAACGCGGCATCGCTTTCGAATTCATTCCAGGCGTCACTTCGGCCATATCCGTGCCGGCGTATGCGGGCATTCCCGTAACACACCGGGGGGTCGCCGTTTCGTTCAAAGTCGTCACGGGTCACGAAGCGCCCAATAAAGAGCATTCGCAAGTCGACTGGGAGTCGATGAAAGCGGATGAGACGATCGTTTTTTTGATGGGGCTGCACAACCTTGGAAACATCGCCAAAAACCTCATACGTATCGGCCGTTCCGAAGATACGCCGTGTGCCGTGATCAGCAAAGGAACGACGCCCGAGCAGAAGAGTGTCACAGGTACGCTGGCCGACATTCATGCGAAAGTCAAAGCCGCAGGTATCAAAACACCGGCACTTATCGTTGTCGGGAAAGTGGTGGAACTCAAAAAAGATCTGGAGTGGATCAACGAAAAGGATTGATAAAAGTCAATGATTTTTTCGTCAGATGGAGATATCATGAAACATGAGAACCCATCTGATCATTCTGCTAATCACAACGCTCGTTTTCACCCTCTACTTCAATATCGGATTTTTGATTCCCAAGCCTAGCGAAACATTCGATCTGCCGGTTGATGAATCGCTTCGCAAAGAGGCTTTGCATCGGGGGCTTTCGCCGGTGCCGTCATCCTGGGATAGAGCGCTTCAGGTTGTGGACGACTCCGACAACCCTCTATCGTCAAAAAAGATCGCATTGGGGCATCGCCTCTTTTTCGACCCGGTTCTATCTAAAGACCGGACGCTCAGTTGTGCCAGCTGTCACATTCTTGAAGCCGGCGGCGACGACAATCGGCCGACGGCGATCGGTTACCACAACCAGCCCAATCCGAAACATCTCAATTCGCCAACGGTTTTGAATGCGGCATTGGCGAAACGGCAGTTTTGGGATGGCAGGAGTCCGAGTGTGGAAGATCAGGCCAAAGGGCCGATCCAGGCACCGTTCGAGATGGCGATGTCACCTAAGAAGGTGGTCGAGCGATTGAAAAGGCGGGACGATTATGTCGAAGCCTTTGCAAATGTGTTTCCAAAAAAGGGGATAACGTTCGACACGGTAACCAAAGCGATCGGTGCTTTCGAGCGGACACTGCTGACACGCGGGGCGTTTGACCTCTTTTTGGAGGGGGATGACGATGCCATCTCGGATGAGGCGAAAGCGGGTCTCTATCTTTTTATGCGTATCGGATGCAAGGGGTGTCATACGGGAATGAGCGTAGGTGGACAGAGCCTTCAGCACTTTCCGCTCAGGCGCTACAATTCGATTCTCGCACCAGAATCACGCTTCGTCAACGGTGCACGTTATTTTGCCGGTTTCAGCTGGCAGAAACCTCGCGGTGACGCAGCCTTCCCTTTTTCGGATATCGGTGAATTTCACGGCAGGAACGGCCAATTTGTTTTTCGTGTGCCGATACTGCGTAATGTGACACGTACCGCCCCCTATTTTCATAACGGATCGATTGAAACGATCGAAGAGGCGGTTCGGATCATGGCCAGACACCAGCTTGGTTTGACGTTGACAAACGATCAGATCGATCAGATCGTAGCCTTTCTCAAAACGTTAGAAGGCAAACCGGTCGATTATGTGGTTCGATGATGCAAAGAACCTTGGCGACGTTGCTGCTGACGATACAACTTTTCGCTGATACGATTCAATGGATGGGATCGTTCGACAAGGCGTTGGTTCTTGCCCAGCAAAGCGGAAAACCGATGCTGGTTGTGCTTGTTACGCGTGAGTGTGGGGCATGCAGAGAACTTTTCGCTACAACATTCCGCGACAAAGATGTCGTCGATCTCGTCAACGAAAAAACCATTGCGGTCATCGTGACCGAAGAGAATGAAGATTATCCGATCGAATTGCTCTATACACTGGTGTATCCGACGCTCTTTCTACTTTCTCCACAAGAGGTTTTTTTGAAAGAACCGCTCAGAGGAACAGTCGATGCCTCACTGTTGAAAGAAAAATTTCTGAATGAATGAGCGTTGGTTGGGAGTGAGTTCCATCGAATCGACCGGGGTACCGCTGTCGTCGAGAATGACGAGTCTGTTGCCCTCTATCTTCAGGTGTGTTTTTCCCCATTTTTTGAGGTAGTCGTCGTAGGCGAGGAAGACTTTCGCATTGTCGAGTTTCAGCTTTTCACCACTTCTTTTGTCGATGAGATCGAGCCCTCCGATGGTTTTGGTTATTTCGTAGGGGAAGTAGGGTGCGAGTTTTTCAATGACCTGTGCATCTTTTTTTTCCGGCATATTGACGATCAGTGCGGAGATACTCAAAAATGCGAAAACGAACATCAGAAAGTAGACGATTTTTTTGTTGAACATGGTTATTGGCCTTTTTTAAAGAGGTTGTCGATGTAGATTCTGGCTTTTTCATCGAGAAGTTTCATCCGCTCTTTTCCTTTCGGAAGGGAGGCGCGCAGCTGCTTCATCTCTTCCAGGAAGTCTGCGACAGAGTCGGGAATGACCGTTTCGATGGCCCGGCGCAGGTATTTTGCGACGGAGGGAGAGATGCCCGATGTGGAGAAGGCGACGGTTAGCGCCCCCTTTTTGGTATAGGAGGGGAAGATGAAGTCGCAGTAGTCGACCGAGTCGACACTGTTACAGAGTGTGTGGCGCATCTGGCATGCATCGTATATCTCTTTTTGCAACGAAAGATCGTCGACGGCGACGATGACGACGAAATATCCTTCGATATCTTCAGGCCGATAGGGGCGTTGGTGGAGCGTCAATCCGTTCGTCTCGGCCATGGTTCGGACGGTATCGGATATTTCGGGAGCGATAACGGTGATCTCTTTCGTGAAATCGAGCAGTTTTTCGAGTTTTTCACCGGCGATATTGCCGCCGCCAACCAGAAGAATCTTTTTGCCATCGAGTTTGATAAAAGCCGGAAAATACGCCATGAAGTGCCTCGGTTCAAGATAGCGTAATCTTATCATACTCCACTTGAAATTGCCTTTGATGCGCATCAAGGAAAGTGTAAAGATGAAATCTCTATAATGGGTAAAAAAAATCGGGGATCATCAGGATGGAAAAAGAGTTTTTAACAGTGATACAGAAGAGCTTTCCGATCTCCAAGCGTCCATTTGCGGATTTGGCACGTGAGCTTGGAAGCAACGAGGAAGAGATTTTAAAGCTTTACAAGAGGTTGAAGGAAGAGAAGGTGATCCGGCAGACTTCCGCGATTTTCGATACGAAGTCGCTGGGATACAAATCGTCGCTTGTCGCATTCAAGGTAGACGAGATCGAAAAAGCGGCCGGGATCATCAACGCGCATCCGGGTGTGAGCCACAACTATGAGCGCAACAACCCCTACAATCTCTGGTTTACGATCGCCGTGGCACCGGATTCGAAACTCGGTTTGGAGAGAACGGTGAAGCTTCTGGCCGAAAAGGCGGATGCGGAGGAGTTCATCGTTCTGCCGACGAAAAAGATGTTCAAAATCTCCGTGCAGCTTGATGTCAAAGGCGACCGAGCGAAAAAAGAGACCGTCAAACGTGCGAAAAAAGAGCCGATGACGCTCGAGCCGATCCATTTCGAAATGATCAAAGGGCTTCAAAAAGATATCGAACCTGTCGCCGAACCTTTCGCGCCGATCGTCGATACTCTTGGGATCGACTACGAAACGCTCGCCACGGAGGCGGAGCGGATGAAAAAGGCGGGGTTGATGCGCCGGTTCGCCGCGATTCTCTACCACAGAAAAGCCGGGTTTACCGCCAATGCGATGGTGGTCTGGAAAGTTCCCGAAGAGCGTGCGGAAGAGATCGGCGAGACGGTTGCGGCCTACAGTGCGGTCAGCCATTGCTATCTTCGTCCCGTCTACCCCAACTGGCCCTATCCACTCTTTTCGATGGTGCATGGCAAGTCCAAAGAGGAGGTCGAAGCGATCGTCGGAGAGATGGCGAACGAGATCGGTGTCGAAGAGTATGATTATCTCTACTCCACACGCGAGTTCAAAAAGGTGCGGATCAACTACTTTTCGCCGGCGTTTGAACAATGGGAGGAGCGGTACGCTTGAGCATGTTCAAGCAGTACAAAGAGGCGATCGAGAGTTCCAATATCGTCTCGAAAACCGATATCAACGGCATCATCACCTTCGTCAACGACGAATTCTGCAAAATTTCCGGCTACAGTCGCGATGAATTGATCGGCCAGAACCATAACATCGTCCGTCATCCGGATGTGCCGAAGGAGAAGTTCAAACGGCTTTGGGATACGATTCTTGCCAAAAAAACCTATCGAGCGACTGTCAAGAACCGTGCGAAAGACGGCAGTACCTTCTATGTCAACACGACGATCATTCCGATACTCGACGAGAACGATCTCATCGAAGAGTTTATCGCGATCCGGTACGATGTGACGAAAGAGGTGGAGCTGAAGATGGCACTGGAGAAGAAAGAGCGCGAATTGGAGATGCTCAACCAGACGCTCGAAGAGCGGGTTAGGCTGCAGACGAGAAAACTCTACGAACTCAACAAACACCTCGAAGAGCGGGTGCGTGAAGAGGTACAGAAGAACGAAGAGAAGCAGAAGATGCTCTTTTTGCAGTCACGCATGGCGAGTCTGGGACAGATGATGGCCAACATCGCACATCAGTGGCGACAGCCGCTGACGGAACTGGCACTGGCGCTCTTCAATCTCAAAAAAGCTGCTCACAGGCAGGAAGTGGATCAGGTCGACGCGATCTACAGTGATGCCAAATCGATGATCCAGAATATGTCGCAGACGATCGAAGATTTCATCAACTTTTTCAAACCCGACAAGCCCAAAGCGCCCTTTGCACCTGCCGAAAGTCTGGAGGAGGCACTGCAAATTCTGGGGAAAACGCTTGAGAAGGAGTATATATCGATCGAAAAATCGGTGGACACGTCACTCAGGGTGGTCGGTGTGAGTAACGAACTGTCGCAGGTACTCATCAATCTGCTGCAGAATGCGAAAGATGCATTCAAGCAGCAGGCGTATGAGGAGAAATCGATCCGAATCGCCATGAAACGATCGGATGATAGTGTGCTCATCGAGGTCGAGGACAGTGCAGGAGGGATCGAAAATGGCGTGATCGATCGTATTTTCGAACCCTACTTCACGACAAAACATGCGGCAAAGGGTACGGGATTGGGTCTGTTTATGTCGAAGATGATCATCGAAAAGAGTTTCGGCGGGACTATCGAGGTGGGAAACGGTGAGAAAGGCGCCCGCTTTACGATTAAACTTCCACTGGAACATCCAAGCGAGAGAGAGGTCGAGTGATGCCGTGCAGTTCGAAACTGGCTCGTCTGAAGGTACTGCTTGTCGAGGATGAGAAGCGTCTGGCACAGCTGCTGAAAGAGGCGATCGGCGACTACTTCAAAAGTTTCGAGGTTGTACATGACGGTATCGAAGGGCTTGAGCGGTGTAGAAAAATGAAACCCGATGTCGTTATTACCGATATAACGATGCCGAAAATGACGGGTCTGGAGCTTGCATCGACAATCAAAAAGGAGAGTCCGGAGATCCCCATCGTCATTCTCAGTGCCTACAGCGACAAAGAGAAGCTGCTGGGTGCGATCGATGTGGGCGTCGTGAAATATTTCATCAAGCCGTTCGATCCGGAAGAGCTTCTGGACTATATGTGTACACTTTCGGAGAGGATCAAAAAAGAGAGCCTCGTGAAGTTGAAAGCACCATTCGCCTATGATCTGCAGAGCGAGCAGTTGTTCAAAAAAGGGGTGCTTGTCCATCTGAGCAAACGCGAAAGCCGCTTTATCGCACAGCTTCTGCACAGTCCGAACCACTATCTTTCCAACGAAGCGATCAAGACGGTTCTTTGGGAAGGAGAGAGTGTCAGTGATGAACGTCTGCGCACTTTTATACGACGTGTCCGGAAAAAAAGCGACAAGGCGTTGATCGAAAACGTTTCCGGACAGGGGTATGTTTTAAAGATGATGGATGATGGATGATGCGTTAGAAACTGTTCTTAACGCCAGATGATTGGCAGTGTGTCGTCGAGTTTGGAGACGTCGAACGCTTGAGAGGGTTCATCGATATCTCCGATGTTGTTGGATGTTTTGATGAATTTCTGGAGGTAGTAGGGGCGCTCGTAGCCTCTGCTTTTGAGCTCTTCGATCATCATGTTGATATCTTCTGGTTGGAGAAGATCGGCATGGACGGTTGTCCTGACTTCGAAATCGAATCTCTTTTCGATCAGGTAGTCGAGGGTATCGGCGAATCTGTCGAAGCGGCTCGAACCTGTGATGTAGCCGAATTTTCCATTTCTCGCTTTGAAATCGAGTGCTATATAGTCGACGAGACCCTCTTCCACAAGCTCTTTGACACGGACGGGATTGAGCCCATTGGTGTCGAGTTTGATCATGTATCCCATCGCTTTGATCTCTCGACAGAGCGGTGCGAGATCGTTGAGTGTCGGCTCTCCGCCACTCAGCACGACGCCGTCGAGCAGTCCCGTCCGCTTCTTTAAAAAAGCGACAAGGTCCTCCAACGTATATTCACCCGATTTCGAAAAGACGATATCGCTGTTGTAGCAGTAGATGCAACGCATGTTGCATCCGCAAAACCATGCGATCGCCGCCAGTTTGCCCGGGTAGTCGAGATGGGTGAACGGCGTGATGTCGTAGATCGGTTTATCGCTCAACGAACTGCTTCCTCTGGCGGTGTTCGCCTTTCTTGCCGATGTTGAAGCTCTCTACAGGCCGATGATAGCCCATCACTCTGGTATACACAGTGCATTTGGTCCGTTTCGATTCGAGTTTTTTGAGTGTTTCATTTCGATCCATGATTGTCCTCCTTGGTTTTTTGGTCAAGATGCTTTTTCATCATTGTTTTTATTCTTATCTTCCATTTCATCATAGGTCAACAGCAGCTCCTCGTCACACTTTGGACAGTATTCGTGTTCGCCAGGAATGTAGCCGTGTTTCGGACAGACCGAAAAGAGCGGTGTAATGGTGATGTAGGGGAGCCTGAAGTTTGTAATCACCTTTTTGACGAGGTTTCGGCACGTCTCGGCCGAGCTGATGCGCTCTCTCATGTAGAGGTGCAGCACCGTCCCGCCGGTATATTTGCACTGCAGCGTATCTTGCAGCTCGAGCGCTTCGAACGGATCTTCGGTCCAATCGACCGGGATCTGCGAGGAGTTGGTGTAGTAGATGTTCTCTCCTTCGCCGGCTTGGATGATGCCCGGGTACCGTTTTCTGTCCTCTTTGGCGAAGCGGTAGGTCGTTCCCTCGGCCGGTGTCGCTTCGAGATTGTAGAGGTTGCCGCTCTCCTCCTGGTAGGCTTTGAGTTTCTCGCGCATGAAGTCGAGGATTTCGATGGCGAACTGTTGGCCGCTCTCGGTGGCGATATGGTCGGTATCGCCGGTGAAGTTTCGGATCATCTCGTTCATGCCGTTGACGCCGATCGTGGAGAAGTGGTTGTTGAAACCGGGCAGGTAGCGCTTCGTGTAGGGGAAAAGCCCCCGGTCGTAGAGCTCCTGAATGAATTTTCTTTTCTTCTCCAGTGTCGAGGCGGCCATATCCATCAACTCCTCCAGACGGGCAAGAAGCGCACTTTTATCACCTTTATGGACAAAACCGAGGCGTGCCATGTTGATCGTCACGACCCCGATGCTGCCGGTCATCTCGGCACTTCCGAAGAGCCCGCCGCCGCGTTTGAGGAGTTCGCGAAGATCGAGTTGTAGCCGGCAACACATGCTGCGGACATGCCCCGGCTTGTACGCCTCTTCATTGGGAACGAGGTTGCCGTTTTCATCCCGGACATACTGGCTTCCGATGAAATTCTGGAAGTAGGAGGAGCCGATCTTGGCCGTATTCTCGAAAAGGATATCGGTGTTTTCGCCGTACCAGTCGAAATCTTCGGTGATGTTGACGGTCGGGATCGGAAAGGTGAAGGGCTGGCCCGTACTGTCGCCTTCGGTCATCACCTCGTAGTAGGCGCGGTTGATGAGATTCATCTCTTTCTGGAAATGTTTGTAGCGCAGTTCTTCCAGTTTCGATACAGAGGGATCTCTTTGTTTCACGATGCGGATCAGCTCGTTGTCTTCGAGCCCTGTGAAGAGATGGCGCTGGGCACGTGTCGGCATCTGCTCTTTCAGATCTTCGGGCACGGTCCAGTCAATCGTGATATTGGTAAAAGGGGATTGACCCCAGCGTGCCGGAACGTTGAGGTTGTAGACAAAGCTTCGGATCGCCTTTTTGATCTCTACGTAGTCGAGTTTGTCTTTGAATACATAAGGAGCCAGGTATGTGTCGAACGAGCTGAAGGCTTGTGCACCGGCCCATTCGCTCTGCAGGATACCAAGGAAATTGGCCATCTGTCCGAGTGCTTCTCTGAAGTGGTTGGGCGGGCGGCTCTCGACACGTCCCCTGACGCCGTTGAATCCTTCGTCCAACAAAACACGCAGGCTCCATCCCGCACAGTAGCCGCTGAGACAGTCGAGGTCGTGGATATGGTAGTCTCCGTTTCGGTGGGCATATCCTTCGGCTTTGGAGTAGACCTTGTCGAGCCAGTAGTTGGCGATCACTTTCCCGGCTGTGTTGTTGATGAGTCCGGCGTGTGAGTAACCGGTGTTGGAGTTGGCGTTGATGCGCCAGTCGCTTTTGCCGATATACTCTTCGATCGTTTCGGTGGAGTTGACAAAGGTCGTGTCTTCGGTCAGGCCGTAGATATGTTCGCGCTGCATTTTGTGCGTGTGGCGGTAGATCATGAATGCGCGCATCACTTCGAAGTAGCGTGCTTTGAAGAGTTCCTGCTCGATCATATCCTGAATGTCTTCGACGGCGGCGATCCGTTTGCTTTCAAGCCGTTCGAGAACATTGAAAAAGATCGTATTGTCGTACTGTGTGTTTTGGCTTTTGAAAGCCGCTTTGATGGCGTCTTCGATTTTGTATGGAGCGAAAGGTTCTTTGGAGCCGTCACGTTTGAGTATCTCTTTGAGTATCATGTTTTCTTCTTTATCTGATTTGCCTGAAAATATCTCCTCTCTTCACGAACGGGTTCGTGAAGAAATTCCTCTCACTGAAGCTTTGTCTCTCGGAAAGAGATGAAACGCTCACGATTTTCATCTGCTCTTGTGTTTTCGATGAAAGTCATGAACGTTTTGTTAGACATAAACTGAAGAGCAGGGCCCGAAGCCCGGGGAGAGAAGGCTCCGGATCCTGCTCTTCGATGCAAGCTGTTGGAGTAGGTACCGAATCATTTTTCGGTCACTGAAATGATAGAACGATTCGACTTGCCAAGCCATAAAAAAACTTCTCACGAAAATGTCACTAAATCCCATTGTTTGGGTATTCAGTGACGTTTTTGTGACATCGGTTGACATGTGTCAACATTTTAAAAAGAGTTTTTTTGTAAAATTATTTTACGCCAAATGAAAGGATCGTCAATGGATTGGATTCTTGTCTCTTTTCTCGCACTCACTGCGGCGCTGATGGGTAAAATATTTTTGATGTTCAAATAGGAGTCTCGATGGAAATTTCAAACTATATGCGTGATGAGCACCGTATGTGTGACGAAGCGTTCGCCAAAGCGGAGCAGGCGGCGAGCAGTGGTGATTTTACAGAAGCTTTCAGACATTTCGAGGAGTTCATGGTCGATACCCTCAAACATTTTGACAAAGAAGAGGAGATTCTCTTCCCGACTTTCGAAGAGGTCACCGGAAGCTCCGAGGGACCGACACAGGTCATGCGCTATGAG